>NZ_JAQREI010000002.1:0-526294 GCF_028599215.1 Pseudoalteromonas sp. Angola-30
GTGATAACGTTAAGATGACAGTAACTCTAATCGCGCCAATCGCGATGGACGAAGGTCTTCGTTTCGCTATCCGTGAAGGTGGCCGTACTGTAGGTGCTGGTGTTGTAGCAACTATCGTAGAGTAATAATTAGCCTAGCTAATTAATACTAAAAAGAGGTCACTTCGGTGGCCTTTTTTATTGCCTAAAATTTATGTCATGTGAAGGTGGCGCTATTACCTTTAGGCGTAGGTGCTATGTAGCAACTATCCTAGAGTAATAATTAGCCTAGTTAATTAATAAGGTCACTTCGGTGGCTTTTTATTGCCTGAAATTTACTCCATGTGAAGGTGGCGCTATTACCTTTAGGCGTAGGTGCTATGTAGCAACGTTCAATGAGTATTAATTAGCCTAGCTAATTAATACTAAAAAGAGGTCACTTCGGTGGCCTTTTTTATTGCCTGAAAAAAAGTGATTAGTTTTTAGCTATCAACTTTTAGCTGCTTGGCGTTAATGTAAATAATGTTGTTTGGCTTGGCTTTACAAAGCCCGAGTAGAAGTGGTCACTGATGTATAAGGAGGTGCTTATTCAGTGAATAACTATCGACACTTACAGGGTATTAGCCTAAGCTAAAAATGGCTTAAATTTACAACAGGAAATGGGCGATGAATAATAAAAATAATTATCCGCAAGGTATATTTTGCTGGGCTGAACTGTGTACTCATAATTGGCAAGACGGGAAAGTTTTTTATACCTCGTTGTTTGAGTGGGGAAATGACGATCAGCCCATTGGCGATGATGAGTATTACACTATGCTACAAAAGCAAGGTGACGATATTGCTGCCATGTATCAAATGCCTAAAGAGCAAGTGGCCTCTACGCCTAGCTACTGGCTTACCTATATTGCCGTAGATGATGTTGATGCATGTGCAATTAAGGCGCAAGAGCTCGGTGCGCAAATTATAGCAGGCCCTCACAATGTTATGGATGCAGGGCGTATGTTAATGCTTAAAGACCCCGCGGGTGCCACGGTGGCATTGTGGCAAGGTAAAGAGCATATAGGATGTAAGCGTCCTTGTGAGCTCAACACGCCTTATTGGCATGAAATGGCAACGCGCGATAGTGAAACAAGCCGTGATTTTTACTGTGAACTACTGGGGTGGAAAAGTGAAACAAAGCCTATGGAAGGTATGGATTACACCTTGTTTTTAGTTGCAGGTAAGCCGGTAGCAGGCATGCTACAAATGACTGATGAGTGGCCACAAGACGTACCCCCCCATTGGATGATTTACTTCGCCGTGGATAACTGCGATAGCTATGTAAAAAAAGCGGCGACTCTTGGAGGGCAAGTGTGTGTACCTGCTACAGATATTCCTGATGTAGGGCGTTTTAGTGTTATTTGCGACCCTCAAGGGGCTGTATTTTCTATTATTGAATCGGCAATGGATGATATTAAAGCTTAGTCATTAACAGCGCTTAAGGCTAAATTTTAGACTTTAGTGTGGTTATTTAGGCGCAGTAATTATGTGCTTTTTTGCTATAATGGCGGGTAATTACACCCTCAGTCAGCAAGAGAGCACAATGGAATTTGAACAAGATAGTAAATTAACCTTACCGTTATTTATTTTAAATGAGTCGCTTAGTGAGCGAGATGTAGAAAAGCCCGATTTAGACATTTCATTTGCTCTTGATGATGAGCTACTGACGCAGATATGCCAAAACCCAGCACCCGATAGCAGTATCGCTATTAGTTTAAAAGAGTATGAGCTTGCGCCGCATAGCAGCGAATTTAATGCGTTATTAAACCAAGAGCACGATGCACAAATAACGCTGACCCACGGGCCACTGTTAAGTGTGGTGTTAAATACCCACGACAACCAAACTTTTGTCTCTCCACAAATGGATATGATGCCAACCTTCGACCTGGGTGATGAGGATGAAGAATGAAAAAAATTCTGATCAGCACATTCGTCCTTATTATCCTCAGCGGGTGTGCTTATTTAGGCAATGCTCACTACAACGACTTATTTGGTGATGAACAAACGCAGCAGCGTATAGTGCCGCATGATACAGGTGCTGGTGCCGAGTTTTTGCAAGAAGTAAAACCTGTGCTAGATACACGCTGTGTAGTATGCCATGGCTGTTATGATGCGCCTTGTCAGCTAAAGCTTTCGTCCCCTGAAGGGATAGATAGAGGGCTAAGCAAAGAGCTTGTTTATGATGGTACACGGCTATTAGCCACTACACCAAGCCGGTTATTATTTGATGCAACCAGCACTGAGCAATGGCGTAAAAAGGGCTTTACTCCGGTACTTAACGAGCGTGACCAAAACCCAGAAGCAAACCTTGCCGGTGGGGTGTTATTTAATTCATTAGTGCTTAAGCAAAGTGCACCCTTACCAGAGAATGAAATTCTTGATGACGAATTTGACTTTTCACTTAGCCGCTCTCAAACGTGCGCCACTATGGGAGAATTCGATCGTTTAGCTGCAGAGCAACCTCATGGCGGTATGCCTTACGGTTTACCGGGCGTGTCTAGCCAGGAATTTTATCATTTACAAAAGTGGCTTAAAGACGGTGGAAAAATGGCGCATATTAAACCGCCCACCAAAGCCGAACTAACAAACGTTAAAAACTGGGAAGCGTTTTTAAATCAAGACAGCTTAAAATACCAATTAGCCGCACGTTATATTTACGAGCATTGGTTTTTAGCCCATATTTATTTTGGTTCTGATAAACCACAGAGCTTTTTTAAACTGGTTCGTTCAAGTACGCCGCCAGGCGAAGAAATTAAGCTAATTAATACGCGCCGACCATACGATGACCCTAAAGTGAGTCGTGTGTATTACCGTTTACTACAGGACCGCTCAACTGTTTTATCAAAAACACATTTACCGCTAAAGCTTGATGATGCAAAGCTTGCACGTATTTATGAGCAATTTATAGCTCCCGATTATACGGTTACTAAAATGCCAAGTTATAAGAGCGAGGCGGCATCTAATCCTTTTAAAACGTTTGAAGTAATTCCTATTAATTCTAAGTATCAATTTATGCTTGATGAAGCTGAGCTAATTATTATGGGCTTTATTAAGGGCCCTGTATGCCGCGGCCAAATTGCACTTAATGTGATTAACGATCATTTTTGGGTTGCCTTTGCAGACCCTGAAAAAGTCGCGACTCCAGCAGTGGAAGATATGTTGCTTCAGCACGAAGAAGCCCTTGAATTACCTGCAGCAGAAGAAAGCAATGCATTGCCTATCTCTAGCTGGGTTAAATACTCAGTGCGTGAGAAAAAATACTTACAAGCCAAAGTTGAGCTGGCTAACGAGATGTTTAAAAACGGAGAGCATTTAACCACCGACCTATTGTGGAAAGGTGAAGGCCATAACAAAAATGCAGCGCTTACAATATTTCGCCATTTTGATAGTGCCACGGTAGTGAAAGGCTTTATTGGTCAAGAGCCTAAAACTATGTGGGTGTTAGATTATGCGCTATTTGAGCGTATTCATTACTTACTTGTTGCAGGCTTTGATGTATACGGAAATATCGGCCACCAATTAGTGACCCGCCTATACATGGACTTTTTACGTTTAGAGGGTGAGCAAAACTTTTTGGCTTTATTACCTGAAGCGAAGCGCCATCAAATTAAAAAAAGCTGGTATAGAAAGTCTCCGCCAAGCTTATCTAAGTTTTTTAAAAACAACCGAGAGTTTAGCCAACCTAGTGGTATTGAATATAAAACGGATGATCCACAACACGAGCTGTATGGGTTAGTTAAGCAAACTTTAGCGCCAGTACTGAGTGAGCACTACGACTACACAAAAGTATCCTCGCCATTAAATGCACTAAACAATATGCCGGCTAAAGCTATAAATTTATTACCGCAGTTATCGTATATTTTGGTTAAGCAAGACGATGCTTCACATAAAGCTTATACGCTTATTCATCACAACGCGCATTACAATATTTCCAGCTTATTAAATGAAGATGGGCAGCGCGCTTATGATGAAGATACCGCCACCCTAGTGCCTGGCTTTATTGGTGATTACCCTGCGGCTATTTGGTATTTAAATGATCAAAATGAAGTGGGTGAATTTGCACAGCTATTACCTATGATGCAAATTGAAGCAGATTATGCTGCATTAAAAGTAAAGTTTGGTATTCGTCGCTCACATCCAGAGTTTTGGAAATACAGCGACATAATGCACCAAGTAGCTAAAGAGTATCGCGGCGTTGAATTTGGTATGTTTGATTACAACCGATTAGAAAATCGCTAACTGGTAATTACAAAAGTGTCGCAAGTATTACCCTTTTTGCCTCACACTTAATACATTTAGCCCAGTCATGTTACTGGGCTTTTTATTTATATAATTACTAAAGCTGATGTTGAGTTTTCTATATATAGGCTACACTTAAAATAAAAAAGCGGCCTTGTATGTTTAAAATTATTGCTAATGTAAGAAAGCGTTACCGATGGGCGCTTATTGCTATTGCTCTGTTAATAAGTGGCTCAGCATTGTTGCTGCAGTATGGCTTTTCTGTACAAAAGTACGATGCCAAAATTATTAATATGGCAGGTAAGCAGCGCATGCTCTCGCAAAAAATTGCTTGGCATAGCAATGCACTTCTTTCATCACGAATCGATGTTGCTACCCATACCAATTCCCTCGAACACTCTCTCGCACAATTTAAAACAGCTCATGAGGTATTACTTACCAAGCAAGGTAGTAGTTACCGTTATTTAACGCCAGAATTAGTAAAGTTATACTTTGCTGAGCCAGCTAATCTAGATAGCGAAGTGAATGAATTTATTGCCCAAGCTAGCTGGCTGCTGTATCAAAAAGGCGAGGTAGACACACAGGTGCTCAACGTAGCACATGTAGAAAACCTGCTAGCTAAGCTTGACCGCGCGGTTACTTTATTTGAGCAACATGCAGTGAAAAAAGTTAACCGCGTGTCTAATTTAGAATTGCTGTGCTGGTTAGTCGCCATGGTGTTATTGCTCGTTGAGCTAAGATTTGTGTTTATGCCGATGGAAAAAGAGGTGGAACGCACCTTAACAGCACTTCAAAAACAAAAGGACTTTGTAGCGCAAATGAGCCAAAACAAAGAGCACTTTATTGCCAGAGCAAGCCACGAATTTAGAACACCGTTACAGGGATTAATTACGTCGATTGATGAGCTAACCATCAATACCGAGCAGCAAAATATTAAAACGCAAGCAAGCTACTGCGCCCTTAGACTTCTATCTATGCTTGATGAGCTACAAGACCTACAAGCACTAAGCACAGGAAAGTGGGCGCCAATTCTTAAAAACGAAAACCTTTTAGAATCCATAAACAAAGTGGTGTTGGCGTATGAGTATGCAGCGCAGCAAAAAGGGCTAACATTAATCACTCATTTTGATGAGTCTCTTAATTGTTTTTGTAAGTTAGATCATCAGCGCTTACAGCATGTATTAACCGAGCTAATTAGCAATGCAATAAAGTTTACCGACAAGGGCGAGGTTGAAGTTGCTGCAAACATGCAAAACTCGCAATTACAATTAACCGTTAATGATAGTGGGTGTGGTTTTTCTAGCAAAATAACAGAACTAGAGTTTGACTCATTTAAACAAACTAACCACTTTCAAGGCCTAAGAACGGGATTAACACGGGCGCAGTATGTTGTTAAAGCGCTGCATGGTTCGCTTTCATTTAAAAACAACGCAGCGAGTGGCGCTCATGTTACGCTTAACTTGCCGATTGAAATTACGAACCAGCAAACAGAAAGAGAAGTCGAAAAAAAGCTTTTTTGCCTTGTGGTTGAAGACAACGAATTAAACACCTTGTTACTCACACGTATTTTGGCAACGTTAGGTGTGGACTATGAATGCGTTGTAAATGGCCTAGAAGCCTGCGAAAAGGTAGGTAAGGCTGACTATGATGTGGTGTTTATGGATTTAAACATGCCGGTCATGGATGGCTTTGAAGCGACTAAAAAAATACGCAAAGAGCTAAATAAAACCATGCCCATAATCGTTGTTACAGCAAATACCTCAGCCGAAGACATGGACTTAATTTATGAATATGGCGCGAGTGAGCATATTCATAAACCCATAAGTAAGCAGGCAGTGGCTGATGCATTAGTAAATGTGTGCATAGCTAATGAAATAAATTAATACGCAATTAAATACGCTTGCTAAAGCAATTTACTATACGTTAAGTTGTTTATTTAGCTTATGGTGAAGGCAGTATTGTGCAAAGTATTGTATTTGAACAATTTAGTGGTTATTTAAAAGGGCAAGGTAAAAGCTGTTACACAATTAATGACTTAAGTTGGCAAGTGAATGCTGGTGAGCACTGGCTCTTATTAGGCGCTAATGGCGCAGGTAAATCGGCATTGAGCGCCGCATTAACGGGTGAAGCTAAGCAGCAAAGTGGTACTTTTAAAAGTACCTTTAATAGCACGCAGCTTGTGTCATCTGATGTGCAAAAGCAGTTAATCAAAAACGAAATTGAGCATGAACATCACAGCTTAGTAAAAGATTTTATCTTCCCTCAAAATAGTAGCTACAACCATGAGTTACGTACAAAACTAATAGATGCCTTTAATTACAGCGCCCTTTTAGACAGGCATTTTAGAGATCTCTCTACCGGCGAAACCCGTAAACTCCTACTTATAAATGCGCTAAGTAGTCATGCTGATTTAGTGGTACTAGATGAGCCATATGATGGCTTAGATAAACATTCGAGTGAGGTGCTAAACACTTTATTAGAAACACTTAGCTCAACAATTAACTTTGTGTTTGTGTTAAATAGGCTTGATGAAATCCCGCCGTTTATTACTCATTACGCTTATGTAAATCAGGGGCAATTGCTGCATGTACTTAATAATCCAAACGCAGAGCAGCGTGCTGACTTGCTTAAACTACTGCATTTAACCCATACCGCTTTAGAAATACCTCAACCGGATGACTCCCAAGGCCGTGCAGAGTATACCGCCGATACATTGGTTAAGCTTAGTAATACAAAGGTTAGCTACGCTGGGGTTGATGTATTTAAAAATCTCAATTGGCAAATTAATAAACATCAACATTGGCAATTGAGTGGTAAAAATGGCTCAGGTAAAACCTGCTTATTAAATTTAATAACTGGCGATAACCCTCAATGCTACAGCAATGATATTCAGGTATTTGGTTTTAAGCGCGGAAGTGGTGAAAGTATTTGGGATATAAAACAGCATATAGGCTATATATCAAATGCACTGCATATGGATTATCGAGTAAGTATATCGGCATTGAATACGGTTATTTCTGGATTTTACGACAGCATTGGTTTATATCAAAAGCCAACAGAGTCACAAGTAAATACAGCTAAGCAATGGTTAGCGCTGATTGGGTTAGGCGATAAACAAAATAGCTCATTTACGCAACTTTCATACGGCGATCAGCGCATGCTATTAATAGTGCGTGCTATGGTAAAACACCCCACGTTACTTATTTTAGATGAACCTTGCTTAGGGCTTGATGAAGCAAATAGACAGCGAGTACTAATTTTAATAGAGAAAATTTGTGCCGCAAATACCAGCACCGTTATTTATGTAAATCACCATGCGGCAGACAAAATTAAAGGGATTGAGCATTATTTAAAAATGGAAGATTTTAATTAAAGGCTGGGCTGAATATGCCCAACCTTTAACGCCACGTTATAGGCGAGTAATGGTAAAGCCTGCATCAGTTAACTGTTTAATTAAACCATGCTGCTCCGGTAAGTGCAGCGCGCCTACAGCAATAAATAGCTTTTCGTTAGTTAAGCGAGGCACTAATTGCTCCACCCATTTATTATTACGATTAACTAGCATAACTTGCTCGCTTATTTCACCGTAGTTACTCTCGTCAAAACTCATGTTGTAGTATTCAGTCAGCGTATCCATATCACCATTTTTCCAGGCGTTTACTAACTTAATAAAATAAGTATTAATATCGGCAAGCTGTTCAAACGTTTCTTCAATCATTTCATTACTGAGCAAAGCCATGCCATCAAACATTTGCAGTTGCTGCTCTAGCGTTTCTAACTCTCCAATCGTGATATTTTGCTTTTTAGCGTAAGCAAGTACTTGCTTGTCTATGCCTGTTTGGTCAGAAAATCCTGCATTTTGAAATTCAATCTGCATCATGGTTACCATTACAGCCCAAGGTTTGAGGCCATTAAACATAGCTATATCAATCGATTTTTTAGCAAAGTAGTCTTTAAGCTTATTGTAGTTTTGTTTTGAGAGTTCTGTTTGTAATGTTTTGCCATCTTTAAGCATCATAAAGGGCATTGAACGCTGCTGCATTTGCAAAGGCGTGAGTTTACTAATATCTACTTCAACAACAACTTGCTCGCTTTGATCTATAGCCTTAGTTACTTTTTCTGGTAAGCCTTTCATGCTGGCGTCGCCTACGTGAACTGTGCCAAACAAGTAAGAGCTAGTACCGTTTTTTTCTACTTTAAATAATGCCGGTGCTGCGACACTATTAAAACTAGTTGCTATAAAAAGTGCCAATATAAAAAACTGACTAATTCGAGTGAGGGCTTGCATGGTTTGTCCTTAAATCTAATTGAGTTGCCTAAATACTAGCTTAAATTAAAGCGCTTTAATAAACCTATTTGGTTATATTAAACACTTTTAAATGCGCTTATGAATTTAGTTGCACTAGGGCACCTTATTTAAATAGGGTGAATGTAATTGAGTGGTGCGTAATAGGGCTTGCGGAGTAAACCTGCCTAATTAGCAAAGTTTTAAGTTATTTACCGTGCTGCGCTGTTATTTGTATTACAATGTATCAAAAATTAATCAAGCCCTATATGGCTATTATGGGGCTAGTGAATTTACTTGATGCAAATTAAGGTATAGATTTTTCATTTAAGCCTTTTTTTGTGAATTTAAAATCCGTTTAAAGTCGCTTTTTGCTCTTTTGTTGAATTAAGTTTGGTGTTGACTTACTCGCCTCAGCGCGGTACAAATACATATACAGAGCGAAGAGTATTACTTCGTAACAAATGAACACATTTTGGTATTAATTACATGCTTACAAATGCACTTAACCTAGTCCTGATTATTATCGTGGTGATTATTCCCGCGAGGGCTTCGTAGTGCTATAAACTTAAGCATTAAAAAGCCCTCCGCACCTAACCGTTCGGAGGGCTTTTTAGTTTTAAGCACAAAGTTTTAAAAATTTTATACCAATTCGCTTAATTAAGTGATCTATTTTGAGGATAGATAAACGTGTTGATAGCTAGGCAAAAAATTCGCTATTTAGTTGTTCTAAATGAGAATTTTTTAACGTAGATAGCGACACTTTTAGCCCCCTAAAAATAATTAAGTATTATTGCGGATTGGTATTAGCTATAAGTTTTTAAGTAAGTATGTAATTGGGTTGTCACTGAGGAATGAGGATTAATTAATGACAGGCGCAGAACTAACAATCGATTTATTAGCCAAGCACGGCGTAAATGAAGTATTTGGCTACCCTGGCGGAGCTATTATGCCCATTTACGATGCGCTGTATGGCGCGCCTGTAAAGCATTACCTTACTCGCCATGAGCAAGGCGCTGGTTTTGCCGCAGTGGGTTATGCTCGCAGCACAGGCAAATTAGGCGTTTGTTTTGCTACCTCAGGCCCAGGCGCTACTAACTTAATAACAGCACTTGCCGATGCAATGATGGACTCAGTGCCATTATTAGCAATTACAGGCCAAGTACCGACAGCCGCTATTGGCTCAGATGCATTTCAAGAAGTCGATGTACTAGGTATGTCACTGTCGTGTACTAAACATAGCTACATGGTAGAGCGCCCAGAAGACTTAGCTGAAATATTACAAGAAGCCATGCACTTAGCTCAAAGTGGTCGCCCAGGCCCAGTGCTTGTAGATATTCCAAAAGATATTCAAATGGCGCAAGTGCCTTTTAAACCTTGGTTAGCTGCTGATGAATATTTACCACAACTTGATTTAAACCAAGTAGCCATTGCAAACCAGTTATTAACTGAAGCAAAGCAGCCAGTAGCGTATGTAGGTGGTGGCGTACAAGCCGCCGATGCGCAAAATGAGTTAATGCAGTTTTTAAACAAAACACAAATGCCAGCGGTATCAACATTAAAAGCGCTAGGCAGTGTGTTACCAGATTACGAGCACTACTTAGGAATGCTAGGCATGCACGGCACACAAGCGGCTAACATAGCAGTACAAGAGTGTGATGTACTTGTATGTATAGGCGCGCGCTTTGATGACCGCGTAACGGGCAACTTAGCCAAATTTGCAGCCAAAGCAAAAGTAATTCACTTAGACATTGACGCGGCCGAAGTAGGTAAACGCAAACCTGCTAAAGCGTCCTTAATTGCTGATCTAAAAACCTCATTACCCGCACTTGAGTGTGTTGTAACACCTAAAGCATGGTGCGATACAAATAAGCTCATGAGCGAAAAACACGCATGGCGTTACGACTACCCAGGCGAAAAAGTATTTGCCCCGTATTTATTGAACCAGTTAAGCCAGCGTATGCCAAAAACAGGCGTAGTGTGCTGCGATGTAGGCCAGCACCAAATGTGGGTGGCGCAACATATGAAATTTAACCACCCAAGTAATCACTTAAGTAGTGGTGGCGCAGGCACTATGGGCTTTGGTTTACCCGCGGCTATTGGCGCGCAAGTAGCACGCCCAGACGATTTTGTAATAACGGTGTCGGGTGATGGCTCAATCATGATGAACATTCAAGAGCTTGCCACTATACGTCGTAACAATTTACCAGTAAAAATACTAATATTAGATAACCAACGCTTAGGTATGGTTCGTCAATGGCAGGAACTGTTTTTTGAAGGGCGTTACTCTGAAACCAATCTTTCAGATAACCCTGATTTTGTTCAGTTAGCGGCGGTATTTGGTATTCCTGGGCAAACTATTACTAAAGCCAACGAAGTAGACGATGCAATCACTGCACTGGTAAACAGCGAAGGGCCGTATATTTTACATGCCTGTATAGATGATAAAGAAAACGTATGGCCGCTTGTACCACCAGGGGCTGCAAATGACGAAATGATTACGGAGAAAGCACAATGAAACACAGCTTAACTATTGCATTGAAAAACCAAAGTATTGCGGTGGAGCGCTTTTTACGTGTTGTACGTCACCGTGGTTTTGACCTTACGCATTTTCAGCTTAATACCGATGAAGCTCAATATACGATAGCAATGACGGTCGATAGCGATAAGCCTATTCATCTATTAACCAGCCAGCTAAATAAGTTGGTAGACGTGAAAGAAATCAGCTTAGAAAATTTACAGCAACAAGCAGTGTAACTGCTAACGAAACACATTTACGCGTTACTGAATATAACCTTCAGTAACTCAACAATTTTTAGAATGAGGAATGCCCGCTTACACAGCGGCAAAACAGAGGTAACTATGGCTAAATTAAGAAGTGCAACAACAACTGAAGGACGTAAACGCGCAGGCGCACGTGCATTATGGCGCGCAACAGGCATGACCGACACCGACTTTGGTAAACCTATTATTGCTGTAGTTAACTCGTTTACGCAATTTGTACCAGGGCATGTACACCTTAATCAGCTTAGTGAGCTAATGGCTGAAACAATCACGCAAGCGGGCGGCGTACCAAAAGAATTTAACACCATCGCAATTGATGACGGTATCGCAATGGGCCACGGTGGTATGCTTTACTCACTCCCTTCTCGCGACTTAATTGCAGACTCTGTTGAATACATGGTTAACGGCCACTGCGCCGATGCGATGATCTGTATTTCTAACTGTGACAAAATCACCCCAGGGATGATGCTTGCAGCGCTACGTTTAAATATACCGGTTATTTTTGTATCGGGCGGACCAATGGAAGCGGGTAAAACCAAACTTGCTAACATCGATATTAAACTAGATTTAGTTGATGCCATGGTAAAAGGCGCTGATGAAACAGTAAGTGATGCTGATTCAGAGCAAGTAGAGCGCTCTGCGTGTCCTACCTGTGGCTCGTGTTCGGGTATGTTTACTGCCAACTCAATGAACTGTTTATTAGAGGCTATTGGCCTTGCACTACCGGGTAACGGCACAACGCTTGCAACGCATAAAGATCGTAAGCAACTGTATGTAGAAGCCGGCGCTCGCATTGTTGACTTGTGTCGCGAGTACTACCAAAAAGACAACCACGACGTGTTACCGCGTGCAATTGCAAACAAAACAGCCTTTATGAACTCTATGGTGGTTGATATTGCCATGGGTGGTTCATCTAATACCGTATTGCATTTATTAGCAGCAGCACAAGAAGCCGGTGTAGATTTTGATATGTCGCACATTGATGAGCTTTCTCGTAAAACCCCATTTTTATGTAAAGTAGCCCCAGCTACACCTGAGTACCACATAGAAGATGTGCATCGCGCTGGTGGCATGATGGCAATTGTACGTGAGCTAGGTAAAGCAGGTTTAGTTGATTTATCGGTAAACCACGTAGCGGGTATGACGATGGGTGAGCTTGTTAAAAAGTGGGATGCGACTGATCCTACAAACGAAGCAGCACAAAAGTTTTACCGTGCAGGCCCTGCCGGTATTCGTACTACAAAAGCAATGAGCCAAGAGTGCCGTTGGGATGAAGGCGATAACGACCGAGAGCATGGTTGTATCCGTAGTGTTGAGCATGCCTTTAGACAAGATGGTGGCTTAGCTGTGCTTTCAGGTAATTTAGCGGTTGATGGCTGTATTGTTAAAAGTGCAGGCGTGGTGGACGAAATGCTGCATTTTGAAGGCACTGCCGTGGTGTACGAGTCGCAAGATGATTCAGTAGAAGGCATTTTAAACGACGAAGTAAAAGCCGGTGATGTTGTGGTTATTCGCTACGAAGGCCCTAAAGGCGGCCCAGGTATGCAAGAAATGCTTTATCCAACGAGCTACTTAAAATCAAAAGGCCTTGCTGAAAAATGTGCCTTGATCACCGATGGTCGTTTCTCGGGCGGCACTTCTGGTTTATCAATTGGCCACGTATCGCCAGAGGCGGCAAGTGGCGGTGCCATTGCGTATGTTGAAAATGGTGACAAAATTATCATTGATATCGCAACACGTGAAATCACCCTTGCATTAAGTGACGAAGAGCTAGAAGCACGTAAACAAAAGCAATTAGCGCGTGGTAAGCAAGCGTATAAGCCGCTTGATCGTGACCGCTATGTATCGTCGGCATTAAAAGCGTATGCATTACTTGCAACCAGTGCCGATAAAGGCGCAGTACGTGATTTAGCCAAACTGGAGGAGCTTAGCTAATTATGGTTTCTCAAGAGCTCGATTATTTTCGCGCTATTATTCAGGCCAATATGGAACCGCTAGCTAAAGTGACTGAGGTCAGCGAAATGCGCGACCTCAGTGATAAATTAGGCAACCATGTTTGGTTAAAGCGTGAAGATCAACAGCCCGTGTATTCGTTTAAGTTACGCGGTGCTTATAATAAATTAAACAAGTTACCAAAAGGGTCTGTTGTTATTACGGCTTCTGCGGGTAACCATGCACAAGGTGTGGCGCTTAGTGCTTCACATCTTGGCCATAAAGCCACTATCGTTATGCCAGTTACCACGCCTGAAATAAAAGTAAGTGCGGTACGTGCGCTGGGCGGTGAAGTGGTTTTACATGGCCATCATTTTGATGCTGCAAAAGCACATGCACTTGAACTAACAGAGCAACGCAATGGCGTATTTGTACCGCCTTTTGATGACCCTGACGTAATTGTGGGGCAAGGCACAGTGGCTCGCGAGCTTATGCAGCAACTCAACGAGCTTGATGCGGTATTTATCCCTGTTGGCGGTGGTGGTTTACTTGCTGGTATGGCGGTTTATATCAAATCATTACGCCCCGATATAAAAGTCATTGGCGTAGAAGCTGACGAAAGTGCATGTTTACAAGCCGCGCTTAAAGCGGGCGAGCCTGTTGAGCTTGACCGTGTTGGCAGTTTTGCCGATGGCGTAGCGGTTAAAATTATTGGCAGTGAAACATTTCGCTTAGCACAAAAATTTTGCGATGAAGTTGTAACTGTCAGTGGCGATGAAATTTGTGCCGCCATGCAAGATATTTTTGTCTCTACTCGCGCAATTTCAGAGCCCTCAGGTGCACTTGCAACCGCAGGGCTTAAAAAGTGGAGCCAGCAATCGGGCTTAAAAGGGCTGCATTTAGCAGCGGTGCTTTCGGGTGCTAACTTAAACTTTGACCGCTTACGTTATGTGGCTGAGCGTACTGCGCTTGGTGAAAAAAACGAAGCGCTACTTGCGGTGACCATTAAAGAAGAAAAAGGCAGCTTTAAGCAGTTTTGCACCTCTTTAGGTGGTCGGGCTATTACTGAGTTTAACTACCGTTATGCAGGCCCAGGTGAAGCGCAAATATTTGTAGGTATTGCCCTGCGCCAGGGTGAGCAAGAACTCAACGAACTAAAACAAGACCTGACTAACAACGACTACCAATTTTGCGATTTATCAGATAACGAACTCGCTAAATTACACGTACGTTATATGGTAGGTGGTAAAGCACCGGAGCAGTTACATGAGAGGTTATTACGGTTTGAATTTCCGGAATACCCAGGAGCCCTTGCGCGCTTTTTAGATACCTTAGGTAGCAATTGGAATATTACTTTATTTCATTATCGCAATCATGGGGGTTCTATCGGAAATGTACTGGCGGGCTTTGCTATTGAGCCAAGCCAATTTGATATGTTTAACGAGCACTTAAACCGCTTAGGTTACAGTGTACAAGATGAAACACATAACCCGTGTTTTACGCAGTTTTTAACCTCTCAGCCACAAAGCCCAAACGTTGACAATTTAGCCTCAGCTTAGGGTTTTTATAAGCAAGTATGCACGTTTGCATGCTTGCTTTATCGTGTGTTTTAAATATAGTTACAGCTAATGACTACTATTTGGAACACCCAGTTGCTTATTAAAGGATTAATATTTGTAATTTTGCTTTTTTGCAGCCAACTAATGGCTCAAGAATCAGTCACTTTACAACTAAAATGGACCCACCAGTTTCAGTTCGCCGGCTATTATATGGCTCAGCAAAAAGGCTATTACAAAGACGCCGGACTTGATGTAACCATACGCGAAGCCAATCCTAAAATGCCTGACACTTTCACGCCTGTAGCAAGTGGAGAAGCCCAGTTTGGCGTAGCGCATTCGGGTATTTTACAACAAAGAGTAAACGGCCAACCGTTTGTAGCAATGGCGGCTATTTTACAGTTTTCTCCGTACTGTTGGATGGTAAAAGACAGCTCTGATATTTTTCACCCTCGCGATTTTACCGCTAAACGTATTACCGAAGTGAGTAAAAAAGACAGTACCGAGCTGCTGGTTATGCTTAAACGCAGCGGTATTGATATTGCCACCTTAGAGGTATACGAAGGCGATGAGCCTGCGCTACAAGCGTGGCAAGAAAACAAACTTGATGCAATGCAAGTGTATGTCACCACTCAGCCCTACTTCATGACTCAGCAAGGGGTATCGCACCGCCTTATATGCCCACAGCGCTATGGTATGGATGTGTATGGTGATGTGTTATTTACCAGCGAATCAATGCTTAAAAAGCACCCGCAAACGGTCGAAAAGTTTTACCAGGCGAGCTTAAAGGGTTGGCGCTATGCGATGATGAATATGGATGAAGCCATTGCAATTACTCAGCAAGTGTATGCGCCAAACAAAAGTTTTCATCAGCTAGCCTATGAAGCCGAAGTCTTGAAAGACTACATAATGCCGCCTACGACCCATTTAGGGAATATGTCGATGGCTAAGTGGCGCTTAATTGCAGATTATTATGGCATTAAGCAAACGCAATTTGACGAGCACAAAGCTGGGTTTGTTTATAAATACCAAGAGCCAGAGCGATTACAACTGTCGTGGATGCTAATAGCCGCCTTTATTGTGAGTATTATTTCGATCCCCCTTTATTTGCGTTTAATACTTGGAAAAAAATAACCGCTTAATGCTGCTCTGCGCAACTGGTATAATTAACCGTCTTTTTACTATTTTAAGTTGTTATGAACCTAGCTGAGCAGTTTGCAGCACTCGATACAGTGCTAATGAATACCCGCGAATATTGGCAATGTACAGCATTTGATTTTGATGAATTACCGTGGCCTGAGCTACAAGCGGCGTTAAATAACTTATCAGATGAAGATGTCGCAAGGCTTGATAACGATCAGCAACAGCTTTATCAATTTTTTAGCCCGTTTATTGCCGGGGTAGAGCAGCTACCTGAGCTGTGCAATTTACCAAAAAGCCAGCAGCAACGCGGTGAATACCCGTTTTGGATAAGTAACGGTATTAAAGGGCGTAAGTTTGAGCAACTGCAAGACTTTGTTTCAGCATTAACGAGTAGCACGCAGCCTGTACTAGAATGGTGCGCAGGCAAAGGGCATTTAGGCCGAATGCTTGCTTATAACGGCGCGCAAAGCGTACATAGTGTTGAGCTACAAGGGCATCTTTGCGAGCAAGGAGAGCACAGTGCACGCAAGCAAGGTTTGGCGATGAAATTTAGCCAAGCTAATGTGCTTGAAGATGAAACACGCCATTTTTTTAATACCGATACACATGCGGTTGCACTGCATGCATGTGGCGCATTGCACCAAACATTTATGCAGCACGCCAGCGCCGCTAGGGTAAAACGTATTAGTTTTTCGCCGTGCTGTTATCACTTATTTACCGATAGTTGTTATCAGGCAATGAGTGAGCTTGCTCTTGCTAGTAAGCTTAATTTAACGCACCGCGATCTAAAACTGGCGCTGCAAGAAACAGTTACAGCTCCTTCACGTGTAGCTAAAATACGAAAAACTGAGGTGGAATGGCGCTTAGGGTTTGACGCACTTCGAAAGTCACTCACTCATGAACAGTATTACGTGAGTGTGCCTTCAGTTAACAAAGCCGTGTTTTCTGATACGTTTGCACAGTTTTGTGCTTGGGCGGGGGATAAAAAGTCTATATTTATCCCTCAAGATACTGATTACAATAAGTTTTTATTAATTGGTAAGGCGCGTAAAAAAGTAACAGAGCGAATTGAACTGGTTCGACATGTGTTTAGAAGAGCAATAGAAGTTTGGCTTGTGCTCGATCGTGCTTTATATTTGCAACAGCAAGGTTATCACGTTTCAGTTACCACCTTTTGTGAGAAACAATTAACTCCTCGCAATATTTTAATTCTTGCAAACACCAACTAAAAAGGCGCTCATTATTTGTCTTTTCTGGGGTGTAATTTCTATCCCGTCCTAAATAAGAGATGCAATGAGAAAGCTAAAAAATTTATTCGAAAACAACAAACGTTGGGCTGCACGTACAACCGAAGCCAACCCTGAGTTTTTTAAAATATTATCAATGCAACAAAACCCAGAGTACTTGTGGATTGGCTGTTCAGACTCGCGTGTTCCTGCCAACCAAATTGTTGATTTACTGCCGGGTGAATTATTTGTACACCGTAATGTAGCTAATGTGGTAGTACATACTGACCATAACTGTTTATCGGTAATGCAATACGCGGTAGAGGTGCTTAAAGTAAAACATATTATGGTGGTTGGCCACTACGGCTGTGGTGGTGTTCAAGCGGTATTAAATAACGCCAAATTTGGTTTTATTGATAACTGGTTACGCCATGTTGGCGATGTAAAAGAAAAACACTTAGAGCAGCTTAATGCAATGGATGAGCAACAGCGTTTAAGCCGCTTGATTGAGCTAAACGTTATTGAGCAAGTACGCAACGTGTGCAGAACAAACATAGTTCAAGATGCATGGGATAAAGGCCAAGAGCTCACGATTCATGGTTGGGTATATGGGTTAGAGAACGGCCACTTGCACGACTTATCATCGGTTGTAACCTGCGCTGATGAAGAAGGCGATGTGTATAAAAAAGCCGTTGCACATGTACTCGCTAAAGCCGGTTGCGAGTAATTTAAACAATGACTAAAACGGCGATAATCATAGGGGCAACAGGGGTTGTGGGGAGTGAGCTATTAACGCTTTTACTGCAAAGCCCTGCGTTTGGACATGTGATTGCTATAACTCGCCGTAAGCTGGACGTTGAACATACTAAGCTCACTAATCAGGTTATTGATTTTGATTGTTTAACTAACTACTGCGCGTTATTTAAAGGGGATGTGTTTTTTTCGTGTTTGGGCACTACTAAAAAGCAGGCTGGCTCAACCGCGGCGCAGCGTAAAGTTGATTTTGATTATCAGTTTATTGCGGCGCAAATGGCGGCAAACAATGCAGTGAGCCATTATTGCTTAGTGTCATCAAGCGGCGCCAATGCGCACAGCATCAGCCCTTACTTAAAAATGAAAGGCGAGCTTGAGCAGCACATAAAAACGCTGGGCTTTGCAAAAGTAAGTATATTCCAGCCGTCTTTATTAATGGGTGAGCGAAACGATATACGAATAGCTGAGCAAATAGGCGCATTTGTGTTACCTGTTATTACTCAACTTCCTTTTTTAAAACGTTATAAACCCATTACGGGTAAGCAAGTGGCGCTAAAAATGTGCGCTGTAAGTTTGGCGCAGCAACAACCACTGCAATACTATGTATTAGAGGCACTTTTTAATACATAGTGGGTAAATGTTAAAACTAAAAGCAAAAAAGCAGCCTTGGCTGCTTTTTTTGTGGCTGAGTATACAGACGTAATACGTGCTACTCGGCGTTATTTTTAGCATTTAGTTGCTGCTCTAGTAACACAACTTTTGCTTCAAGCTCAGTGAGTTTTTCACGAGTACGAATAAGTACTTGGCTTTGTACATCAAATTCTTCGCGGCTAACAAAGTCCATTTCAGCCAGCTTATTTTGTAAAACTTGTTTGGTTTTACCTTCCAGTGTATCTGCTAGGTTTTTTACACCTTGCGGCATGTTGTTGGTGATTTGCTTAGCAATTTCTTCAAGTTTTGCTGGATTGATCATAATCGTCCCTTGCTGTTGCCCTAAAATGATAATGACTAATATTACCTTATACCTAAGGTATTTAATACATGATCACCACAATGGAATTAATTAATCTAATGGCTATGCCTGTATCTGTGGTTACGGTAAAATTAGCTGCCTTTTAAAACTCCATGGTCGTTATGAAACTCAATCCAAAACAAGATGAAGCAGTAAAATATATTAGTGGTCCGTGTTTAGTACTCGCGGGTGCAGGCTCAGGTAAAACCCGCGTAATCACTAACAAAATTGCTTATTTGGTGCAAAAGTGCGAGTACAAAGCACGTAATATTGCTGCGGTAACGTTTACGAATAAAGCGGCCAAAGAGATGCGCGAGCGTGTATTACAAACGCTAAATAAGCAAGAGGCGAAAGGGTTGTGGGTATCAACCTTTCATACCCTAGGGCTTGAAATAATTAAAAAAGAGCTCAAAACACTTGGCTTTAAAGAAGGTTTTTCGCTGTTTGATGACCAAGATACTAACCAGCTATTAGGTGATTTAACCGAAGACGAGCTAAAAAAAGACAAAGACCTACTTAATCTATTAAAAATGCAAATAGGCAGCTGGAAAAACGAATTAATTTTACCAGAGCAAGCCATACGCGAAGCACGTGATGCGCAAAAGGCGTTATTTGCGCAGCTTTACGCGCGTTATCAAAATCAGCTGCGAGCATATAACGCACTGGACTTTGACGATTTAATAATGATCCCCACCTTATTACTGAGTAGTAATGCCACCTCACGAGAGCGTTGGCAGCAACGATTTAGGTATTTGCTGGTGGATGAATATCAAGATACCAATACCAGCCAGTACCAGCTTGTTAAGTTATTAGTAGGCGAGCGAGCGCGTTTTACTGTGGTAGGGGATGATGACCAATCTATTTATTCATGGCGCGGAGCCCGCCCCCAAAACTTGGTACTGTTAAGTAAAGATTACCCCGGCCTTAGGCTCATAAAGCTTGAGCAAAACTACCGTAGTGCCCAGCGCATTCTAAAAGCTGCAAATATTTTAATTGCCAATAACCCGCACGATATCGAAAAAAAGCTATTTAGTGAGCTTGGTTACGGTGAGCCGATTAAAGTGATTGGCTGTAGGGATGAAGAGCATGAGTGCGAGCGAGTTGTTGCTGAAATAATTTCTCATAAATTTATGAAGCGCACCAGCTATAAAGATTACGCTATTTTGTATCGCGGTAATCACCAGGCGCGCGGTTTTGAAAAATCGTTAATGAGTAACCGCATTCCCTATAAAATTAGTGGCGGAATGTCGTTTTTTTCGCGCTCAGAAATTAAAGATATTATGGCGTATTTACGCTTGTTGGTTAACCAAGACGACGATAACGCTTTTTTACGCATTGTTAATACGCCGCGCCGTGAAATAGGCACCGTTACACTAGAAAAGCTAGGCACACTTGCAAACGAAAAACACCAAAGCTTATTTGCCACTTGTTTTGATAACGACCTAGGCTACCGCCTTAAAGGGCGTGGCTTAAATGCGCTTTCGGGGTTTGCACGTTGGGTTGTTGAGCTTTCAGATAATGCAGTGCGTAGCGATACACTCGAAGCGGTAAAAGACTTGGTACGTAATATTAACTACGAAGCGTATTTATATGAGTCATCGCCAAGTGCCAAAGCGGCAGAAATGCGCATGAAAAACGTCTCTGAGCTGTATCGTTGGATCACCGATATGCTCACCGGAGATGCCGATAACGAACCGATGACCTTACCTGAAGTGGTCAGCAAATTAACGCTTCGCGATATGCTAGAGCGTAACGAGGAAGAAGATGAGTCTGATGCGGTACAGTTACTTACTTTGCATGCATCTAAAGGCTTAGAATACCCGTACGTATTTATGGTTGGTATGGAAGAGGGGTTATTGCCACACCAAGTAAGTATTGACGAAGAAAACGTAGATGAAGAGCGCCGTTTAGCATACGTAGGGATCACACGGGCCCAGCAAGAGCTGACACTAACGTATGCAAAAATACGTCGTCAGTTTGGCGAAACCTCACAAACAGAGCTAAGTCGCTTTGTGCAAGAGTTACCACAAGATGACCTAGCGTTTGAAAACAAAAAAGCCCCAAGCTCGCAAGCTGAGCGCATGGAAAAAGGCCAAGCACGGGTCGCTAACTTAAGGGCGATGCTGAAAAAACCTAGTTAATAGACTGCGCGGCGTTGTTATTAGCCGCTACTGGCTCCGATAAGCCTTGCTGCTTAGCAACAAATAAGTTTAGTCCGTATTTATCTAGCAAGGCTCTAAAGTTGAGTATAGAAGGGCCTTTGGCAATAACTTTTATGCCTTTTAGCTGAGTGATTGCCAGTACACCTTGTAATTGCAAGTTAAAACTTTCTTGTTGCAGTACGCGTTTACTAAAGGTTGAGCTAAGTAGTACATAATCGAAGGTAATGTCGGTCAGTGCATTTAGCTCACAGCGGTCTTTTGCAAAGTTATTTAAGCCAATGCTGTAGCCAAGCTGCGAGAGCTTTTTAAGGTTTTCTAGTTGAGTTGCACAGGCGTAACGTATTTCTTGGTCGTCAAACAATAAACACAGTTGGCTTTGCCCTTGCAGCTTACTTAATACCTCAGTAAATAAATTGAATTCAAGCGCTTCTAACAGTAACCCTGAGCATGGCAATAATACCATGGCTACATTTGCCGCTAAGGCATGGGAATAGGCGTGTTGTAAGAGTTCTAATTCAACTTGGAGGTGCTGCTCTTTATCGGTTGCAAACTTTTTCAGCACTTCAAAACTGGTATAGCCTAATACAGGGTGTTCACCAAAGGCTTCAAACAGTGACTCTGATTGCTGTTGTTCATCAAGGTTTATAATATCTGCACTTCTAAAACTCATCGGAAGTGAATCAAGATGGTGCTGTGCTGGAGATTCTGCACTTGTTAGTGTTTGCGTTAATAACGGGTGGAACAGCTCATAGCGGTCGCGCCCTGCATTTTTAGCGTAATACATAGCAGCATCGGCATCGCGAATAATTTCATCGGTATGCTGATAACTTGAATTTGAGTACGTTATACCAATACTTGCACCACTTTGAATGCAGGTACCTTTACTGCAAAATGGCTTTTTCATTATATTAATAATGCGATCAGCTACATCTTCTGCTTGTTGTAGCTCTGTTAAGTGGGTAAGCAAAATTACAAATTCATCACCACCAAGGCGAGCGAGTAAATCGTGTTCGCGAATACAATGCGAAAATAAATCAGCCACACTTATTAAAAATTGATCGCCGGCATGGTGACCTAGTTGATCGTTTATATCTTTAAACTTATCTAAATCAATAAATAACACAGCAAAGTGATGATCAGGAAAACGATGGTAATGCTGCAGTGTTTTTTCTAGCTGGGTTAAAAACAAGCTGCGGTTAGGCAGGCCCGTTAATGGGTCGTGATGCGCATCATGATAAAGCTGCTGCTCTACTTTTTTACGCTCATCAATTTGCATTTGTAAATGTAGGTTAGCTTGTTGCAGCGCCTTTGTTTTTTCGTTTACTCGATACTCTAACTCTTGGTGGCTAGATTTAAGTGCTTGAGTGGCTAACTTTGTTTGTAAAACCGTGGCAATTTGGTGTGATACAAAAGTAATAAGCTCGCAGTCGTCTTTGCTAAAAATATGATTGTTATTATACGCTTGGCATGCAATTAAGCCGATAACCCCTTGCGATGTTTTAAGCGGAGCACCTAGCCAGCTGGTGGCCATTTGCTCCTCTGGTACCGGTTTATTTCGTTGTACATCACCACTTTCTAATAGCTCTTTGGCTCTACTAGGGTGTATAAGTTGGGTCTGCTCGCTGCTAATAACCAGTTCGCTATAACCTTTTGCAAACGGCCTTGGCTCGGTGTTGTCTTTAAATTCATCCACACAGTACGGGAAGCTAATCCAACCAGTCTCTTTGTTATAAAGTGCAATGTATAAGTTTTCTGCGTATGTAATGGTTTTTATTATTTGATGAATTTTTACATAGGCATCATCTAAGTTTTGCGCTTGCGTTGCCAACTCCGATATTTTAAACAAAATTTGTTGGCGTTGCAGTGCGCGTTTTCGTTGTTCAATTTCTAGGTTTAGCGCATCATTACTTTGCGTGAGCGCGCGAGTACGAATTTTTACTTCAGATTCGAGCAGCTCTCTTTTTTTAACTCGCTCTATGGCTGTGGCTAAGTATAAAGACATTACTTCGAGTAAATGTACTTGCTGGCTGCTGTAATCTTGGTGTTTATCGTAACTTTGCGCAGCAAGTACACCAATAATGTTTTGCTCTTGATAAATAGGAACACCAACCCAGTACTCAGCAGGTGAGCCTAGTGCTTTAAATAAGCCATTTTGTGCAGCGCTTTGCATCTCTTGTTTGGTAAAGCAGGTGGTTTTACCAAGCTTATAAACGTAGCCTGTAGCGCCTTCTTCAAAACTATTATCTTGATTGAGGGCGACTGATATACCATCTTTTTCATCGCAAAAATAAGAAAGTTCCAAGGCATGAGTATATTGATTAGCAAGCACCACGTAAAAGCTTTTACTAGGTAGATATGCTTGTAAAATGTCATGGATAGCAGGGTAAAGTAAGGTTAATTCGGCAACAGAGCTTGCTTGCTCTGATAGCTGGATCAGGGCATTTTGTAAGTGGTGAGATTGCTTATACTTTTCTAATAGCGCTTTAAGACGTTTATTTTGGTGCGCTAGTTTACTCGGTGCCGCGGGTTTATCTTCCGATGACATGAATCATATTATTTTATTATTGTATGTTTATTAAACGTATAATTTCACTTTTAGTTGCGATCGTCAAGTAACTAATGCCCTAAAACAGCAACTAAAAAGATTATTTTAGGAATAAAAAAAGGCCTATTATAAAAATAGGCCTTTTTAAATTAATCACCCTAGTTATCAAGGGTTTAATTAAATTATTTAGATGTCATGAAATCAATAGCTGCGCTAATCTCATCATCAGAACAATCCATACATGTTCCTTTTGGCGGCATCGCATTAAAACCGTTGATAGCGTGATCAAGCAGTACATCTTTACCTTTAGCGATACGCGGTGCCCAGTCATCAGCTGATTTAGGTGCACCTAGTGCGCCAGTACCGTGACAGGCAAAACATGCGCCTTGGTACACTTGCTCACCAGAGCGAGGGCCAGTAGGAGCTGCGGCTGCAGCAGCTTTCTCGCCTTCAAGATAAACAGCGCCAACTGGTGCTAAACGTTTTTTAATCGCATCTTCAGTCATAGAGTTATCATATGGCTGTGCGTATGCGGTGGTTGCTAGCACTAATAATGCTGCAGCTGATAGTTTTTTCATTTTGCCTTGCTCACTTCGATTTGAACGTGATCAATCACGATTATAGATGACGGAAATTAAACCGATTATACCTTTGTGTAACAATTTATAAAACGCCCACTGGTGTTTTTATCGATAAAACTGACTAATTTTTGCGTTAACGCAATAAAATTGCATGTTTCAGTTAACAAACATTTATAATCGGTGGCTTAGTAAATCACTATTTAAGCTAATGCTAGTACGTTTTTAACCAGTTTTTCGATCCCCGCATCGGCATCTAAAATAGACTGCGCCAGCATATAAGCAGGGGTGGTAACGAGTTTATTGTCCTCATCAATCACAATATCATCAACCGCACAGGCTGCGTGAGTAGAGCCTAGCTGGGTTAAAGCGCTAGCGGTCTGTTCATCATTACCTATGGTTAAAGTAGCATTGGGATATATAAACGGAATTAAAGCCGGCGCAATACACATGTATCCAGCCGCTTTTTGTGCATTAGCAAACTGTTTACAGGCCTCTAATACTAGGTCGTTTATCTGCGCATCAGCGCCTTTAACGGCAAAATCACATAAGTTTTTAGCGGCGCCAAATCCCCCTGGTACTATTAACGCATCAAATTCAGATGCCTTTAATTTGCTTAATGATTTTATATCACCACGGGCAATGCGTGCTGCCTCAGTGAGTACATTACGGTTGCTTGGCATTTCTTCACCGGTAAGGTGATTAATAGTGTGAAGTTGTTCTATATCAGGAGCAAAACATTGATATGCAGCACCGTTTTTAGCTATGTGCAGCAGTGTTAATACTGCTTCGTTTATTTCACTGCCATCGTACACACCACAGCCGGCTAATATTACAGCTATCTTTTTCATGCTTTTGTGCTCCTTAAGTATTTTAAATAAGTCGTTTGGATGAAGTTTAACACGGGCCAAAACACACACTAAAATAATTTTTTAGTTTAAAAAGTATTCGCAGTGCAAGTTGTATTGCGGTTTATGCCATTTTTGCCAGTGCGCTTGTAAAAAAAATTATAAAGGATCGCTATGATCTTTGATCCATTATGCTAGAATACTCCTCCGGTTATTTAAATGGATACAAATAACTAAAGTGACTAACAGCGGATGTATCAGTTAGAAAACCTTTTTCCACATTGGTTTTAAAATAATAAAAAAAGAACCTCGTATTATCTTTTTTAAACAAAACAAGCAGTTATTTATTTTTCTAAGCATTTTATTATGCATTGGAGGAATAGCTCGTGGCTGTTATCTACAAAGTTATCCACAGGTTGCTCCGCAATAATTATGGCTACTAAGCGTAATTCACTGTCGTTTTATTCACAACCTTATGGCATGCTTGTAATAATATTACTTTTTTGTATTTAGGATCCAAATTCACCATGGCTCAGATCCCCGAAAACCCGCTAATTTTAGTTGATGGCTCTTCATATTTATTTCGTGCTTATCATTCTCCACCGCATTTAACTAACTCTAAAGGTGAAGCAACTGGCGCTATTTATGGCGTGGTAAACATGCTTAAAAGTTTGATCAAACAATATGATCCGAGCCACATGGTGGTGGTGTTTGATGCCAAAGGCAAAACGTTCAGAAACGATATGTATAGCGAGTATAAAGCTAACCGTCCGCCTATGCCTGACGATTTACGAACGCAAATAGCGCCACTGCACAGTATTATTAAAGCGATGGGCTTTCCGCTAATTAGTATTGAAGGGGTTGAAGCAGATGATGTTATTGGTACGTTTTCACGAATAGCGACTGAGCAAAAGCGCCATGTATTGGTTTCTACTGGCGATAAAGACATGGCTCAGCTAGTTAACGAGCATGTTACGCTAATCAATACCATGACCGACAGCATTTCAGATCCTCAAACCGTTGTTGAAAAATTTGGTGTGGGCCCTGAGCTAATCATCGACTATTTAGCGCTAATGGGTGATAAGGTTGACAACATCCCAGGTGTTGAAGGCTGTGGACCTAAAACAGCTGTTAAATGGCTTCAAAAATATGGATCGCTTCAAGGTGTAATTGATAATGCCGGCGATATTAAAGGCAAGATTGGTGAGAAGCTTGCAAATGCCCTTGATCATTTACCACTTAGTTATGAACTTGCCACCATTAAATGTGATGTTGAGGTAGAGTCAGACCTAGATACCTTTAAAGTACAAGAGCCAAATAAAGATGAGCTTATTGCACTGTATGGTGAGTGTGAGTTCCGCCGCTGGTTAGCTGAGCTGCTTGATAACCCTAAAGATGCAGAAAAAGCGCTCCCTACTGAGGCAAATGAACTGCCAAAAGTAGAAGATGCTCATTACGAAACTATCTTAACCGAATCACAATTTGATACGCTTATTGAGCAGCTAAATAGCGCTGAGTTATTTGCCTTTGATACCGAAACAACCAGCCTTGATTACATGCAAGCGCAGTTAGTAGGTATGAGCTTTGCTGTAAAAGCAGGCGAAGCTGCTTACTTACCAATTGCACACGACTACCCGGGTGCACCAGAGCAATTAAGCCTTGAATATGTAATGCAAAAGCTTGGGCCAATCCTCGCCGATGCTAACAAAGCTAAAGTAGGGCAAAACCTAAAATACGACAAGAGCGTACTGGCTAATGCAGGCTATGAGCTCAATGGCATTAAGTTTGATACTATGCTTGAGTCGTACGTATTTAATAGCGTGGGCACTCGCCATGACATGGATTCATTAGCGCTTAAATACTTAGGCCATAAAAACATTAGCTTTGAAGATATAGCCGGCAAAGGGAAAAAGCAGCTTACCTTTAATCAAATTGAGCTTGAGCAAGCTGCGCCTTATGCAGCAGAAGATGCCGATATTACACTGCGTTTACACCAAGTACTTTGGCCAAAATTAGAAGCTGATGAGAAGTTAAAGTCAGTATTTGAAACAATAGAAATGCCATTAGTGAATGTTATTTCTGATATTGAACGCACCGGCGTAGCAATTGATAGCAACATGCTGGCGGCGCACAGCCAACGTTTAGGCGAGCGTTTACTTGAACTTGAAAAAGAAGCGTTTGAGATAGCTGGCGAACCATTTAACCTAAGCTCGCCAAAGCAGCTGCAAGTACTTTTATTTGAAAAACTTGAGCTGCCAGTCATTAAAAAAACACCTAAAGGTGCACCTTCAACGGCTGAAGAAGTGCTACAAGAACTTGCCCATGACTACCCATTACCTAAGGTGATTATTGAGCACCGTGGTTTATCTAAGCTTAAATCAACCTACACTGATAAATTACCATTGATGGTTAATGAGAAAACACAGCGCGTGCATACTTCTTATCATCAAGCTGTTACGGCCACAGGGCGTTTGAGTTCTACCGATCCTAACTTACAAAATATCCCTATTCGTTCTGAAGAAGGACGCCGTATACGTGAGGCATTTGTAGCGGCACAAGGCTATAAAATTGTGGCTGCCGATTACAGTCAAATTGAGCTGCGTATTATGGCGCATTTATCGCAAGACAAAGGGCTACTAAATGCCTTTGCTAATGGGTTAGATGTGCACAGTGCAACCGCTGCTGAGGTATTTGGGGTTGAGCTAGAGGATGTAACCACAGATATGCGCCGTAAAGCTAAAGCAGTAAACTTTGGGTTAATTTACGGCATGTCAGCCTTTGGTTTAGCGCGTCAGCTTGATGTACCACGCCACGAAGCGCAGCACTACATAGATAAATACTTTGAGCGTTTCCCTGGGGTACTTGAGTACATGGAAACAACCCGCGAAAAAGCGGCCGAGAACGGGTACGTAGAAACTATTTTTGGGCGTCGTTTACACTTACCCGAAATTAATGCACGTAATGGAGCTCGCCGTAAAGGCGCCGAACGCGCAGCAATCAATGCACCAATGCAAGGCACAGCCGCTGATATTATTAAAAAAGCAATGTTGAGCGTGCATAGCTGGGTTAATCAACAAGCTCCCAATACCATTAAGTTACTTATGCAAGTACACGATGAATTGGTGTTTGAGATTAAAACCGATTGTGCGCAAGCATACACAAAGCAGATTTGTGAGCTAATGTCGCAAGCGGCTAGCTTAGATGTCCCTTTAATTGTAGAAGCTGACGAAGGTGAAAACTGGGAACAAGCCCACTAACCTAAAACATGCTTATATTTTAAAGCGCTGCAAGGCGCTTTTTTATTACCTCTAAATAACTCACTCAATTAAGCGAATCGATATAAGTATTTCTACGCGTAAACAAAGTTTAGTTAAAAGTAGGTTAATTTAAGCAACTATTTGTATTAAATAGTTATATGTTCGTCAATTCGAACTATTTTGGCGGAATATCATTGTATTTTTATGCGCGCTTTTGCTAAAGTGCGCGCGTCCTCATCCTGTAGGACATCCTGTTGATGATGCATCTGAAAAGGTGCAACAAATTGATAGCTTCTCCCCAGTTTGCTATATCGGCCTGCTTGTTTTAAGCAGGCTGCTTTTTCTTCCTCATTAGATTGCCCTTTAAAGCTAAATAGCACCGCTAAGCGCTTTTTTACTATTCACACTTTATGCTCATTTATGCTTATTATTTTTTGTGCCATACCTTGTGCGCCCTCAAACGGGTATATGTATAAAGCAGTTATAAAGCAAACGTAGGCAAGTAAAGCTATCTCACGCAATGATTAGCGTGGATGTTGCGGTATGCCCCTAAAAAGCATCAGTTATAGGCTGCTATATCGTTATTAATTTTTTAATAACAGTACGGGCTAAGTAATTTAGCGCCGTCTTTAATTTGAGGTGGTTTGCCCCTATTTCAGGTGATAGTATCGAAAGCGCTATTATTCTCATTTTATTTTAGGAGTGCGTTATGTTTAAAACGTTAGCCATTATCGGTTTATCGTTATCAAGTGTTGCTTTGTCTAATGCCGCTCATGCAGATTGGCAGCTAGTCAATGACAAGAGCCAATTAAGTTTTGTTTCTATCAAAAAAGACTCGATTGCTGAGGCACATCATTTTACTAACCTAGAAGGAACACTTTCAGACAGTGGTGCTTTTAGTGTAAATATAGACTTAACCTCTGCAGAAACACTGATCCCTATTCGCAATGAACGTTTAACTCAATTTGTATTTGAAGCGGCTAAGTTTCCTCATGCAGTTTTAACCGCGGATTTAAAAAAGCAATTAAGTAATATTAAAAAGCCGGGCCAGCATGTATTAAAAGAGGTTGATGCACAGCTTGATTTTCATGGTAATAAAAAGCCATTAAAAATAAATGTACTTGTTAGCAGTGCCGAAAATGGCGATTTAAGCGTGTCGTCGTTTACGCCTGTGATTGTAAATAGCCAAGACTTTGGTGTGACCGAAGGCGTTAAAAAGCTACAGCAATTAGCTGGTTTGCCTGGAGTTGCTACAGCCGTACCAGTTACTTTTGCGCTAACACTTAAAAAACAGTGATCTCGTTAACGGCGCTTAGTAAGCAATTAAGCGAGCCTAGCAAACCGTTTGATAGTTGGCAGCCTACCGAGTGTGGTGAGCTGCCGATTATGATTAACGAGCATGGGCAGTGGTTTTACGATGGCAGCGAAATTACTCGTCCTGCGATGGTAAAACTGTTTGCCAGTGTTTTATGCAAAGAAGGTAAGCAGTTTTATTTAAAAACACCCATCGAAAAAATAGCGATAGAGGTGCAAGATGCGCCTTTCGTTATCGTAAGCTGGCATATTGAAAGCACAGCGCAAGGGCAGGTTATGTGTTGTATAGATAATTTAGCACGGCAATGGTTAATCAGTGCTGAGCAGCCTCTTTATATAAAAAACTATAAAAATGCAGCGGTGCCTTATTTGCAATTACCTTATGGGTGTAGCGCGCGGGTATCACGAAGTGTGTTTTATCAGTGGGCTGAAATAGCCGACGCTGATGAGCGCGGCTATTTTATAAAATCAGCAGGGGGAAAGTTTTATCTTTCGTAGGTGCTTATTTTTAAGCGTCTGAGCTGTCTTCATCACTTTGCGGTGGTGCAACAGCCACAATTGGCCCTAAATACCACTCATCTAGCTTTTTAGCGACTTCCGGTAAACCTGTTCCCTTAAGTGATGAAAAAGCGTGTACAGTAATATCACCGTCTAGTTCACTTAATTCACGGCGTACTTGCAGTACTTGTGCTTTACGCGCACCTTGCTTGAGCTTATCGGCTTTAGTTAAAAGCGCCAGTACTGGGATTTCGCTGCCAATAGCCCAGTTAATTAGATCTTTGTCTAAATCTTTTAATGGGTGGCGAATATCCATTAATATAACAATACCTTTTAAACTTTGACGTTTTTGTAGGTACTCACCCAGTGACTTTTGCCACTTCTTTTTCATTTCAATAGGTACTTTAGCAAAACCATAACCGGGTAAGTCGATTAAGCGCATATCATCTACTTCACCTAATTCAAAGGTGTTGATTAACTGCGTACGACCTGGCGTTTTACTGGTACGTGCAAGTTTTTGATCTGTCAGTGCATTAAGAGCACTTGACTTACCTGCATTAGAGCGACCTGCAAACGCGACTTCAATTCCCGTATCAGCAGGTAATTTAGTGATGTCTGGCGCGCTTGTTACAAAAGACGCAGTATTATATTTGATACGAGATTTGAGCACAGGCTCTCCTAAAAACGTAAAAGTTAATCTTATTGAGCTAAATTCACTCAGGGCGCGTATTTTATACTATAAAGGATGTATTAAAAAGCGTATTTAAACACCTAAAAACTCTATAAATGGCACTATTAAAGCTGCTTAAAGGTTAATCTAGGTCAAAACCCTATAAATTATAAGCTTAATATGAGTAGAAAACGTGCCAGAGAATTTTTTATCGTGTAGAATACATGAATTACAACATCCATATTGTAGATGATACAGGGTCGGAAACAGAGAATTCACCATGAAAAAAATAGCACTATCTTTAACAATATTGCTTGGTGCGTTGTCAGCAAGCAACGCAACAGCATTTGATGGCGATGTAAACGCAGGTAAAGAAAAATCAGCAACGTGTGCGGCTTGTCACGGCCCAGACGGTAATGCACCGGTTAATATTTACCCTAAACTTGCAGGCCAGCACCCAGATTACATCCTTAAACAACTTAAGGATTTAAAATTAGGTATGACTTCAGGCGGTAAAGAAGGCCGTATGGATCCTGTAATGAGCGCGATGGCTATGCCACTTAGCGAACAAGACATGAAAGACCTATCTGCTTATTTTTCTTCATTGAACATGACTGAAGGCGCCACCCCAAAAGACGTGGTTGAAGTTGGTCAAATGCTTTACAAAGCAGGCGATGCTGAACGTGGTATTCCGGCTTGTGCGGCGTGTCATGGTCCGCGAGGCAATGGTTCGTCTCTTGCTAAGTTTCCTAAAATTTCTTTTCAGCACCCAGAGTACATTAAAGCTCAGCTAGAGAAGTTTCGTGATGGAACCCGTAAAAACGACCATAACGGTATGATGCAAGATATAGCGAAAAAGCTAACTGATAAAGATATTGAAGTACTATCTCAATACTTAGGTGGCTTACACTAAAGTCGTATTTATTTAGTATTAGCTAGTGTAATACTATGTAATATGATTAAAAAGCAGCTTGCGCTGCTTTTTTTGTGTCCACATTTTAACGATATCACCCTTTAGTTTGTGAGACATTTGCCATGCTCTTTTGTAAGAAATAACTTATTTTAAAAATATTTTTACAGTTAAATTTATGTTTATTATAAATTTTTTGTTTTTTATATATGCTCTATGTAAGAAAAATTATATAAACCAGTTGTAACAAAAATATTAACGGGTAAATTAACCACTGTCGCAAAACAACAATAACAATATGGATTATGCTAAAGGAAAATGGCGCGACACGACTGAATAGCACATTGATGGTGCTACAAAAGGAAATAACAAGAAAGCGTCAGGATGACCGTAAATAATAAAATCTCAAGGAAGTTTAATAATAAAAACAAAATGGAATGTAACAAGGAAGGTTAAAATAATAACAATACGGACTGATAATAATAAAAATAATAAAGACTAAAAAAAGTCGAAGGGAGAAGTGTCCAGATAATGGCGCTCAGATTAGTAGGCGGTAGAGATGTTTTCTCTACCGCCTTTTTATTTGTCCTGTTACAATACCCACCGTTTAGCAATAAGCTAATGCGCTAATTCAACGAGCAACCCAAGCTTTAATGCGCAAATCGAATTCTTCTGGCTAGGCCAGCACTGCGATGCTCATGTTATGTGCCTCGCTCAAAACCTCTTAAGTGAGATGATCAAGATATGAGTAGAAAGAAAAAATCACGCAAAATTCCTTCAAACGGCCCTGTTCGTTTAAGCCAAGATAAGCTTAAAGAAATGCGTGCGTTAAAAGAGCAACGAGTTAAAAAACCAAAGGGTGCTAAGCCTGGTTCTCGTAATGCACCTGAGCTATTAGATAGCGATACTAAAAAAGCAAACTCAGCGCCAAAAGATAAGCGCGTCGGCAGTAAAAAAGCCGTGCCTTTAGTGGCTAGTGCACCACAGCCGCAAGTAGAAATGAAGCGTAACTTAAAGCCAACAGTTGAGCTTAAAAAGGTTACAGAGCCAGAGCTTACGCCTGAGCAAGAGCTAGAAGCGCTTGAAAACGATGAGCGTTTACTTAAGCTCGTTGAGCGCCATGAGCAAGGTGAAATGCTGACGGGTAAAGATGCGAAGTACTTTAATAGCCGTATTGCTCGCCACCAAGTGCTTTGTAAGTTACTAGGTATCGAAGATGAAGACGAAGACGAGTTTGAAGATGATTTTGAAGATAACTTCGAAAGCGACGGTAACTCAGATTTCGATAAGTACCTTTCAGATGATTTAGCCAATGAGTGGCTAGATGATTATGACGACAAATAGTAAGGGCGCTTAATGAGTACCGCAGTGATTGTAGCCTTGTTTGTAGGTGCTGTTATTATTGCTGGCTTAGCATTTTATGCAGGTCAGTTGCTCTATAAGCTTAACGCGCAAAAAAAGTTAATTGCGCAAAAGCAAGCAGAGCAACAGCAAAAGCTTAAGCAGTCGCGCTTAAAGCGTAACGCTAAACTTGCAGATAGCATTCATCTAATTGCTCGTGCAATGGCTGAAGAGCAATGTGAGTACTCTGAAGGCTGTTTACGGATTTGGGTTTTAATGTCTCAGTACGCTTTTGAAGATGAGCGAGATTTAACGCTAGCGTACCCAGGCATTTATAAAATGTATAACGTTGTGAAAGAAATGCCGACCCACGATGCACGCAAAAAATACTCTAAAAAAGAGATTTTTAAGCAAGATACAGCACGTTGGCGAGCTGAAGAAAACTTTAGTGATGAGATTAAAGCCGATTGCGACAAAATCATTGTTGAGTTTAAAGCTGCGCCGGGCAGCGAAAACATCGTGTTTAATTAAACCCTATAGAAAATACAAAAAGCAGACTCAGGTCTGCTTTTTTTATGCCTGCTTATCGACACGTTTTTACTACCTCAAACGTGATAAGCGAATTGGAATAGCACTAATTAAATCACTCGTGAGAAACGGGTTTTACTTATTTGCTTTTGTAAGTGAGCATCAAAGCACATACATATAATACGAATAAATAGATTTCCGCGAGGCGTGACGCGTATTACCTTATCGTTTATATGCACCATGTCATCGTCTATTAAAGGCTTTAGCGCCAACAGCGCATCCGCAAAATACTCATTAAAATGTATAGAATGCTTTTTCGAAAATGCGTGTGTGTCTAATTCAAACTGGCAAATAAGTGATTTAATAGCCTCCGCGCGTATTACATCATCGTGCGTTAAATGCATTCCTTTATGTATAGCACTGCCGGCTTGCGTTTCAATTGCGTGATAATAATGCTTAAGCACTTTTTGGTTTTGTAAAATGGCGGTGCCAATTTGCGAAATAGACGAAACCCCTAAACCTAATAAGTCGCAATTACCGTGAGTGGTATAGCCCTGAAAGTTGCGATGTAACTGCCCTTTATTTTGCGCGACTGCAAGTTCGTTGTCGGCTTTTGCAAAATGATCCATACCAATAAACTGATAGCCTGCAAAGGTCATTTGCGCCAAGGTGTTTTTAAACATGGTTAGCTTGTCGTGGGCACTGGGTAAGTCAGCCTCTTTTATTTTACGTTGCGCTGCAAAGCGCTCTGGTAAATGCGCGTAATTAAATACAGAGACTCTATCTGGGCTTAAGGCAATTAATTGCGCTATTGTTTTTTCAAAGCTTTGGGGTGTTTGTTTAGGTAGGCCATAAATCATATCTGCATTTATAGACTTAAAACCAAGCTCGCGGGCTTGAGTTATCAGTGCTTTAACGGTATCTACTTGCTGTGTGCGGTTAACCGCTTGTTGTACCTCATCGTTAAAATCTTGAATACCAAAGGATACGCGGTTAAAGCCTAAAACCCGTAAGTGTATAAGCATATCTTTAGCAAGGGAGCGTGGGTCTATTTCAATGCCCCGCTCAGTGTTGCGGGTAAAGTGAAAGTGCTGCTCTAATAAGTTAATTAAGCGCGTCATTTGCTTTACAGTTAAAAAGGTTGGCGTACCACCCCCTAAATGCAATTGCTCCACTGTGTAGTGTTTAAATAAAGGTGCATGCGCTGCTATTTCTTTTGTTAAATAATCTAAATATACATCGGCTTTAGACTGATGGCGTGTGATCACCTTGTTACATCCGCAGTAATAGCAAAGCTCACTGCAAAATGGGATATGAATATACAAAGAAAGTGAGCGACTAGAGGATGATTTTATAGCGCTAACAAGGTCTTGTTGCTGATACCCCTCGCTTAAAGATAAAGCGGTGGGGTAGGAGGTATAGCGTGGCCCTGACACGTTATACTTATTTATAAGAGTTTGATCCCATTTTGGAAGCTTTATCATCACGCGCACCTTATGTATTAATGAGGTGTTGAGTATAAAAAGCTTTTAAGGGAGGGGTTTTGATCTACAACAAAAAAGGTGCCTAAGCACCTTTTTAAAAGAGTATTTTTTGTTAATACGTTATGTTGTGGGCATCTTTTAAGTATTGAAACAATTCTTTATAGCCCTTGCCTGGCTTTTCAGCTTTAACTTCTTTAGCGGCGTTGCGTACCAATTGGCGCATTTTTTGGCGCTCAAGGGTCGGGTATTGCTCAATAGTTTCGTTAATTAAATCATCGCCTTGCTCAATTAAGTCGGTACGTAATTGCTCAATTTTTTTAATTAAAACCTCAGCTTGGTTATTTTTATTAAGCATTACGTCAATAATGGCTTTAATTTCTTCAACGTTTTCTACTGTGCGTAGCGTTTTAGCAATGTAATTTAAGTGGCGGCGGTACGCATCGCTTTTATTACTGATTTTATCAGCAACTACCATGGCTGCTTTCAAATCGTCATTGAGTGGTAAGCGTTCGCGTTGCTTTTTCCCCATTTTAGCAATTTCAGAACCTAACTGATGAAACTCTTGCGCGTCGCGCTTTAGTTCACTTTTTGATACGTAAATAATTTCTTCTTCAATTTCAGCAGGCTTGCCTTTTTTCTTCGCCATGGGGTGCTCTTAAGTAAAAATAACTTTTGCCATTATACGCGATTCTTTTAGTGATTAATATTAGCTGATGTGGTGCAGTGAGTGTGTTAGCATTTAAAGATAAGAAATGCGTGCAATATTGCCTTAAGGCTCAGGACTTAATTTATGAAAAGCCAACAACACGATCCAATTTATTCTCAAATCTCTCAAGTAAAAGATGCCGTAGCTGAAGTGCTCGAGCATGCTAAAAAATTGGGTGCCACTGCCGCAGAAGCTGCTATGTCTAGTACATCGGGTTTATCGGTAAGCACACGCATGGGTGAAGTAGAAACCATAGAGTTTAACCAAGATGGTGGTTTAGGTATCAGTGTTTATGTAGGGAATAATAAAGGCTCGGCGTCTACTGCTGATCTAAACCCAAAAACACTGCGCACGGTAGTAGAAAAAGCCATTGATATTGCCAAATTTACCTCAGACGACCCTTTTAATGGTATTGCCGATAAAGAATTACTCGAGTTTGCCCCTAAGGACCTTGATTTATATCACCCGTGGGATGTAAGCCCTGAGCAAGGTATTGAGCTATGTCATGCTGCAGAGCAAGCCGCTTTAAATGCTGATGAGCGTATTGTTAATTCAGATGGTGCAAGTTTTTCATCGCACCAAGGCTTACGTGTGTATGGCAATAGCCATGGTTTAATTGCTGGTTTTCCACGTACGCGCCACAGCATTAGCACTATGGTAATAGGCAAAGAAGGCGAGCACATGCAGCGCGACTCTGCTTATACTGTTGCTCGCGATCAGGGCGGACTTAACGACGCTGCTGCGGTAGGCCTAGAAGCCGCCACCGAAACTCTGGCTAAACTAAATAGCCAAAAGCTGGGTACTATGAAAGTCCCTGTTATTTTTAGAGCCGATATTGCCAATTCATTGTTTGGCCATTTAGTGTCGGCAATTGGCGGCGGGGCGCTTTATCGTAAATCGAGCTTTTTACTCGACAGCCTAGGCACCCAAGTATTTAGTAAGAACGTTAATATTGCTGAGCGTCCTCATATATTAAAAGGATTAGCGTCGTCGCCTTTTGATAGCGAAGGGGTAAAAACGATTGACCGTGAAATTATTCAAGGCGGTGAGCTGCAAACCTACTTATTAGCAAGTTATGCAGCGCGTAAATTAAATATGGCTCCAACAGGCCATGCAGGCGGTATTCATAACTGGTTAGTTGAGCAAACGCACAACGATTTATCGGCTTTATTAAAAACCATGGGAACAGGCTTATTAGTTACCGAGCTGATGGGGCAAGGCGTAAACACCGTTACGGGTGACTACTCGCGTGGAGCAGCTGGTTTTTGGATAGAAAACGGTGAAATTCAGTACCCTGTTAGTGAAATTACCATTGCCGGAAATTTAAAAGACATGTTTAAAGGTATTTCGGCCATAGGGGGCGATATTGAGCGCAGAGGCGGCATTCAAACCGGCTCAGTACTTATAGAGCAAATGCAAGTAGCAGGCGCTTAATAGCAATTTGCAATAATACGTAATTAAGCGAATTGGTATAATATAAAAGCACATATTTAAGCCGAGCATTTAAACGCTTGGCTTAAACGTGCTTTATTTAAATTTTTGAGGTGTTGAATGGCTAAAGATAGGTACGCACCAAAACCCCTGACTGACATTATGGCAGGCCTTAATAATCGCTTATCGGCCTATGCAGGTAAAAGCCAAGCGCTTGATAAGCAACAGGTGTTGCTTAAAGAGTTTTTAGGCCCAAAGCTTGCTGAAAAATGCCGTGTGAGTAATTACCGCGATGGCACGTTGATGATTGAAGCTGTATCGGCGGCAATTGCCCTTAAACTTAATTATTTAAAAATGGATATGCAGTCGCATTTTAGAGCGGCAGGCATGGCAGAGCTCGGACAAATTAAAATTGTTGCAAACCCTCAAGCAACAGCGCGCTTAAGCCCAACTGCAGATAAACCCGGCCCCGCAGGTAAAGCACCTGGCAATTCAAGAAAAATGAGCCAGCAAACTTCAGATTACCTTAATGCCATTGCCGCATCAGCGCCACCTTCGCTGAAAGAAAAGCTAGAGCGCCTTGCTCGCCATGGTAAAAAATAACTCCCAAAAGCGCGATTATGGTTGTTGGTAGGGCTATTTTGTTACCTCGTCTCATAGAAAATACTTTGTTACATATTCTATTTTATTGTTTCTTTAATGGGGTTTATCATACAAATTCGGCGTGTTGTTTTAACCGCCTAAATATTAATTTCATTAAGTGAAAGCATCGCAGGGCGCTTTTATTTTTTCTCTGGCATGCAATAGTTTAATGAAATAGATATTTTATTCTTTACTAACAAACGGAATAATTATGAAAAAAGTAACTATTACCGCTGCAAGTATCGCACTTGCACTGGGCCTAGTAGGTTGCGGTGAAAAACAACAAGAAACGCAAGTGGCCGACACCGCTGCCGTTACAGCACCGGCAGAAAAAACGCTTGAGCTAGGTGTAAACCTTGCCAATATGGATGAGTCGGTTCGCGCACAAGATGACTTTTATTACCATGTAAATGGACAGTGGCTTGCTAAAACAGAGATCCCTGGCGATAAGTCGAACTACGGCTCGTTCACACAATTATACGACGGGTCGCAAAAAGCGATGAAAACAGCGCTTGAAAGTGCCGCTAATAATAGCAGTGCTAAAAAAGGCAGCGATGAGTACAAAATTGGTGCTTTTTACAAAAGCTACATGGATAAAGATACACGTGATGAGTTAGGTATTACCGCTTTACAACCTTCACTTAATACCATTGATAGCCTAGATTCAAAAGCTGATCTTGCTCCTTTAATGGCTAAGATTCAGCAGCAAGGCGCTAGCTTACCATTTGGCTGGTTTGTAAATAACGACGCTAAAAATTCAAGTGAATACGCGCTGTACTTATCGCAATCTGGACTTGGCTTACCTGATCGTGACTATTACTTAAAAGATGATGAAAAATTTACTAAAATTCGCGCATCTTACGAGCAATACATAACAGATATTTTAGCTAAATCAGGCGTTGAAAATGCCGCTGATGCCGCGAAAAACGTTATCGCATTTGAAAGCGCTTTAGCTGAGGCGCAATGGAGTAGAGTACAAAGCCGTGATGCAACTAAGTCATACAATAAAATGACCGTAGCTGAGGCAAATAAGCTAACAGGCGACTTTGATTTAGCTGCATTTTTCAAAAGTGCAGGGGTAGATACCTCAGACATTATTGTACGTCAGCCAAGCTACTTAGAAGGGTTTGCTGATGTGTACAAAGAAACAGATTTAGCAACGTGGAAAAACTACTTAAAGTTTCATTTTGTAAGTGGTTACGCGCAGTTACTGAGCACTGACTTAGTTGATCTTAAATTTGATTTTTACAGCACCACATTACGCGGCGTAAAAGAGCAAGCGCCACTTTGGAAAAAAGCGGTTGATGCATCTAACAGCGTACTTGGCGAAATTTTAGGTAAAGTATACGTAAAAGATAACTTCCCGCCTGAAGCAAAAGCACGTATGGAAGAGCTGGTAGATAACGTTATTAAAGGTTACGGCGTTGCTATTGAAAACCTGGAGTGGATGAGCCCTGAAACCAAGCTTGCAGCCCAAGAAAAGCTAAACAAATTTACCCCAAAAATTGGCTACCCAGATAAGTGGAAAGACTACTCACAGCTGAGCATTAACCCTGATGAATTAGTGGGTAACTACATACGTTACAGCCAGTGGGCTTATAGCGACATGATTGCTAAATTAGGCAAGCCAGTGGACCGCTCTGAGTGGCACATGACGCCACAAACAGTGAATGCTTACTACAATCCAGTAAATAACGAAATTGTATTCCCAGCTGCTATTTTACAGCCACCGTTCTTTAATTTAGAAGCCGATGACGCTGTAAACTACGGTGCAATTGGCGCAGTAATTGGCCACGAGTTAGGTCACGGTTTTGACGACCAAGGTGCTAAATACGATGGTGACGGTAACTTACGTAACTGGTGGAGTGAGTCTGACCTTAAACAGTTTGAAGAGCGTACCGGTGCGTTAGTAGCGCAATACAACGAATATAAACCGTTTGAAGATGCGGGTGTTAACGGCGAGCTTACCCTTGGCGAAAACATTGGCGACCTAGGTGGTTTAACGGTGGCTTATAAGGCGTATCAATTATCGTTAGGTGAGAACAAAGCGCCTGTTATTGATGGCTACACCGGCGATCAGCGCTTCTTTATGGGTTGGTCACAAATTTGGCGTCGTAAGTACCGCGATGAAGAGCTACGTAACCGCTTAATGACAGACCCGCATTCACCAAGTCACTACCGTGTTATCGGTATCTTGTCGAACATGCCTGAGTTTTACCAAGCGTTTGACGTAAAAGAAGGCGACAAAATGTATATCAAACCAGAAGACCGCGTAAAAATTTGGTAATTGATAGCCTGTTAGTTAACTTGAATCTGGTTAAGAGATAAATTACCCAGCTTTTAGGTTAGTAAATAAAAGCCAGTAAGTGTTTAGCTTGCTGGCTTTTTTATATTTAAATACTGAGTACTAATACCAATGCGCAATGATACTTAATTTAGGGCTACTGCATGAGTGTTTTATGCATCCAGCTTTGATTGCTTAAAATATTTTTATACAAAGCCAGCTGGTTTTGCGCACGTTCTAAATTATGTTCTGCATGGGTGGTTTTAAAGTACACGTCGTTATTTAAGTAATCAGTTAAAAACCGCACACTGAGCATTAGCGGCATAACTTTAGCGCCAAGTAGCAAACTTGCTTGCTCTTTGTTGCTAATAGCCGATTTAAGGGGGGCAAGGTAGCCTTTAACAAGGGCTGTAAATACCTCTTTGCGAATAACCACTTTATCAAGGTTAATCGAATCTTCTGGCTCAGCGCAGCAAAATGTGCGCACCATGTCTCCAAAGTCATACAATAAAAAGCCTGCCATACATGTATCTAAATCGATAACTGCTTTAGCTTTATATGTATTGCTGCAATACAGCATATTATTTATTTTAGTGTCGTTGTGGCACACCCGGGTGGGCAAATCGGCTGTTACGTCAGCGAGTTCTTTTACTAAATACTGTTGTGCAATGCAGTAGTCAATGTCGTTTTTACACTGCTGCAGCCGCTCTTTAGTGGCGTTGCTAATAGCTGTATTAAGCTGCTCAAAGCGCATAGCTAAGTTATGGAAGTCAGTAATAACAGGGTAGAGACTTGATGCGTCAAAATCGAGCAAGGCACGTGTAAAGGTGCCAAATGCAAATGCGGCTTGCTGTGCGTGATGGGGCTCTGTAACCACATCTTCGCTAATACTTTGGCTAATAAAATTAAGCACGCGATAGTACGCGTTGTTAATTGTAATAAGGTATTCACCTTGGCAAGTACTTATATGCTTAACAATGTCGAGCGGGTAAGTATTTGCTTGTTGTTTAGCGCTTAGGTGCTGCTCAATTAACTGTGCGTTATTAACCAGTTGTGCTGGTTTTTTAAATACATGGGTATTGAGCTTTTGAACAACAAATTGCTGCGCAGCATTAGTTAACAGCCACGTGGTGTTTATATGTCCGCTGCCTAAAGAGCTCACCTGAGTAAGCTCAGGGTTTAGCGCTAATAGCTCACTTAATTTATTTTGTATTGCTGTATTCATGTGCTTTAGGCGTATCGCGCTTGTATTTTTTCGATAATCTCGGCGTTAGCAGCAGGGAACTCATAGTTACTAAGCTCATTAATAGTGACCCATTCACTTGGTTGCCCTTCGGCGCCATGTGCTTCACCGCTAAAGTTACTCACAACGTGAATATCAAGTTTTACACATTTATCGCCATAGTCATGTTCAATCACCATAAGTTGGCTAGAGCTATGAATGGTAATGCCAACTTCTTCACTTAGCTCACGCTTAAGTGCAGCAAATACGCTCTCGCCAGCTTCTACTTTCCCGCCTGGAAATTCCCATAAGCCACCTTGATGTTGCTCATCAGCACGCTTGCAGATAAAGATGGCGTTATTTTTTTTTATTACGCCTACCGCTACATTTACAATTTTTGTTGTCATGTTTTTTTCTCCATAAAAAAAGCGACGCTAGCGTCGCTTTTTAATTACATACAATGCGTCGTTACTTTAATTTACCACAACATTGCTTAAACTTTTGTCCTGAGCCACACGGACACGGATCGTTACGGCCAACTTTAGGCGCTGTTCTTGCCATTACAGTTGCGCTTTGAGGGGCTTCACCGCCTACATGTTCAGCTTCTTCGTGTTGGTACTCGCGAGGGGCATTTTCACTTTTACGGTGTTGCTCTTCTACTTTTTCAACATCTTCTTCGGCACGAACTTGTACTTTACTTAAAATGCCCACTACATCAACTTTTAAGTTTTCAAGCATTTCGGTGAATAGCTCAAACGACTCGCGCTTGTATTCTTGCTTAGGATTCTTTTGTGCATAGCCACGTAAGTGAATACCTTGGCGTAAATGATCCATTGCAGCAAGGTGATCTTTCCAGTGCTGATCAAGACTTTGAAGCATAATCGCTTTTTCAAACTGGCGTAGTACAGAGTCGCCAACTTGCTCTTCTTTTTGCTTGTAAGCTTGCTCAACCGCTTGCTCAATACGCTCACGAAGTTTTTCTTCGTATAGTTTATTGTCATCAGCTAACCACTGCGTGATAGGTAGCTCAATCAGGAAGTCTTGTTTTAAGCGCTCTTCAAGGCCTGGGATATCCCACATTTCAGCAAGACTTTGTGGTGCAATGTATTGATCAATAACACCGGCAAGTACATCACCACGGATTGCTGTAATGGTTTCTGAAATATCGCCTTCTTCAAGCAGTTCGTTACGTTGAGAGTAAACAACACGACGTTGATCGTTTGCTACATCATCGTACTCAAGTAATTGTTTACGTACATCAAAGTTACGTGCTTCTACTTTACGCTGAGCGTTTTCAATTGCACGGTTAACCCAAGGGTGCTCAATGGCTTCGCCGCGTTGCATGCCTAGTTTACGCATCATGTTAGTCATGCGCTCGCCGGCAAATATACGCATTAGCGCATCATCCATCGATAAGTAAAAACGGCTAGAGCCGGCATCACCCTGACGACCAGCACGGCCACGTAATTGGTTATCTATACGGCGCGATTCATGACGCTCAGTACCAATAATGTGTAAACCGCCAGCGTCAATTACTGCATCGTGGCGAATCTTCCACGCCGCTTTAATTTCAGCAATTTGCTCATCTGTTGGGTTTTCTAGTTTTTCAACTTCGCTGTTCCAGTTACCACCAAGCACAATATCGGTACCACGACCGGCCATGTTGGTTGCAATTGTTACAGTACCTGGTAAGCCTGCATCCGATACGATGTCAGCTTCTTGCGCGTGGAATTTAGCATTAAGTACGTTGTGCTTAATTTTTTCTTTGCGTAAAAACTGCGATAAATACTCAGAGCTTTCAATCGAAATAGTACCTACAAGCACAGGCTGTCCGCGCTCTTGGCAATCTTTAATATCGGCTAAAATAGCTTCGTATTTTTCTTCTTGTGTTAGGTAAACTAAATCGGCGCGATCATCACGGATCATCGGCTTATTAGTTGGCATAACAACCGTGTCTAGGCCGTAAATAGATTGAAACTCAAATGCCTCAGTATCGGCTGTACCTGTCATACCGGCTAGGGTTTCGTATAAACGGAAGTAGTTTTGGAACGTGATTGAAGCCAGTGTTTGGTTTTCGTTTTGAATTTTTACACCTTCTTTAGCTTCAACAGCTTGGTGTAAACCTTCAGACCAACGACGACCTTCCATTGAGCGTCCTGTGTGCTCATCGATAATGATAACTTCGTTTTCTTTAACAACGTAATCAACATCTTTTTGATAAAGCTTGTGGGCACGAAGTGCGGCATACACATGGCTCAGTAAGGTAATGCTACCGGCTGAGTAAAGCGAGTCGCCTTCTTCAATCAAGCCACGTTCAGTTAATAAGTCTTCAACTTTAATTTGACCGCGCTCAGTTAAATGAACTTGCTTAGACTTTTCGTCGATTGTGTAATCGCCATCACCTTCAATGCCTTCTTCGTCTTCTTTTTCTTGAAGTTCTAAAAGTGGCACAATTTTATTGATTTCGATGTATAGCTCAGAGCTATCTTCAGCTGGGCCTGAGATAATAAGTGGTGTACGCGCTTCATCAATTAAGATTGAATCCACTTCATCCACTACCGCATAAAACAGTGGGCGTTGTACGCGCTCATCAATGCTAAATGCCATGTTGTCACGTAGGTAGTCAAAACCAAACTCGTTATTAGTACCGTAAGTAATATCGGCACTGTAAGCTTGTTTTTTCTGTTGTGGCATCATGCCTGGTACGTTACAGCCCACAGTAAGGCCTAAGAACTCAAATAACTCGCGGTTTGTTTCAGCATCACGTTTAGCAAGGTAGTCGTTCACGGTAATTACGTGCACGCCTTTGCCTGTTAAGCCATTTAAGTAGGCTGGAAGTGTGGCTGTGAGGGTTTTACCTTCACCGGTGCGCATTTCTGCAATACGACCTTGATGTAAAACCATGCCGCCTAATAGCTGTACGTCAAAGTGACGCATGCCATTTACACGCTTTGACGCTTCGCGTACCACAGCAAATGCTTCTGGTAGAATGTCGTCAAGGCTTTGTCCGTTATCGTAACGTTCTCTAAACTCAGCTGTCTTAGCTCTTAAATCTTCATCAGAAAGCGCTTCTAATTGCGTTTCTAGCGCATTAATTAGCGCGACCGTCTTTCTTAGGTTTTTAATAGTGCGGTCATTGCGACTACCAAAAATCTTGGTAAATAAATTAGATATCATGATAAAACCGTTACAATGTATTCTTTGTTAACCGAGTGTCGGCTAACCCATTTTTTACAATTGGTAATTAATATGTACTTTTACATAACCTGTAGAACATATTAATTAGCAATTTTGTATTAAAGAGCCTCAAAGCACTGTTTAATACGTGTGCTACTATACCAGACTCTGCCAAACAACAAACTATCTCAACTAAAAGATGTGTATTAAAAACAGAAAAATTTGATCTGATGCGTAAAAATCACTTTAACTGATTTAATTACGCTAAAAAATAGCAGCAAGTTGTGAAGATATGGTGTTAAAAAATTTAAAAACAAGAGTGCTAGGGCATGCTGGCCTTGGGTGATTGAAATTCATTCAATCTACAATGCTCAACACACCCTAGGTGGGTTAATTTATACTTAGTTACCCACCTTATTACGCTGTGCTTTTTATAGTTTAAACTGATTAACCGTTTTGTTTAAGGCAACAGCAAGATCGCTTAAATCGCGTGCTTCATCTGCTAAAATGTGTGCGTGATCAGCTGTGCTGTTTACTAAGCCATTAATTGCTGCAAGGCTGGTATTAATGTCCTCTGCGACAACGGTTTGTTGCTCGGTTGAAGTGGCAATTTGGTGGCTTTGGTCTTGCACTTTAGTTACCGACTGAGCAATGTTTTGTAATGAACTTAGCACTTCTTTTGTTTGCGATACTGAGCCTTCAGTTTGCTCTTGCCCTTGTAGCATCATTACCGACGCTTGTTGGGCAATTTGCTGTAAGCGAGAAATCATATTACGAATATCGTCTGTTGACTCTTGCGTACGGCTTGCCAGTGAACGTACTTCATCAGCAACTACCGCAAAACCACGGCCATGCTCACCTGCACGCGCAGCTTCAATGGCGGCATTTAGAGCAAGTAAGTTGGTTTGATCGGCAATGGAGTTAATTACATCCACCAATGCACCAATGTTATTACTTTCTTGCTCAAGTCCTGCTACCACTTTAGACGCTTCACCTATGTGTAGCGCAAGTTCGGTCATCACACGTTGTGCTTGAGTTGAGCGGTCAGCCCCTTCGGCAGTAATAGCTTGTACTTCTTCGGCGGCGCTGTTGGTATGCTGTGCGTTACGCGATATTTCAAGTACAGTGCTGGCCATTTCGGTCACGGCGGCACTTACGCTGTCTACTTGTTGTTTTTCTTGCTGTATTTCGGTGTTGGTTTGAGCAGATACGTTTTTAAGTTGCGCTGCGGCATTGGTTAACTGCTCAGCTTGTGCGGCTGTTTCTAACATCATGGCGCGCAGCTTATCAATGAATGTATTCATGTGATTGGCAAGCTGGCCGACCTCATCCTGGCTGGTAATATTAATCTTTTGGGTTAAATCGCCTTCGCCTGATGCAATATCACGCATTATGTTAGTTAAGGTGGTAATAGGCTGCGAGATCATGTGGGTTGCCCATAATATCATCGCTAAAATTATCACTAAAATAATCACCACTGCGGTGGTTGTGGTGGTAACCGCCTCATTAACGGGGGCTTCAATCATGCTGGTTGGGATCAGTATACCTACATACCAATCTAGATAAGGTTGCTCTAGTTGTAAGCGATGGTACACCACATAATACTCTTCTCCTTTTAAGGTCACCAATTGGCTGCCTTCGAGGTTATTACGCATTTGTGCGTTAAGCTCTGTAAAGCCTGAAGTATTATTAAACTGGCTTTCAAGGCCATCTAGCCCTTCTTTACCTTTAGGGCCTTCGTCGGTGTTAGACAGCTTATGGCCGGTAGCATTTGAAAAGTGTACAACCTTTTGATTGCCATCAAGTAAAAAGCCATAGCCTTGGCCGTTAAAGCGAATACCTTCAACCATATCGTTGATTTTATTAAGCTGTAAATCAACGCCGCCCATACCAATAAGTTTACGCTGTGCGTTGTATACCGGCTGTTGTACAACTGCTGAGGCAACCCCAGTGGTTAAATCGACCGATATAGGGCCTACGTAAAGTTTATTAATTTGCAGGGCTTCTTGCCACCAACCACGTTTATAGGCGTAGTATGGTTGGCCATTGTAATGGCTGGTACGCTCGTTTTCTTTAAAGTATTCACCGGTGGTTGCTGATGCGAAAAACGCCGACAGTACATTTTCGTCATTTGAGCTAATGCGTACAAAATCTTGATTAACTTCGTTGTAACCGGGGGCGTTTTTAATCGGCTGGTCGCGAGTATCCCAATTTTCAAAAAAATTAACTAAATGCGGGTTATTAACAAACGTAGAAACCAGCTTGCCATACTTTGCAAAGTAGCTTTGCATTGAAAGTTGTTCGCTTTGTAGGTAGCTTTGAGCTTCGCGCTCAATGTTTACTCTGGAAAGGTTAGCGATGTGATTTACAAAAAATGTTGAAGCAATAATTAGCAAAATGGTGATGGTGCCACCAATCAATAATAATATTTTCTTCCGTAATGATAAATTATTTAGCATAAGTGCACGTATTATTGTTTTTTAGTAGGTTATATCTAATCATATCTTACTTTAAATCTCTATGAAGTTAGATAAAAAGCACTAATTATGCGTTTAAAATGAAGGGTTATGCAAAAATGGAAACAAAAGCTAATAAATTAGTAGTATTAGGCGCAGGCTGGTTGGGTCATACTTTGTGCCTACAAGCTAAACAGGCGGGTTGGCAGGTACAAGGTACGCATAGAAGTGATGAGCACACAGACGATTTTCAGCGTCAATTTGTACTGATTGATGGGCAACTAATACATCAAATAGATTTACACGATGCTTACTGGGTGTGTGCAATCCCCCCACGAAGCAGACACAGTGAAAGTAACTACCCAGAAACACTAAGCGCTGCACTTACTCTTTCTAAACAATTAAATGCAAAGGGCTTTATTTTGTGCTCATCTACCGGTGTGTACGACCAAGAGCCAGGTGTTTACACTGAAAGCAGTGAAATAAGTTGTACCAATGAGCGACAAATAAAACTATACGATGGCGAAGAAAAGGTGCTTGAGCAAGATGGTAAAGTACTGCGTTTAGCAGGGTTATTAGGACCTAACCGCGAGCCGGGGCGCTTTGTTGCTGGGAAAGAATTAAATTCATCGAGCCAGCAGGTGGTTAATATGGTGCATCAACAAGATGTGATAAACGCCATTTTTGCGGTAATAGAAAACTATAATTCGGGGCAAAATATTTATAACGTGGTAAATCCATCGCACCCAACTAAAGCGAATTATTATGCACAAAAGTGTGCAGAGCATGGCGGCGAAATGCCAACCTTTACCAGTAATGAAAGTGCTGAGCGCAAAGTACTTGGCTCAGCAATTGAAGCGTTAGGTTTTAGCTATCAGCATGGAATTTAAAATGCGATGGTAGTGGGTTGTGGTGAATAAAGTCGCACAATGCCCCTTGTGCTAAAAGCGTATTGGTTGCGTCTATATCGGGGGCAAAGTAGCGGTCTTTATCGTAGTAACTTACATGCTCGCGCAGCAGAGCTTTTGCTTTTTCTACTTGCGGTGAAGGTTTAAGTGGGGCTCTAAACTCAAGCCCTTGAACAGCTCCAAGCCATTCAATTGCTAATACCCCGCGGGTGTTATTGGCCATTTCCTTTAAGCGCCTTGCTGCAAAGGTTGCCATAGAGACATGATCTTCTTGATTTGCTGAAGTTGGCAGGCTGTCTACCGAGGCGGGGTGCGCAAGCGATTTGTTCTCGGAGGCAAGCGCAGCCGCGGTTACTTGGGCAATCATAAAACCTGAGTTAACTCCGCCGTTTTCAACTAAAAAAGGTGGCAGTGTAGAGAGGTTTGAATCAATAAGTAGCGCGATTCTTCGCTCTGCCAGCGCGCCTATTTCGGCAATCGCAATGGCTAAGTTATCAGCTGCCATGGCAACGGGCTCTGCATGAAAGTTACCACCGGATATAATATCGCCCACATCGGCAAATACCAGCGGGTTGTCGGTAACGCCGTTTGATTCACATAACAACACTTCTGCGGCGTGGCGTATTTGTGTTAAACACGCGCCGAGTACCTGAGGTTGGCAGCGAAGGCAGTAAGGGTCTTGCACTTTTTCGCAGTTTACGTGAGATTGGCTAATTTGTGATTCAGTACTAAGTAGCTCTCTAAATACACTGGCCGTATCAATTTGGCCGCGTTGCCCCCGTATTTCGTGAATGCGTGCATCAAAGGGCGCACGGCTACCCATTGCAGCTTCTATGCTAATAGAGCCTATAACACAGCTTTGTGCATATAAATCCTCTGCTTTGAAAAGCCCTTGTAACGCAAACGCGGTAGAGGCTTGTGTACCATTTAACAGTGCCAGTCCTTCTTTTGCGCCTAATGTAAGAGGTGAAAGATTGGCAATTTTTAGCCCTTGAGCAGCACTTATAATTTCACCTTTGTGGCGCATTTTGCCTTCACCTAATAGTGGAAGGCACATATGAGCAAGAGGCGCTAAATCGCCCGAAGCACCCACAGACCCTTTTTGTGGTACGCACGGGTACACTTCACTGCACAGTAGTTGCATAAAAAATGCGATCACCTCTAGGCGTATCCCTGAGTAGCCCCGAGACAAAGAGTTTACTTTTAAGGTCATCATTAGTCTTACAGTGCTGTCGTCCATGAGCTCCCCAATACCGGCAGCATGCGAAAGCACAATACTGCGCTGCAGTAGCTCAAGCTCGTCATCTGCTATTTTTGTATTGGCTAATAAGCCAAAGCCGGTGTTAATACCGTACACCGTTTGGCGTTTGTTTATTACGTTTTGAACAGTTTGTGCACTGGCCGCTATTTGTGTACTGGCGCCATCGACTAAGTTAAGTGTGACAGCTGAGTCATTAATTTTTCTTAGGGTGCTTAAGTCTAACTGCCCTGGTGTGAGAGTGTGTGAAATCATGACTATTCCTTGTTTAGCATAGGGAGATCTAGGTGGTGCTCTTGCGCGCAATTTTTTGCAATATCGTAGCCTGCATCAGCATGGCGCATAACGCCGGTAGCAGGGTCGTTCCAAAGCACACGAGCTATGCGTTGCGCGGCTTGTTCACTACCATCTGCAACAATAACCACGCCTGCGTGCTGGCTAAAGCCCATGCCCACTCCGCCGCCATGGTGCAGCGACACCCACGTTGCGCCACCCGCAGTATTAAGCAAAGCATTAAGTAACGGCCAATCAGAAACGGCGTCTGAACCATCTTGCATACTTTCGGTTTCACGGTTGGGGCTTGCTACAGAGCCAGAGTCGAGATGATCGCGACCAATTACAACCGGCGCTTTAAGCTCGCCATTTTTAACCATGTCGTTAAAGGCCAGTGCAAGGCGGGCTCGGTTTTTTAAACCAACCCAGCATATACGCGCTGGCAAACCCTGAAATTGAATGCGCTCACGCGCCATATCAAGCCAGTTATGTAAGTGAGTATCTTCTGCGATAAGCTCTTTCACTTTTGCATCGGTTTTATAAATGTCTTCGGGGTCGCCTGAAAGCGCAACCCATCTAAATGGGCCAATTCCTTCACAAAATAACGGACGGATATAAGCAGGCACAAAGCCCGGAAAATCAAATGCGTTGGTAACGCCTTCTTCAAATGCCATTTGGCGAATGTTATTGCCATAGTCGGTAGTGGCAGCACCGGCTTTTTGAAGTGCTAGCATGGCGTTTACTTGCACCGCCATAGATTGTTTAGCGGCTTTAACCACTGCCTGTGGGTTTTGTTCACGCATTTTTGCTGCGTGTTGCATGCTCCAACCTTGAGGTAGGTAGCCGTTGAGTGGGTCGTGCGCTGAGGTTTGGTCGGTCACTATATCAGGGGTAATATTACTGTTTGCCAGTGCAGTAAAAATATCGGCAGCATTACCTAATAAGCCTACCGATAATGCCTTGCCTTTAATGCAAGCATCGGTAACTAGCTCAAGCGCGTGCTCAAGTGTCGTGGCTTTTACATCAACGTAGCCGGTTTTAATTCGAAAATCGATACGGGTTTCGTCGCATTCCACAACTAATGCGCTAAAACCTGCCATCGTCGCGGCGAGTGGTTGGGCACCTCCCATACCGCCAAGGCCTGCTGTTAAAACCCATTTACCTTTTGCATTACCGCCAAAGTGTTGTTTTGCCATTGCTACAAAGGTTTCGTAAGTGCCTTGCACTATGCCTTGTGAGCCAATATAAACCCAAGAGCCCGCGGTCATTTGCCCATACATCATTAAGCCTTTTTTATCGAGCTCATTGAAGTGCTCCCAATTTGCCCAATGTGGCACCAGGTTAGAATTAGCAATGAGAACGCGCGGCGCGTTTTCGTGGGTTTTAAATACGCCCACGGGCTTACCCGATTGCACAAGCAGGGTTTCGTCGTTTTCGAGCCTATCAAGGGTTTCAATTATTTTATCAAAGCTTGGCCAGTCTCTTGCTGCACGGCCAATACCGCCATATACCACTAACGCATGAGGGTGCTCTGCCACATCAGGGTCTAAATTGTTCATTAACATGCGTTTAGCGGCTTCGGTTTGCCAACTTTTAGCGCTAATTTTATCGCCATGAGGCGCGCGGATTTCTCGGTGTGTGTCGAGCCGGTTGTTCATGAATTTCTCCTGTTGTATATACAAGATAGTCAGCTACAAAAAAACGCCCTTGAGCGTTAAGTTGTTATTATTTTTTAAATGTTAAGTGCCCGCCCAAACGGTATTTACTGCCCGGTGATACTAAGCGAGCAAAGCTCACTATCCCTTTTGTAGACCAAGTACGGCGAATAACCTGTAAGCAGGGTTCTTCGTTATACAGGTTAAGCCATTGGCACATTTGCGAGTTGGGCATAATCGCTTCCACTGTGTGGCGCGCTTGTGTGAGCGGCGCTACGCTCGATAAGTATTCATGCGGGGTGAGGGCGCTAAAGTCTTGTTGTAAATAACCCAGGGCTAAAGCTGGGTTTACAAATCGCTCTTCAACTTGCAGTGGTTTGTCGTTCTCATTGTGTACAAGCACACTGCGATACACCAGGCTATCTACTTCAACGCCAAGCGCAATGGCTATGGGTGCTACCGCATTGATTGATTCAAGCACCTGCACACTACAGCTGTATTGCCCGTTACGTTCTTTTACTTCATCGGCTATGTTTTTAATTTCAAGTAGTGAAGACTGCGATTTAAAACTGGCTACAAACGTACCTAACCCTTGGCTGCGCGTTAAAATACCGGCATCTGTTAATTCGCTCAGTGCACGTCGTGCGGTCATACGGCTTACAGAAAATTGGCTGCTAAGCTCGTTTTCTGAAGGAACACGTTGGTTTTCTTGCCATGCGCCATTTTTTATTTTATCGACAATAAATTGTTTAATTTGTGCAAATTTAGGTGTGGTCATTACTATTATTAGCTGTACTTAAAATAAACTATTTAATAAAGATGGCATAATTACCTTGTATATACAAGGTGTATTGTTAGACTGTATTTTAAGCACGTTAGGGAGCTAAGTATGCAAAATAAAACAACGGGTTACGCCTTGGAAGATCTCGACTTATTATTGACTGATGCCAACATAGCAACCATGGATAGCACAATTGATGCACCTTATGGGGCTATAGAAAATGCGGCACTGGCGATTAAAAACGGCGAAATTGTATGGTTAGGTGAGCAATCAAACTTACCCAGTTTTGATGCCTTTGCTACCCCTACATTAAGTATTAAAGGGCAATGGTTAACACCTGGGCTTATTGATTGCCATACACATTTAATATTTGCAGGCTCCCGAGCTGAAGAATTTGAGCAGCGCTTACAAGGTGTAAGCTATGAACAAATAGCTGCACAAGGTGGCGGTATAGCCAGCACTGTTAAGGCCACTCGCGCGGCAGATCATGAGCAGTTATTTGTTGATGCAAAAGATCGCTTAAACACTTTACTTGCCGAGGGCGTAACGACTGCTGAGATAAAGTCGGGATACGGGCTTGATGTTGAAAACGAAATAAAAATTTTAGAAGTGGCGCGTTTGCTTAATGAGCATCATCCTATTGATATTAAAACCACGTTTTTAGGTGCACATGCGCTACCCCCTGAATACAAAGGCCGTGCAGATGAATACATAGATTTAGTATGTACGCAGATGCTTGAGCAGGTAGTGGCTAATAACCTTGCCGATGCTGTGGATGTATTTTGTGAAAATGTAGGCTTTAGTCTTGTACAAACAAAACAAGTGTTTGATGCAGCTACAAAACATAACTTGCCGGTAAAGTGCCATGCTGAGCAGCTTTCTAATCAGCAGGGCGCACAGCTGGTGGCTGAGTATAAAGGCCTTTCAGCTGATCATATTGAGTACCTTGATGAAAATGGCGTAAAAGCCATGGCAGAGGTTGGCACTGTGGCTGTTTTATTACCTGGGGCTTTTTATTTTTTACGAGAAACACAGCTTCCTCCCATCGATTTGCTGCAAAAATACAATGTGCCTATTGCTATTGCCAGTGACTTTAACCCAGGAACCTCGCCTTTATGTTCTGTGCAATTAATGATGAACATGGCATGTACTTTATTTAGGCTCACCCCTGAGCAGGCCCTTGCAGGAGTAACCCGCAATGCAGCGCAGGCACTAGGTTTAAAAGACAGAGGCGTATTAAAGGTTGGGGCAAGGGCTGATATTGCGCATTGGCAAATAAGTCACCCTTCACAATTAAGTTACCAATTTGGCGTAAATAAACTGTTAAATCTATGGATTTTGGGTAGAATTAATTAGTTTGTATTATTTTTGTCCATATTTAACATGCTTTTATTAAATTTTATTGCTAATGGAGTGGCGTAAGCTTGAGTATTTTGACTGACAGTAACTTTCCAATATTTTTTAGCGGCGCGCTGTTAATGGCGATGGTCGCTACGTTATTTGCGGTTAAAAATACCAGTATTAAATTTAGTTACTTATGTACAGGCGCTGTCGGTTTAGCCATCTTAAGTAGCGGGGCTGCTTGGTTAGCAATCTTGCTCGCTTTTGGTTTTTGCTTTCATTTATGGCAAGCGTTTGAGCGTAATAGTTGGAGCATGATTATCACAAGCGCCGTTTCAGGGTTGCTATTTGTGGTGTTGTTTTCAGCGCATTTACTCATGGACGTGCCCCTATTTTGGGTGGTGGTGGCTATTATTCTGCTAGCGGTTGTAGGACTAATGAGCGAGGAAGAAGAGCTCAAAGTTGAAGATTCGCATAACATTAATGAGCCTGAGCCGTACCAAGATGACTCTCCTCTTGCTGCATTTGCAGATAAACAGCAGTTACGCCAAGGCTATTACAGCTGGTGTAAAGAAAAACAGCTAGAAGCAGCACTGGTGATTGTTCGTCTAGAAGGGTTTGAGCAAGTTAATCAGCACATAGGCAGAGATTTTGGTGATTTGTTGTTGGCACAATCAGCCAACAGAATAAAAGACTTACTAAATAACGACAATGTGATTGATTTAGGTGGCCAAGAAAAGTTGGCGCATTTAGGGGGTCTTAACTTTGCCTTTATTTGCAGCTTAGCTATGCACAAACATAGCCATGAACACATCATTGAGCAAATTATTGGCGCAACACTTAAACCGTTTAACGTCGCTAATTGTACCGTAGAGGTAAAAGCAAGGGCGAGTTACGTTAATTGCGATGAGCAAGACGCTAACTTTGATAACTTAGTATCGTGTGCTTACTTAGCCCTTGACAGTCAGCCTAAAAAAGCAGTGGTTGTGTATCATCAACAAATGATGGTTGAGCAACTTGAGCAGCAAGCCCGTTTAAAAGAGCTGGCTAATATTGATTTTGTAAGCGAGCTTGAACTTTATTTTCAGCCTATTATCCGCAATGACGACGGCCAAATTGAGTTTTTAGAACTTCTGTTGCGTTGGCAGCACCCTCAACAAGGTATTTTATCTGCCCACCGATTTATTGATGATATTCATATTGCGGGTTTAGCTTACCCACTGGCTAAATTTGTTATAGAGCGAGCTGCAGAGCTTGCCATGGCACTTCGCATCGAGGGAATTGCTATACCGCTGAGCATTAACTTATTTGGCCCCGAAATGCTTAACGAAGAGTTTGTTGAGTTTGTAGATAGTGTGGTGAGTGAGCACAACTTACAGCACGGAGATTTAATTGTTGAATGCCCGCTGCATATATTCACAGATTTAGATAATAAGGGCCGTGCGATGATTGCCCGATTAAATAATATAGGCTTAAAAATATGCGTTGATGGGTTAGGCGATAACCCCATTGTTCTTTCTAAGCTGCCAAATCTAGCTGTTGAATACATTAAGGTAGCGCCATCGCTTACTGCAGATTTTAGCAATCAAAATAATATACGCAGCCTAGTAGGCGGTATGGTTGAAATGCATAACCAACAAAATACCAAGGTTATTTTTGAGGGCGTTGAAACCTTAGACCAATTAAAGTTTGTAAAAAGTTTAAAAGCGCACGCAGCACAAGGTTATTATTTTGGCCACCCGTTAAGCAGCATTGGCTTAATGAGTTGGCTAAAGCAGTGGCAGGCCCACCAAACACAATAAGTTATGCCCAGCTGCAATAATTATTTTGTAAGGGGAACTCAGCAATTCGCTGCGATAGAATTACTCACCATTTTTAGCTAAGCCAGTAACGTAATTCAGCTGCCTTATAAATGCAGCGGTTAATTAAGCTAATTGAAATTAACGCGTTTTTGCATGTAAGTAGGCATTAACTAATGCACTAATAATTTGCCCACAGCTTTGCATACCTGCTGTTAACCCAGCTGGGTGATTTAGCGGTGCAGCTTCACACAAATGTAGGTAGCGGGCGGTGCTGTGTTTTGCTGTTAAATACACATAATGCTCAGCATCACTAACGCTAAAGCCGCAGCATGTATACGCGCTGGCCGGTAAAAATGAAATACTGTCTAAGTCGAGTTCAATACCAAGTGGCGCATTATTAAACGCTGCTAAGGCGTGCTGTACGGCATCGGTTAGTGATATTTCTCGGCGTATATTAATAGCTTGATAGCTGTGAAAACTACATTGATTTTGCGCGATTAAGTCAAAAATGGCTTGGTTATTTTTTTGCTCATGCAGGCCAATAATATGATATTGCTGCAATGCATTTTTCTTCAAGGCATAGCTAAAACCATTGCCGCTGTGGCGACCTTCGCAAGGCCGTAAATCTGCATGGGGATCAAAATTTATAGCGTTAACTGAAGCCCCACTATGTTTGCTTAAAGCACTGAGTATGCCAAAGCTATTATTGTGCCCACCGCCGATAATAATAGGCTCAAGGCCCGCATTAAATATAAGCGTTAATACCGCCTCTACTCGCTCATCTATTGTTGCGCATAGTTTGCGTAGTTGAGCCAGCTCTTCAGCATGCTGGTTATTTAAGCCTTGGGCTTGCACCATTACATCATCAACGTCAATTTCGCCTAACAGCAATACCTGCTGGGTCGCGTTAAACTGGTTAACTGGTTGGTTCAAAAAGTATTGTAAAAAAGCGGGCCAAGCTTGATGTGAGCCGCCATTGCCTAAATTAGCGCGAGGGCCTATATCTTCACATATACCAATTAATACGTAGCGAATACCAAATTGCGCTGCATCGTTAAGGGCTTGTTGTACATTTACATGGGTGTCTAATAGGGCAACAGACTGCCAAGCTTTTGTTTCGTTAACGCGTGTGGAGCAATAGGGTTTAACGGCGTTTTCATCATACACTTTTAAGGTAGGGTGCACTGTGTTGAATCCGTATTGAGCAGCAAAAATTATTCGTGGTGGCGTAAGCAGTGCTCTGTTGAGCACTGCTTGTTACTTTATTCTTCGATAACTTCTAGTTCAAGTTCTTCTGCTGATAATACAATGCCAGTACTATCTGCATAGATAAAATCGTCATCAAAAAACGACACACCAGCAAAGTTAACGCCAATGCCATCTTCACCAGCGCCTTCGCTGTCGGCGGCAACAGGAATTGATGCAATCGCTTGAATACCTAAATCAATTTCTTCTAACTCATCTACATGACGCACAGCACCAAATACAATAATGCCGTTCCAGTTGTTATCAAGCGCAAGCTCTGCAAGTTCAATGTCGATAAGGGCGCGTCGTGTTGAGCCACCACCATCGATAAGTAGTACTTGATCAGTACCGTCTTGTGAGAGTATTTCACGGATCAGTTCATTATTTTCAAAACATTTAACCGTTTTAATTCGGCCGCCAAACGTGTGTCGACCACCAAAGTTGATGAACATCGGTTCAAGCACGTCAACCACATCGGCAAAAAAGTCACATAAGTCAGAAGTGCTGTAATCCATTATTTTATCCTCAAAGGGTACATAAGTTACCCTCAGTATACCCTCCTTATATGCAATAACAACGACTTAATAGCAGTAAATTTATTCAAAAAATGCCGAAATTAGAAATGGCAACAATAGTGTCTTAAAAGCGTCACTCAATTGTTATTTTCTGCCACTAAGCTTTAACTATGGTTAGATATTGTGCAGCTAAGGGTAAATAATGAACGACAATAACGTGCTTAAAAAAATGGCTCAAATGGATGAACAACTCTTTTTAACTCTGTTTAATTATAATTCACCCAAATGGCTGAAAACGGCTGCACTTGGTTTATCTAAAAGTGGTAATGGTGGTTTATATTTACTTATGTGTGGCGCTGTTTGGTGGCTAAGTACCAATGAGCAGCATCAGTTATTGCCAATATCGGTGTTACTGGGGTTTGCAATTGAAAGGCCTATTTATTTTTTAGCAAAACGTAGCTTTGGCCGAATCCGCCCCTGTGATTGCTTAGTCAGTAATGCGTATATTGTGCCTAGTGACAAATTTAGTTTGCCTTCGGGACACAGTGCAGCAGCATTTTTAGTTGCGGTAATATTGAGTCACTTTTTTGCAGAGTATGCGTGGCTTTGGTTTAGCTGGGCATCGGGGGTGGCGGTTTCTCGCGTAGTATTAGGCGTACATTTTCCGGCAGATATAATAATTGGCGCTGTTATTGGCAGTTCATGTGGTCTATTTGCGCTGGCTTTGGTGGTGCCTGTATGAAGATATTATACGGCATACAAGGCACAGGTAATGGCCACATTACGCGCGCCCGTGTTATGGCAAGTTGTTTTAAAGAGTTAGGTATAGATGTAGATTACGTTTTTTCAGGGCGCCCTGAAAAAGACTACTTTGATATGCAGGAATTTGCTGATTACAAAACGTTTCGAGGGTTATCGTTTAGCACTAAAAATGGCCAAGTAAAAAGCTATCAAACATTAAAAAATGCCCGTGTGTGTAAGTTAGTTAACGATATAAAATCATTTAATGTAAAAAAATACGATTTTGTCTTAAATGACTTTGAGCCTATTTCAGCTTGGGCTGCAAAGCGTGCAGGCGTGCCTGTAGTTGGTATTAGTCACCAGGCGGCCTTTTTATCTAATAGCGTGCCTATGTTTGGCCGCGGTTTATTTAGAAAATCTCTCATTAAGCACTACGCGCCAGCAAGCACCTATTTAGGCGTACATTGGCAGCCCTTTGCAGATAATATTATACCGCCCTTTATTGCAAACCATGACCATGGCAATCCTGTCGCCGTTATGAATAAAGTGCTGGTGTATTTACCCTTTGAGAACCTCGACAACATTATTGATTATTTAAAGGACTTCCCAGAAAAAGAGTTTTACTGTTACCACCCGCACGCGCAGGATAAATCCCTTGGGCATATTCATTTGCGCACTCCTTCACGAGCGGGGTTTTTAAACGACTTAGCAAATACCAGTGGCGTAATTGGTAATGCAGGCTTTGAGCTGGCAAGTGAGGCCTTAAAGCTTGGGAAAAAATTATTACTTAAACCTCTTGATGGTCAGTTTGAACAAGATGCAAATGCACAAACATTGCGGGCGATGAAAATGGCCCATGTAATGAATTATTTAAACCCGCAAGCGCTGGATGATTGGAATAGTGCCCCGCAAAACAAACAAATTAATTTTCCCAGTGATCCTGCCCCTTTGGTTAAATGGCTACTTAATAAACAGTGGCATGACACTCACTCATTGCATAAAGATTTATGGGGGAGTGTTAATCTAAAAGCATGAGTTATATGTATAAAAAGTTAATAAAAAGTTCAATATAAAGCGCCAGAACGTACTACACTATTAGTGCATATTAAATATAGGTGTTTTCAATGAATTTTTTACAAAACTTAACCATTAAAAGGCGTTTGCAACTTAATGCAGTGGTAGTCGGTCTGGCAATGGTCATTTTGTTGTGTGTGATAATTTATGAGTCGCGCGTAACACTCAATCTGAATAAAACAATTCAGCTTGCAGAAGAGCTCAACGTACATGCACTAGAGCTTAGAAAGCATGAAAAAAACTTTCTTTTTTACAAGCAGCAGGAAGCACTTACATCATTTGATAAGGATTTTAAACAGCTAAGCACTAAAATCAAAAAGCTGCAGGAGGTAATGCAACAGCAGGGCATTACCACAGCGCAAATTGAGCATTTTCATACGCTTATTACTAACTACAACAACAATTTTTCAGAGGTTGTTAGGTTACAGCAACAGATAGGTTTAAACCCTAAAGATGGGTTGTATGGCAAGCTCAGAACTGCAGTGCACGAAGTTGAGGTGCTATTAAAAGAGCAAGATAACTTTGAGCTTTTATCGGCAATGCTACAGCTGCGACGCGCTGAGAAAGATTTTATGCTGCGCTTTGATGCAAAATACTTAACTCGCTTTAACGAACTTATTAGTACGTTTAAACAAAAAATTACCCAAGCTGATTTGCAAAGTAGTTATAAGTCGCAAATAAGCCCTTTAATAGATACGTATCAAAGTGCTTTTCAAAATCTTGTAAAGGCACAAACGCAGTTAGGGCTAGATTTAGACTCTGGTGCACTAGGCGTTATGCGTATTAACGTAGAAAAAAGCGATCAGGTTGTTGGTCAAATTGTTGAGTCAACCAAGCTGGAAGTTGAGAAAAGCGTTGACCAAGCGCAGTTTATTGCCATCGTTGTATTTGTTATTTCGGGGATTATAGTGTTGGCGCTGGTGTACTTTACTAGCCACTCAATTATTGTGCCTATTGAGCGGGTATATCACACCATAAACGACATACGCCGTAATAACGACTTAAGCGTAATGATAGAGCAAACAGGTAATGATGAAGTTACCATTATGACGTCGGACTTTAATAGTTTAATAGGCGATTTTAAAAACCTCATAAACGAAGTGAATACCGCGCTTAATACGTTAAATGTGGCAACAGAGCACTTATCTGAAAGTACCTCTGCAACAAGTTCAGGCATGCAAGAGCAGTTACACGAAGCGGATATGGTTGCCACTGCGGCTACGCAAATGCAGGCAACGATTCAAGATATTTCTCATAATACCGAAGCTGCTGCTAAAAAAGCAGAGTCAACCAATCTAAGCGCGCAGCAAGGGCGTAATGAAGTAGACTCTACGGTTAAGCACATACGCGATTTATCTTCGTCGTTAGGTAACGCATCAAGTGTGGTATCGCAACTTGAAAAAGACGGTGAAACCATAGGCTCAGTGCTCGATGTAATCAGAGGCATTGCAGAGCAAACCAATTTACTTGCATTGAATGCCGCGATAGAAGCCGCTCGTGCTGGTGAGCAAGGGCGAGGCTTTGCTGTTGTAGCGGATGAAGTACGCTCGCTTGCGCAACGTACACAAGAGTCTACCAGTGAAATTGAAGGCATTATTAATACGCTTCAGCAGCGCACGCAAGAGGTAGTAAGTATTATGCATCAATGTCGCTCGCAAGGTGATGAAAGTGCTTCACAAGCTATTAAAGCGGGTGATTTACTCGGTGCTATTACCGAAGATGTGCAAACCATAATGGAAATGAGTACTCAAATTGCCGTTGCTATTGATGAGCAAAGTCAGGTGGCATCAGAGGTGAACAAAAATGTAGTACGCATTAGAGACATTGCCCAAGATGCCTCTGAGCATGCAGTTAATAATGCGCAAACCAGTGAAGAAGTCTCTGAACAAGCGCGCGTATTATTTGCGGCTATTGATAAATTTAAAGTGTAATACAGTGTAGCGTTTAAAAAGCCAATAAGGTTTAGGGAACAAACTTTATTGGTACGCTATCTTTGTTTTGTTCGTGCTCGGCAAGACGCGCTTGATATTTATCCCACAAGGTTTCGTGCTGCGCTTGTAGTGTTTCAAAGTAGCTCCAGCTAAATAGCCCGCTGTTATGACCATCATCAAAGTCTAATCTCAGTGCGTAATGCCCCACCGGTACAATCTTTTTTATACCAACATGTTGTTTATTAAGTACCAACTTCATTGGCTCTGCACCATGCCCTTGCACTTCGGCCGAGGGAGAGTGAACGCGTAAAAACTCGCAGCTAAATACAGCCATACTGTCATCATCAAAGTAAACATCTAGGTTTTTACTCACGCTATGATAATGCACTTTTGTTACGTGTTTCATTTTATATATCCCATTAAAAAGCCCCCAATATGGAGGCTTTTAGTATAGTATTTTTGCCTACCTTATAAAATAAAGCGGCTTAAATCTTCATCTTCAACTAATGCGCCTAAATGTTTTTCTACATAAGCGGCGTCAATAGTAAGGGTAGAGCCAGCTTGTTCAGATGCATCGTATGAAATTTCTTCCATTAGCTTTTCCATTACTGTATGTAAGCGACGAGCACCAATGTTTTCGGTTTTCTCGTTTACTTGCCAAGCGGCTTTAGCAATGCGCTCTATTGCATCATCGTTAAACTCAACATTTACTTGCTCAGTTTTAAGCAGTTCACGTTGCTGCTCAGTAAGTGAAGCATGTGGCTCGGTAAGAATTCGTTTAAAGTCATTAGCACTTAGTGCTTCAAGCTCTACACGAATAGGTAAACGACCTTGTAGCTCAGGGATCATGTCTGATGGTTTAGCCATTTGGAACGCACCTGATGCAATAAATAGCATGTGGTCTGTTTTCACCATACCGTGTTTAGTATTAACGGTTGAGCCTTCAATTAAAGGAAGTAGATCGCGTTGTACACCTTCACGGCTAACATCTGGGCCTGACGAATCGCCACGCTTACAAATTTTGTCTATTTCATCAATAAACACAATGCCGTTTTGCTCTACTGCAAAAATAGCTTGCTCTTTTAGCTCTTCAGGGTTAACTAATTTAGCGGCTTCTTCTTCGGTTAATAACTTAAAGGCTTCTTTAATTTTTAACTTACGCTTAGTACGTTTGTCGCCACCCATGTTTTGGAACATGCTTTGCAGCTGGTTGGTCATATCTTCCATACCAGGAGGCGCCATAATCTCTACATTTGGCTGTGCTTGCGCTAGATCTATTTCTATTTCTTTATCATCAAGCTGGCCTTCGCGTAATTTTTTACGGAATGTTTGACGAGTAGATGAGTTGTCATCGCGCTGCGTTTCACCGTATTGATCTTTAGCCGGTGGTAAAAGTGCATCTAAAATACGCTCTTCTGCTGCTTCTTCTGCACGGTGTTTAAACTTTTTAGTTTGTTGCTCGCGGGTCATTTTAATTGATACATCAACTAAATCGCGAATGATAGTCTCTACTTCTTTACCAACATAACCCACTTCAGTAAATTTAGTCGCCTCTACTTTAATAAAAGGCGCATTAGCGAGTTTAGCTAAACGGCGGGCAATTTCAGTTTTACCGACACCGGTTGGGCCAATCATTAAAATGTTTTTAGGGGTTACTTCGCTGCGTAAGTCATCGTTTAGTTGCATACGGCGCCAGCGATTACGCAGGGCAATAGCCACGGCTTTTTTAGCATTAGCTTGACCAATAATATGCTGATCTAACTCGTGTACAATTTCTCTTGGGGTCATAGCAGACATAATGGGTCCTATTATAATTCTTCGATTGTTTGGAAGTTGTTGGTAAATACACAGATGTTGCCAGCAATGGTCAGGCTTTTTTCTACGATATCGCGAGCGCTTAAATCGGTGTTTTCTAATAGGGCAGTGGCTGCTGATTGAGCAAAGTTACCACCGCTACCAATAGCAATTAAATCGTTTTCTGGCTGCACTACATCACCATTGCCGGTGATAATTAGTGAAGCAGTTTCATCTGCAACCGCAAGGAGTGCCTCAAGCTTGCGTAAAGCTCTGTCGCTACGCCAGTCTTTGGCCATTTCTACAGCGGCTTTAGTGAGGTTACCTTGGTGCATTTCTAGTTTGCTTTCAAAGCGTTCGAAAAGGGTAAAGGCATCAGCAGTACCGCCGGCAAAACCAGCAATTACTTTGCCATTATAAAGGCGTCGAACTTTACGGGCGTTGCCCTTCATTACGGTATTACCAAGTGAAACTTGGCCGTCGCCACCAATTACTACTTTATTGTCGCGGCGTACACTTACGATAGTGGTCATGTTATTCCTCATCATCAAGCTGCGGGGGCAGCTTGTAAAAAACGATTATGATGAGGTTATATGGGTGAATGGACTAATTTCAAGTCCAGCCCCAAATTCCGCAGCTAACAACATGCACTCGCTTGAGTTTGTTTTTGTCGCTTTCGGCTTGGCGCTTTGTTTTATAAGGGCCTAAACGCACTTTATACCAAACACCATTAGTACCTGTGGTCTTTTTAATTTCAGAAATTAAGCCCGCAAAGGCAATTTTAGCTTTGAGGGTTTCGGCTTGTGCGTGTGTTCTAAACGACCCACACTGCATAACATAGGGGCCTTTTTGCTCAATTTCTCTTACTTCAACTTGGATCTCGTGCTCTTTAATTTCTTCAATGAACTTAGGGGCGCGAGGTTTAGCTATTTCTACTTTTTCAGCTGTTTTAGGGTGCGCCTGCTGCTCAACAAGCTCAGGGTCGGCGTTATTTTTAATAAACCATAAGCCGTAAGCAAAGCCGCCTACAAGCAAAACAGTAATAACAACTAAAAGTATAGGAAATGGTTTTTTAGCAGGGGCTTGCTTGGTGTTTTTTCTACCCGCTGGTTTTTTATTAATATAATCGTGCTGTGCCATTTGGCTTTAACCTAAATCATGTCTATAGGGTCAACATCAAGACTCCAGCGCACTTTTTGTGCAAGTTTGCTGGTGCTTAAATAGTCGACCATTTGCGCAAGATACTGATGCAATACTTTGCGGTCTTGCGCTTGAATATGCAATTGAAACCGGTACATACCCGCCACTCTTTCTAGTGGGGCAGGAATTGGACCGAGCAATTGTATACCAGATACACCGTTAACAGGAACCAAATCCGTCAAAAAATCGACAACGAGCTTAATACTGTGCCCTTGTGCTCTAACTATAGCCATATTGGTAATGGGTGGAAGGTCGGCATCATCACGCTCACTTAAAGCAAAGCGGGCAAAATCTTGGTAGCCATTATTTACTAAGTCTTGCAATAAAGGGTGTTCAGGAAAGTGGGTTTGCAGTAATACTTGGCCTGGCTCACCAGAGCGACCCGCGCGCCCAGCAACTTGAGTTACCAGCTGGGCTAAATGCTCTGTGGCTCTAAAATCGCACGAGTACAAGCCGCTATCTACATCTAATATAAGCACTAAGCTAACATCGGCAAAATGATGACCTTTAGCCAACATTTGTGTGCCCACTAAAATACGCGCCCCGCCTTGGTTTATCTCCTCTAAGGCTTTTTCTAGGCTCCCTTTACGGCGGGTTGAATCGCGGTCGATGCGGGTTACGGGTGTATCGGGGAATTCACTCGATAAAAATTCTTCAATTTGTTCGGTGCCTTTACCGTTAGGAAAAATTTGTGTGCTACCGCAATCAGGACACTGGTGAGGTACTGGGTGTTGCTCACCACAGTGGTGGCAAATCATTTGGCCAATGGCTTTATGAAAGGTTGCACTGGTGCTGCAGCGATTACACTCACTCAGCCACCCGCATTCGTGACAAATTAGCGTAGGAGAAAAGCCACGACGATTTAAAAACACCATAACTTGCTTACCACGGTTTAAATGTTGGCGCATAGTGGCAAGGCTTGCGTGTGCAATACCCGCTTGGTCGGGCTGGCCTTTCATATCAAGCAACATAAACTGATTATCGGTCGCAGTTTGTGCGCGCTCTGTAAGGCTTAAAAGTTGGTATTTGTTGTTTATAGCTTTGTGCAGTGTTTCGAGCGCAGGGGTGGCACTGCCTAAAATAAGCGGTATTTTGTGCTGAAATGCCCGATAAGCTGCTAAATCGCGTGCGTGGTAGCGTAAGGTATCCTGCTGTTTAAATGAAGAGTCATGCTCTTCATCAACCACTATCATTCCTAACTTTAAAAAAGGTAGAAAAATACTCGAACGGGTACCTATTACAATTGCGCAGCTGCCTTTTTCGCAAAAACGCCATGTTTGCAAGCGTTCGTTATCGGTTAGGGCAGAGTGCCATAGCATAATTGGCGTATCGGGAAAGCGACGACGAAATCGGTTAACAGTTTGTGGTGTTAAGCCTATTTCAGGCACCAATACTAAGGCTTGCTCGCCACGTTTAAGGACTTCTTCTAGGCATTGTAAATACACTTCGGTTTTACCACTGCCTGTTACACCTTCTAATAAAAAGCTTTTAAAGCCAACACTTTGATTTATTGTAGTGCACGCTACGGCTTGCTCTTTATTAAGTACTGGCTTGGTGCCGACTGTGGGCGCAACGCTTTGCCATTGATTATCATGCTCAATGCTTTGGGTTATAAGCTCTTTATCTATTAAGGCATCTATTGTTTTTTTACTAAAGCCGAGCGCTTTTAGCTCGGTTACCGACGACTTACCGGATTGCGCGAGTTGCTTTAGTAAATTTAACTGAGTTTTCGCTTTTAACGATGGAACCTTTGCGCCTTTTTCGGTAAGGCTAACCATGTTAATGCTGGTTTTATCTGGGTTTTCACCTTGGCGAAGCGCACCTGGCAGCGCAATGTGTATGGTTTCGCCGAGCGGATAGCAATAATAGCGTGCAGTAAAGCTAAGCAGTTCTAAATGCTGTGATGATAAAATAGGGGTTTGGTCAATAACCTCAGTAACCGCTTTAATTTTGTTATCGGGCACGTCGGTATGCGTTTTAAGAGCAAGAACAACCGCTACTTTCTTTTGATTGCCAAAAGGCACTAAAACACGCATCCCTGGCATAATAGGCGCCGAGGGCGAGATGAGTTGTTCATCTATTTTATAATCAAAGGTGCGTGGTAACGGAACTTTAATAGCAACTTCAACAAAACGCATAACAACTCATGTGATAAAGGGTAATAGCTTAATGTACTAAAAATAAGGCTAAAAACCTACATACAAATGGATGCGGTAGCGCTGGTTGGTTACTTTTTTGGCAAAAAGCGTAATTAAAGCTTGTGCGGGGCAAGCTAGTTGGATAAAATCCGCGGCCTATAAATTTGTTTTAACGACGTATGGTGCCAGACTTCGGGTTTGGAGAGCGATGCGGCCTTAACTAGAGGTTCCTATGAAAGAAGGTATTCACCCTAAGTACGAAGCAATTTCTGCAACATGTTCATGCGGAAACAAATTCGAAACTCGTTCTACTCTTTGTAAAGACATTCACCTAGACGTATGTTCTGCGTGTCACCCGTTTTACACTGGTAAGCAAAAGATTTTAGACACTGGCGGCCGTGTTGATCGCTTCAACAAGCGCTTCGGTGCACTTAGCAGCAAGAAGTAATTATTGCTGTTTAGTAAAAAAAGCACCTTCGGGTGCTTTTTTTGTGTCTAAAAATCATCATTTTTACTAAAAAATCACCGATTGTTGCCGTACTACGTGTGCATAACTATTTCCTGTTCTTATTCTGAATATGCATAAACCTTTGCAGACAAACTCTCAATTCTTCTCTATATTTTTTACACGTTAATTTTTAACCAAGCTGCTAAAAGTGCTTATCGTGGCGATATTTGTTTTTAACGGTGATAAACGCGCCATATTGGTGCATTTTACTATTTTAATATTCTGCTATTTTAGAAAAATATTGGCAGGGCAAAATGAACCTCAAAAAGCACTTTTTGAATGAATTTTTATTTGTTTAATATTGATAACTTTTAGCGAAGTTGCTGATAAATCACTTAAAATTAACGGATATAGCATATAACAGGATAGACCTGATATTGCTTGGAATTTAAAAATAATAAGAGTATCTTAGCCCCATACTCCCTCTCACTTAACTTAAATTGCAGGATACCATCGCGTTATGTCAGATTTTCGTGAACAAGCATTACACTACCACTCTCACCCCGTTCCAGGCAAAATCAGCATTGAGCTAACAAAACCAGCCGAAACGGTGCAAGACTTAGCATTAGCATACAGCCCTGGTGTTGCAGAGCCTGTGCGCGAAATTGCAGCAGACCCAGCCAATGCATATAAATATACCGGTAAAGGTAATATGGTTGCGGTGATCAGTAATGGTACGGCAATTTTAGGTTTGGGTAATTTAGGGCCATTAGCCTCTAAACCTGTTATGGAAGGTAAGGCGCTTTTATTTAAACGTTTTGCAGGCTTAGATTCTATTGATATTGAAGTTAAGCATCGCACCACCGAAGACTTTATAAATACAGTGGCTAATATTGCCGACACGTTTGGTGGTATTAACTTAGAAGATATTAAAGCGCCAGAGTGTTTTGAAATTGAAAAAGCACTTATTGAGCGTTGCAGTATTCCGGTTTTTCATGATGACCAACACGGTACCGCTATAGTAACTGCGGCAGGTATGCTTAACGCCTTAGAAGTGCAGGGCAAATCAATAGAAGATGCCATTATTGTATGTTTAGGTGCAGGCGCTGCAGCGGTTGCTTGTATGGAGCTGTTAATTAAGTGTGGTGCACTGCGCGAACATATTTATATGCTAGACCGCAAAGGGGTTATTCATACTCGCCGCGATGACTTAAACGAATACAAACAGCTTTTTGCTAACAATACAGATAAGCGTACTCTACAAGATGTAATTGCTGATGCTGATGTGTTTGTAGGTGTATCGGGTCCTAACTTACTTGCACCTGAAGATCTAAAACTAATGGCTGATAAGCCAGTGGTGTTTGCATGTTCAAATCCAGATCCTGAAATTGCACCTGAGCTTGCGCACAGTGCACGTAAAGACTTAATTATGGCAACGGGGCGTTCTGATTTCCCTAACCAAGTTAATAATGTTTTATGTTTCCCGTTTATTTTCCGTGGTGCACTTGATGTACGTGCAAGCGCAATTAACGATGAAATGAAAATAGCCGCTGTTGAAGCTATTCGTAGTATTGCTAAAGAGCCAGTGCCTGAGCAAGTATTAAAAGCAGCGGGTGTAGAAAAGCTCGAATTTGGTGCAGACTACATTATTCCTAAACCGATGGACCCGCGTTTATTACCACGTATAGCCAAGGCGGTTGCTATTGCTGCTGTTGAATCGGGCGTGGCACAAATTGACTTACCGGAAAATTATATGGCGTAATATATAGCGCTTAAACAAAAAAACCTCAGCATGCTGAGGTTTTTTTGTTTAAAAAGACGTTTTATTCTTCGTCTAAAATAGGCACTTCTAAACCCATTTCTTGCATTATTTTTTTAACTTCTTCAGGTACTTTTTCTGCGTTATCTTTACGTAGGTCATCATCATTAGGTAATGGCTGGCCTGTAAAGGCATGCAAAAACGCTTCGCATAGTAACTCGCTGTTTGTTGCATGACGCAGGTTGTTTATTTGACGACGTGTACGCTCATCAGTTAATACTTTTAATACATTTAGCGGGATCGAAACGGTGATCTTTTTAACTTGCTCTGATTTTTTCCCGTGTTCTGCGTATGGGTGAATATACTCACCATTCCATTTAGCCATAAGATGTATCGTTGCCTCAGATTATTAATTTCTCACACGGCGTAAAAAGCGTGTAAATATGCGTGAAATTCTATCGTTTTAAAAAAGATAGTCAAATAATAGATAGCAATCTATCTTAATAAGCTGGCTGTAATAGTAAACACAGCCTCATTGAAGTTTTACACATCTGTTATTTTTAGCCATCTAGAGCTTTAAAAGCTTTGACTTATTATAATGGATAACTTACTCTTTTAGACGTCTAAACATCCAAATTAATCAGGTGACGAATATGAGCGAAAAAAACAAAGCAACCATTGCTGTACGAAATGGGGTTGATGCCGATAAACATCATGGCGCCGTTGTACCGCCAATTTATTTATCGACGACTTATTCGTTTGCCGGTTTTGATACTAAGCGCGCATACGACTATGGACGCAGTGGTAATCCTAATCGCGATATTTTAGCTGACACTCTAGCAGAGCTTGAAGGTGGCGCACGCGGAATTATTACTGCTACGGGCATGGCAGCAGTGCACTTAGCCACACAGTTATTAAATAACGATGATACATTGGTTATTCCTCACGATTGTTATGGCGGCAGCTACCGTTTATTTACGTCGTTAGAAAAGCGCGGCTTGCTTAAACTTAAAGTGCTTGATTTAACTAAACCAGAAAGCCTAGAACAAATTTTAACCATTAAACCTAAATTAATTTGGATAGAAACACCAAGTAACCCTGTGCTGCGCCTAACTGATATTAAAGCCGTGACGGATATAGCAAAACAGTGCGGTGCATTAGTGGCCGCCGATAACACCTTTTTATCACCGGCATTACAAAACCCAATTAAGTTTGGCGTAGACATTGTTGTGCACTCAACCACTAAATATATAAACGGCCATTCTGATGTTGTAGGCGGTGCAGTTGTTGCTGCAACACAAGAGCTTGGTGATGAGCTTGCTTGGTGGGCCAATAACATTGGTATTACCGGCGCACCATTTGATAGCTATTTAACGTTACGTGGTTTACGTACTTTAAATGTGCGTTTAAAACAGCACCAAGAAAATGCCCTGGCAATTGCTAAATACCTAGAAAGCTCTGAGTATGTTAGCCAAGTTTACTACCCAGGCCTTGAATCGCATCCTCAACATGCGCTTGCTAAAGCCCAACAGCTTGGGTTTGGCGGTATGGTTAGTTTTGATATTAAAGGCGATGTGAATGATGCTGCGGCGTTTTTAACAAGCCTTAAAGAATTTAGCTTAGCAGAATCGTTAGGTGGGGTTGAGAGTTTAATTTGTCATCCTGCGACCATGACTCACGCAGGTATGGAAGCTCAAGCACGTTTAGAGGCGGGTGTGGGCGATACGCTAATTCGTATTTCGGTCGGTATTGAAGATGTAGAAGACCTACTGGCTGATTTTGAACGTGTATTTAACTTAGTTAAACCTGGTCAAAATAAAAATGTAGGGCGTGTTGGTAAAGCTGCAGGCAATGCCAATGGTGATGTAAAGCAGCAGGCTGCTCATCCAGCTTTGTGGTGATTGAGTATGGTAAACAGTGTACATAAATTTGGCGGCTCGAGCTTAAGCTCGGGCGAGCGCTATCAAAGTGTGGCAAAAATAATTATTGGCCACACACAGCCTGGCGATTGCGTGGTTGTATCTGCTGCGGGTAAAACCACCGATACATTGGTTTCGCTGTGGCAAAGTTATCAACAACAAGATAAGCAAGCTGTGGCTGATATTTTGCTGCAATTGAGTAATCACCAAACGGCATTAATTGAAGAGTTATTAAAAGCCGATGCTAAACACACGGCTTTAGCTGTGTTAGCGCAAGAGCTAAGTGATGTAGCGGAGCAAGCCAGCAAGCAGCAGTTGCAAGAGGCGGCCTTACTGGCGCATGGTGAGCTGTGGTCTGCGCGATTATTGGCAGCCTATTTAACGCAATTAAACATTCAAGCGTGTGCTCATGATGCTAGAGCGCTGTTTAGTGTAACAAGCGGGGAGCTTTTGCATGCGCAAAACAAACAGCAATGCAGCCAAGTTATTGATGCAAATAAAATTAACGTAGTAACAGGGTTTATCGCAGCAAGTGCTGATGGTAAAACAGTTACGCTTGGGCGCAATGGCAGTGATTACAGCGCCACCTTATTAGCCAATTATTGCGACGCACAAAATGTATGTATTTGGACTGATACGCCAGGGGTATTTAGTGCTGACCCACGTAAAGTTGAAAAGGCGATTAAGTACAACAAGGTGTGCCGTGAACAAGCTAACTTATTAGCTCGATTGGGTAACCCTGTTTTACATGCTAAAACGCTTTCGCCTTTAAAAAACAGTAATATTAAACTGGCTGTACGTAGTAGTTTTGATGTGCAAACTGCCCCTACCGATATTGTAAAACAAGGCAAAGCTAAGCAAAAACGGTTTATTACTACATTACAAAACGTTGATTTACTGCTCGTTGAAGGCCTTAACGCGGGTGAAGTGGCGCATGTTAGCCAGCTTATTCAGCACAGCCTTCATCATTTTATACACAACGGCGATACATACTTAGTTGTGCCCGCAGGTGCAACGCATCAAGTAGTGAGTTATTTTGCTGGGCGAGCAAATATAAGCGAGTCTAATTTAAATGGCTGCGCGGTGGTTGCACCTACGCAAGATGTTTACACACTAAGTACATTAGCGGCTGAGGTTTTAAATCAGCAAAGTATTCACCCTCGTTTTATTCATCAAGATACAGGCTATACATTGCTGTTAACGGATCAGTTAATAGAAAGCGATGTACTTAGTTTATTGCACGAAAAATTAATTAATAAAGGCCAAGAAGTTGCCCTGGTTGTGGCTGGCTTAGGTAATGTAGGCGATGAATTTTTAAGCCAGCTAGATGCTCAATTTAAACGATTGTCGGGCGATTATAGTATTAAGCTAGTTGGCTTAATTCGCTCGCAACATATGCTATTTAATGCCTCGGGTATTACACTCGGACAGTGGAAAAAACAATGGCAGCATAATGCCGTTGCTTATGAGCAGACGGATTTATTAAGTGCATTAAACGAACTTGATTACGAGCACAAAGTTGTTGTTGATATAACGGCAAGCGAGCAATTTAGCCAATTATACACCGACTTTGTTGAGCGAGACTGCCATTTAATAAGTGCTAACAAGTACGCAGGCACTGCTGCATCAAATTGGTATAACGCGCTGCGCCAAAGTATTAGCGAGCGTAATTTGCATTGGCGCTACAACACCAGTGTAGGGGCAGGGTTGCCAATTAACTTTGCGTTGGCCGATTTACAAAATAGTGGCGATAAAATTACCCGTATTGAAGGTGTTTTCTCGGGCACACTCTCGTGGCTATGCAGTAAGTACGATGGCAGTGTGGCATTTTCTGACCTTGTTCTAGAAGCGCAAAAAATGGGCTTTACAGAGCCTGATCCTCGCGAGGATTTATCGGGCCGCGATATGCAACGTAAATTGCTGATACTTGCACGCGAGCTTGGCATTGAATTAGATTTAAATGATATAAGCTTACAAGCATTAATGCCTGATGAGTTAGCCCAAGGTTCATGGGATGACTTTTTAGCGAATAAAGATAAGCTAAATGCCTTTATTAAACACCATGCCGATGCGGCAAATGCTCAAGATGCTGTACTTAGGTATACCGGTTTATTGGCATTAGAGCAGGGTAAAGTATCGGCGAAGGTAGGTATAACTTACGCGCCTAAAGGGGACGCCTTAGCTAACTTAACACCAGGCGATAATATCTTTGTTATTAATAGCCAGTGGTACAACGAAAACGCCTTAGTAATACAAGGCCCAGGGGCAGGCAAAGAAGTGACCGCCGCGGGAGTGCACTCTGATTTATATTGGTTAGTTAAAAACTTAAAATAGCGCAGCAAATATTAATAGTAAAACGGCAGCTTGTGTAAGCTGCCGTTTTTGTTTTTAGAATAACTCTTCTTCTGTTTTTGTATCTTCTTCAAAAATATCAGTTGGCTGAGACAGCACATATTTTGTAGGTGCAGTGCCTTTTTCAAAATATTCAAAGCGACTGGTGTAGTCGTTTTTATGACTTAACAGACCTGTTTTTAAATCGATACGAATTGAAACTAGTCCTTCAGGAGGCTCTATTGGCGCCTCTGGTGTGCCCTCAAGCGCCACTTTCATAAAATCAACCCAAGCAGGCTGTGCCGTTTTGGCGCCCGATTCAGCACCAGAGATTTGACTGCTATCTAGGTTGTTATTATAGGTTGAGCGTCCTAACGAGTTACCTGGGTTGTCAAAACCAACCCATACAGACGTTACTACATTGCGGTTAAAGCCGCTAAACCAAGTATCAACAGAGTCATTGGTTGTGCCTGTTTTACCCGATAGATCGCGTCTATCTAATGCTTGCGCACGCCAACCTGTCCCGCTCCAGCCTGTTTTATGGGTCCAGCTACCGCCACCCCATACTGCGCTGTGCATTGCTTCAGCAATTAAAAAAGCATTTTGCTTTGAAATAACACGTGGTGCACAACGTGGTTGCGTGGCTGTATCATCTGTTATGTCGGTATCTAGGTTATTGTTGGCAAAGCTATCCATTGCTTGAGAGGCGGGTAATAGCTCGTCTTCATCGCAAGCAAGAGCTGGGTTTGCTTTAAATAGTACATTGCCATAGGCATCTTGAATTTCAGATATAAAGTAAGGTTCAATTAAGTGACCGCCATTAGCAAATGCGCTCATGCCGCGAGCAAGCTCTAATGGCGTGATTGATGCACTCCCTAATGCTAACGATTCACTGCGGTTAATATCAGCATCTTTAAAACCAAACTTAAGCAAGTGATCGGCGGTGCGTTGTAACCCTACACCGCGAAGTAAGCGCACAGAAATAACGTTTTTAGATTGCGCAAGTGCACGGCGAATACGTATAGGGCCATTATAAACTGCTGGGCTGTTTTTTGGTCGCCACGCTACACCTAAACTTTTATCCCACTGGTTTATTGGCGCGTCGTTTAAAATAGAGGCCAATGTATAGCCATTTTCGAGCGCAGCAGAATATATAAAGGGTTTAATATTAGAGCCAACTTGGCGTTTAGCTTGTACCGCTCGGTTGTATTGGCTTTGCTCAAAACTGTAACCGCCTACTATAGCTTTAATACGACCATCTTGTGGGTCGAGTGAAACAAGTGCACTGGCAGCTTCTGGTATTTGGCTTAGTAGGTAACTGTCGTCGTTATTTTTACGCAGCCATATTTGCATGCCAGGGGTAAGAATGTCAGTAGCGGCTTTAGGGGCAAAACTTTGGCGGTAGCGAGTAATGTATTTGCGCGCCCATTTTAAATTATCCCAATCAAGTGTGGTGCGCTGGCCATTTTTTAAAATAACGTCAGCAGTTTTCTCTGCCACATTTAACACCACGCCAGCATGCAAATCAGCTATTTCTTTAACAGGTTTTAGCTTTTCTATAATTTGCTGCTCAGTTAAGGCGGGCTGTGTTTCTGGATCCCACAACACGTCTACAGGCCCACGAAAGCCATGACGCATATCGTAGTTATGTAAATTATTAACTAAAGCTGTTTGCGCAGCCTTTTGAACTTTAGACTCCACAGAGGTAAATATCTTAAATCCAGAGTTATATGCTTTTTCTACACCGTAGCGCTCAACCATCTCAGCACGAACCATCTCAGAGATATAAGGGGCGTAAAGGTCTATTTCAGCACCGTGAAAATAAGCAGTGATAGGCTGGTTAGCCGCATCGTTGTATTGTTTTTGCGTAATATAGTTTTCAGTAAGCAAGCGACCAAGCACTACATTACGGCGTGCTTTAGCTCTAATTGGGTTACGAATTGGGTTAAGCGCCGAAGGGGCTTTAGGTAAGCCGGCAATCATTGCCATTTGTGCAAGAGTGAGGTCTTTTAGCTCTTTGCCATAGTAAACTTGAGCAGCAGCACCAATACCAAATGCACGATTACCTAGTTCTATTTTATTAAGATACAGCTCAAGAATTTCGTCTTTAGTTAATACACTTTCAATATGTAGAGCTATAAAAATCTCTTTAACTTTACGAATATACGCTTTTTCTCGTGTTAAAAAGAAGTTACGAGCAAGCTGCATAGTAATAGTACTCGCGCCTTGTTTTTTCTCACCTGTTGAAATTAACACAATAGCAGAGCGGACAATACCAATAGGGTCTATACCAATATGGTCATAAAAACGGTTGTCTTCTGTTGCTAAAAAAGCATCAATTAAAGGTTGGGGGATTTCGTCTATAGTGACGGGAATGCGGCGTTTTTCACCAAATTGATTAATTAAGAGTCCATCTTTTGTAAAGACTTGCATAGGGGTTTGTAATTGCACGTCTTTTAAAACTTGCACACTGGGGATATCAGGTTTAACGTAATAATAAAGGCTGATTAAAGTGATCAGACCAAATAACGTGCAAATGATAAAAAATTGTAATGTTCGTTTTAATAAAATCACTTATATTTCCCTAAATGGACTCCCAATTGCGAGTTTAGACTGCTAGTATATATTGATTAAAAAATGAATAATATTTTTTACTAAAAAAATTATAACTTGTTTATTATTAAAACAAAGGTCAAGTTGCAAACATGCTAAGTCAACTATTTCAAAAGCCATCCACTGCGATGGTCGGAATTGATATCGGATCGCACTCTATCAAAGCAGTGCTTTTAAGTGAAATTGAAACGGGATTTCGACTAGAAGCACTTGCAATTGAACCTATGCCAAAAGGCGCAATGAGCGAGCGCTCTATTCAGGATATTGAAGCAATTGGTAACATAATTACAAAATTAAAAAGAAAACTACCAAAATCTTTAAAATCAGCGGCAGTGGCTGTATCAGGGCAAACCGTTATCACTAAAGTTATTTTTATGGATGTTTCATTAAGCGACGCTGAATTAGAGTCGCAAATTGAAATAGAAGCTGACAGCTTAATACCTTACCCCCTTGATGAAGTGAGTTTAGATTTTGAAAAGCTCTCTACCAACGAAGCCGATCCGAGTAAAATGAATGTGCTGTTATCTGCTGCACGTACAGAAAGTGTTGAAGCCCGTGTGGGCGCACTTGAGGCGGCAAACTTAACCGCTAAAGTGGTTGATGTTGAAAGCTATGCGTTAAGTAGAGCAATGGATGTGTATTATCAGCAATTACCAAGTGACGCCTTTAATAAGTGTGTTGCGGTGGTAGATATTGGCGCTGTTTTAATGCTGGTCAGTGTTGTTCAAGCAGGTGAAACAATTTATACCCGTGACCAAGTGTTTGGTGGCGACCAATACACTAACAGCATTGTGTCTTACTATAATAAAGGCTTTGATGAGGCTGAAATAGGCAAAACAACGGGTGACTTACCCCCTAATTATACTTTTGAAGTGCTGGCACCGTTTCAAACATCATTATTGCAACAAGTGCGCCGTGCGGTACAAATGTTTTTAACAACCACAGGTAAAGATCAAGTAGATTATATTGTGCTAACCGGCGGTACATCGATGATTGACGGTTTAGATAGGTTGTTAATTGAAGAGCTAGGTATTCATGCTGTGGTGGCTGAACCATTTGCAAATATGGAAGTTTCGCCAAAAGTAGACAGAAATGTAATGCAGCGAAATAGAACGCAGTTTGCAATTGCTACTGGTTTGGCATTAAGGAGCTTTTCATCATGCCACATATAAATCTATTGCCGTGGCGAGAGCTACAGCGTGAAGAATCAAAAAAGAAATTTATAACAATTTTAGTTGCGGTTGTTATTGGCTGTTTTGCAAGTATGTACTTACTTAGCTCTTTTTACGCGGGTTTAAAAGATGGCCAAAATTTAAAAAATAATTATTTAAGCTCAGAAATCAGCATGCTTGATAAAAAAATCAGTGAAATTAGAAATCTTGATAAGCGAAAAGAAAATTTACAACAACGTATGCGATTAATTGAAGAGCTACAAAGCAGCCGTAATTTAGGTACTCAAATTATGGACGAAGTAGCTAAAATTGTTCCTCAAGGCGTGTATTTAACTAAGCTTGAGCGCCGCGGCAGTCAAATACATGTGCTAGGGCGCAGTGAATCAAATAATCGTTTATCTACTATGCTGCGTCAGGTGCAAGGCTCATATTTATTAGAAAGACCTACCATGCAAGGCATTGTGGCAGGCGATCAAACATCACGGTTACTCAGTGATTTTAATATGGAGTTTTACGTAAAACCATTTGATGAAATTGGTGAGGTAAGTGATGAACCTTGATTTAAAAGCCTTAAATGAAATAGATTGGAATGAAATTGAGCTCGACAACATTGGCGAGTGGCCCGTTGCGGTAAAAGCAATTTGTTGCTTATTTATAGCCGGTTTAGTGTTGTTTTTTAGTTACAGCCTATTGGTATCTGATGAAATAGACAGCTATCACAGCGCGGTAGCTAAAGAAGTAGAGCTGCGCAGTACCTACAGAACAAAGTATGCCGTAGCTAGTAAGCTTGATATATACCGCCAGCAAATGGTTGAAATGGAAGATAAGTTTTCACAACTACTAAAGCGATTACCTACCTCAAATGAAACCCCAGGCCTGTTAGACGATTTATCTTATGTAGGTACTACTAGCGGTTTAACATTTTTGAAAATTGGCTGGTTACCTGAAGTCGAAAAAGAGTTTTATACTGAGCTGCCAATAAAAATTGAAGTAATAGGCACTTACCATGAATTTGGTGAATTTGTAGGAAAAGTAGCCCAATTACCACGAATTGTAAGTTTACACGACTTTTCGATTGTATCATCTGGCGAAAAGCAACTAACATTCAGTGTGGTAGCAAAAACATATCGTTATGAAGAAGGGGTTAAAAAGTGAGATTAGTCCCTTTATTATCATTATCAGTTTTATTGTTGGCAGGTTGTAACGACGATACGTCGGAGCAAAAAGAATTTATTGACCAAGTTAAGGCCAGCACCACGCCTAAAGTTGAGGAAATACCTGAATTAACGCAGTTTGAACATTTTGAATATAATGCATCGCAGTTACGTAGTCCTTTTGTGGCTCCGCAGCCTGAAATTATTCAAAATAAACTAACGCAAATTAAAAATTGTTTACACCCTGACCCTGATAGAGTGAGAGAGCCACTAGAAAAGTACCCGCTCGATAACCTATCAATGAAAGGTACATTAGGCTCTAACGGGCAAATGTGGGCACTGATCACCGCAGCGGATGAAACGCTGCATAGGGTAACGGTAAATAATTACTTAGGGACGTATGACGGTAAAGTTAAGTCTGTAAGTAGTGATTATGTAGAACTAGTTGAATTAATCCCTGATGGGTCGGGTTGTTGGAAAGAGCGGCTGACTAAATTGGAAATGTTAGAGGCGGCAAATAATGGCGCAAATTAATAATAAAAAAGGTAAAACACACATGCATAAGGATGTACTTTGGCATCATCGTTTTCAAACGGTGTTATTTGTCATATTGGCTCTTTTTGTTGCAAAAACAGCCAGTGCAGCGCCGCTACTTTATGATGTACGTTATAACCCCTTGCTAAAAGGCGAGACAGAGTTACAACTTGTATTTGACGAAGAGCTAACACAACAACCTAAAATTCAAGTACACAACACACCAGCGCGCATAGAAATGCTATTTGATGGTGCAGAACTAGAACAGGGTCTTGAAAATGTGCCGGTCGATCACGCAGGTATTAACAGTGTAAGCAGCGTACTGACAGAGCAAGGCTTAAAAGTTACGGTAAATTTAGAGCGTTTAAAAATATACGAAACACAAGTTAATAATAACTTAGTGTCGTTGCGCGTATCTGATAACCCGCTTACTGAGCAAGCTTCTGATGAAAGCAGCAATAGTTATGATGCCTCAAGCGCTTATATTAATCGGATTCAATCTATTGATTTTCGTCGTGGTGAAAAAGGCGAAGCAAAAGTTTTAGTATTTTTACAAGACACGCAAGCTGCAATAGAAGTACATGAAAGTGGTGGAAAAATAATTGCAGAGTTTCATCACACAGATATTTTAGACGACTTACTGTATGAATTAGATGTGCTAGATTTTGGTACTGTAGTAAGTACCATTGAGACCTTTAAAGAAGATAGCTTAAGCCGTGTAGTTATTGAGCCTAATGCTGCTTTTACCTTTACCTACCAGCAAATAGATAACATTTTAACGTTAACCATTGAAAAAGATGAAACGCAAAATGCCTATTTAGATGGCGGCAAAGAATATCAAGGTCGTCCAATGACCTTAAACTTCCAAGATATTTCGGTTAGAGCTGTACTGCAAATCATAGCGGGTTATAACGAGTTTAACTTAGTAACGAGTGACTCCGTAACCGGCAATATTACGCTTCGTTTAGATGGCGTTCCATGGGATCAGGCTTTAGACGTTGTACTGCGTATTAAAGGCCTTGATAAGCGTATGGATGGCTCTATATTGATGGTTGCGCCAGCTGAAGAACTCGCTGCACGTGAAGCTAAAGATTTATTAGCAAAACAAAAGGTCGAGGATTTAGAGCCGCTTTACAGTGAGTATATTCGTTTAAACTACGCTAAGGCTGAAGATTTTGCGGATTTACTGAAAACCGACACTAACAGCATCATTTCTGCCCGAGGCAGTGTATCGGTTGACCAGCGTACCAATACATTACTTATTAAAGATACAGCGAAGAGCATTGAAAGTATTCGTCGTATGATTGAAACACTCGATATTCCAGTGCAACAGGTTGTTATTGAATCACGTATGGTAACAGTGCGCGATAACGTCACAGAAGATTTAGGCGTGCGTTGGGGATTTAGTGATCAACAAGATAGTGATGGTATCTCTGGCTCGCTTGAAGGAGCTGAGTCTATCTCAAATGGCACTATTCCTGATTTATCAGACCGTCTTAATGTAAACCTACCTATTACTAACCCTGCGGCAAGTATTGGTTTACACATAGCTAAGTTGGCTAATGGCACTTTAATTGATTTAGAGCTAAGTGCTTTAGAAGAAGAAAATAAAGGTGAGATTATTGCGAGCCCGCGCATTACAGCAGCTAATCAGCAAAAAGCACGTATTGAGCAAGGTACTGAAATCCCTTATACCGAATCAGCCTCAAGTGGTGCTACTACTGTAAGCTTTAAAAAAGCGGTATTGAGCCTTGAGGTTACCCCGCATATAACGCCTGATAACAAAGTTATTTTAGACTTAGTTATTACACAAGATACTCGTGGCGAAACGGTTCAAACCGGAACAGGTGAAGCGGTTTCGATAGACACTCAACAAATTGAAACACAAGTGCTGGTTGATAACGGCCAAACCGTTGTGCTGGGTGGTATTTTTCAGCAGCAAATAATTAATACCACAAATAAAGTACCTGTACTTGGTGATATTCCATATGTTGGACGCTTATTTAAGAGCACCAGCGAGTTTAATGAGAAACGTGAATTACTTATTTTCGTGACACCGAAAATACAAATAGACTAAAATTTAGTGGTTTTATGTTCGTCAACGAGTGTTTATTGATAATAATTGCTCGTTATATGGCTTTTTATTGTAATAGACTTGAAATACCCGGCCAATTACTGAGATAATCCCCTCCTTAATTTTGGGGCCAGGTCGTTAGGCGGGGTTTTATTTCAAATTTTAGAGTTCGTTTGTACTAAAAGATATGGCTGAGAAACGTAATATATTTCTAGTTGGCCCCATGGGGGCTGGCAAAAGCACGATTGGTCGTCACATCGCTGACCAATTACACCTTGAATTTGTCGATTCTGATCAAGAAATCGAACGCCGTACCGGTGCAGATATTGCCTGGGTGTTTGATCTTGAGGGTGAAGAAGGCTTTAGACTTCGTGAAGAATCTGTTATTGGCGACTTAACCGAAATGCAAGGTATTGTACTTGCAACCGGTGGTGGTTCAGTAATGAGTAAAGAAGTTCGAAACAAGCTTTCGGCTCGTGGTATCGTTGTATACCTAGAGACACCTATAGAAAAGCAAGTTGCACGCACGCAACGCGACAAGCGTCGCCCATTACTGCAAACTGAAGAAGCACCTCGTAATGTACTAGAGCGCTTAGCAGAAGAACGCGAGCCACTATACAAAGAAGTTGCCGATTTTGTTGTACGCACCGATGAGCAAAGCGCTAAAGTTGTTGCTAACCAAATCATCGAGAAATTAGATTTTTAAAAACCAATAATAAAGGAAATAACAAAGCATGCTTGAATTAACTGTTAATTTGGACGAGCGAAGTTATCCTATTTTTATTGGTCAATCTGCACTTCAAGATAATGGCCGCCTTGTTCACCACATTGGTGATTGTCGGCCTATCATTATCACTAACGACACAGTTGCGCCTTTATATTTACAAGGGCTGCTTGATTCGTTGGCTGATCTAGACCCTCTTTCTTTTGTCATTCCTGATGGTGAGCAATACAAGTCGCTTGAATGGTTTGAGAAAATATCTGCTTTTTTATTGCAAAATAATTGCGGCCGAGACACATGCTTAATTGCACTAGGTGGCGGCGTTATTGGCGATTTAACAGGTTTTGTTGCTGCATGTTATCAGCGCGGTGTACCGTTTATTCAAATTCCGACCACGGTACTATCACAAGTTGACTCCTCTGTAGGGGGCAAAACAGCGGTAAATCACCCACTGGGTAAAAACATGATTGGGGCGTTTTATCAGCCGCAAGCTGTTTTTATTGATACTAATTCACTTCACACTTTACCGGCGCGCGAATTTGCTGCGGGTATGGCCGAAGTTATTAAGTATGGTTTAATTTACGATACCGAGCTATTTGCTTTTATTGAGCAAAATGTAGAAAAGCTACAGCAACTAGATGAAGCAAGTTTGCAGCATATTATTTATAGATGTTGTGAAATTAAAGCGCTTATCGTGGCGCAAGATGAAAAAGAAAATGGCCTTCGTGCATTACTCAACTTAGGGCATACCTTTGCGCATGCAATTGAAGCGCAAATGGGATACGGTGTATGGCTACATGGAGAGGCTGTTGCTACCGGAATGGTACTTGCTGCTAAATTAGCGCATACACGCGGTGACTTATCGCAAACTGAGGTAGATAGAATTGTAACGCTACTCAAGCTTTATAATTTACCGACTGAGATCCCAAGTGAAATGACTGCTGAGCAGTTTTTAATGCATATGCGTAAAGACAAAAAAAATAAAAAAGGCACTATCCGCTTTATTTTACCTACTCAATTTGGTCAATGCGCATTGGTAGATGACGTATCAGACGACCAAGTTAGAGCGTTAATCGAGCAATAATGCAGGCGCAAATTTTACCAAGCCGTGCGGCGTTGGTGGATAGAATCGCTCTGCAATTTGAATACGGGCAAAACTTAATTGTATTACTAGGCACCTCTGGCCTAGGCAAAAGTTATATGCTCGAAACCTTCATCACCGACAAATACAACAGTTTTAATAAAGCATTTGTACAAGTAAGTGCCAGTGTAAATGATGTATCACTGATGAGTGATATATTAGAGCAAAGCTTTAACTCTCCGCTGATTGACCACGATTTATCGTTAAGTGAAAACTTTTACCAATTGTTGCAGCAGCAGCCGTGTGAGGCTTGTTTGTGGGTGCTCGATAATGCAAGGCACTTATCTGAAGAGTTATTACAGGAATTAGAGTTACTTGCCAAAAACAGCCCTGTAACGCTTTATATCATGCTAGCTTCGCAATCAAAGCTAGCTATTAATAATGCCGTTGAAATTTACTTAGAGCCTTTATCTGCGCATGAATCTAAACAGCTAATGAGCTGGTATTTTCCTAATTTACCGTACGACGAAGACCCCGTATTTAGCGCATTTTTAAATGAAGCGAATGGCAACCCCAGCTTATTATTAGCATGGCAGCCAACGGAGCATGTGGCTGATATTATAAAAAAAGATAAAGTGTCGTGGCGAGTACACTTAATCTCGTTGTTAATTATAATTATGCTACTTATCATTGGTTTGCTGTATAAAAATGATATGACCCAGTGGTGGCAAACGTACTATCAAAATCAACAAAGCCAAGGCATAGATACCGCTATTCCTGCTTCAAAAATTACCGCTATCCCAAGCGCGAATAAAGAAGTCAGTAATGCTAATTCTGATATATCAAAAGCGGATTTGCCTTTAGAGCCGGTCAGCGATAAATCACAAGGTAATGTAGCGCCCCATAAAAACGATGTGCCGGCGATAATGCAAAGTTTAACGCGTCAGGCTCAACAAAGCGCTCAAAGTGAGCAAAGTGAGCAAAGCGAGGCGTTACCACAAAGCTTAAACACTCCTGAGACTATTGAGCCAATTGAAAGTGACGATAAAGAAAGCCCGCAGCCTAAAATCTCAAATAACGTATCCGATAACGCTTGGTATTTAGCTCAGCCAGATAATAATACAGCTGTGCAGCTGCTAGCTGTTACACAGGAAAAAATCACCCGTGAGTTTATTATTCAACATAATTTAAGCCAGCGCGCTAAGGTTTACCAAACTAAGCGAAATAATAAAGTGTGGTGGGTGGTTACTATTGGTAGTTATGCATCACTCGCTGATGCTAAAAGTGCGTTGTCTGCCTTGTCGAGTGCGCTTAGAAAGAACAAGCCTTTTTATAAAAAAATCAGCAAAATAAAACAAGAAATTGCACGACTTGATCAGTAAACTGACTCACTTTAGTGTAAAATCGCGCTACAGCAGATTGAAGTTAAGAACCAATGCAACAAAAGAGTAGAGCCTTCCTTAAATGGGCTGGCGGTAAATACAGCCTAGTTGAAGATATTAATGCACGTTTATCTCAAGCCAGCAAACACGCTGAAACCTTGGTAGAACCTTTTGTAGGTGCAGGCTCGGTATTTTTAAATAGTAATTTTAAACACTATTTACTCAACGACATCAATGCTGATTTAATTAACTTATACAAAGAGCTCAAGCGCTCGCCTGATGAGTTTATAAGTGACTCTAAAAAACTATTTGTTGATTTAAATAACCACCCAGACGCTTACTACGAATACCGTGTACAGTTTAATAAAAGCAATGATGTATATGAGCGCGCAATGCTCTTTTTATACATGAATCGCCATGGTTACAATGGGCTGTGTAGGTATAATCTCAAAGGCATTTTTAACGTGCCATTTGGTAAATATAAAAAGCCTTATTTTCCAGAAAAAGAAATGTACTTTTTTGCCGAAAAAGCACAAAAAGCCACATTTACCTGCCTAAGCTACGATGATGTGTTTAAGCTTGTGCCAAACAATGCGGTTATTTATTGCGATCCGCCTTATGTGCCGCTAAGTAAAACAGCGTCGTTTACCTCTTATGCTAAAGGCGGGTTTAATTTAGACGATCAAGCAAACTTGGCAAACTTAGCCGAGCAAGCCGCGTTCGAAAACAATACCCCAGTGCTTATATCTAACCACGATACCATGTGGACGCGAAAAATTTATAGCCAAGCTACACTTGGTAAAATTCAGGTAAAACGTACTATCAGCCCTAAAGGTGGGTCACGCAACAAGGTCGACGAGTTAATGGCTATGTATTTAGCACCCAAGCAACCACTGCGTAAATTGTCACTACAAAAATAACAAAAAACAGCACAGCTAAAGCAATAATAAAAAGAGGGGAGTGTTGTTGGAAGTCGGCTTGGCGTTTGTGCTCTGATTGCACACCAAAAAATGCTGCTAGCACACTTTGCAACGCGCTAATAAAGTGCAGCATTATTTAAAATAGAGGTTTTATTGAAGGCGTATTCTTAGCGTCTTCTGAGCTAGTTAATAGCTCTAATAAATCTAAATAATGAAACTGCGCACTGCGGCTATCGCCTGTTAGCCACGAAAACCACGATGAGTCTTCTTCTACTTTCGCACACGTTAAGGTGTTTGAAGCGTTTTTACTACTTGCCTGATGCTGACAATTGCTAACTAAGCTTAAATCTTGCTCAGAACTTGGCGCAAAACTAAATGCTCCAATAAATAACAATGCCGACGCAATTAAGATCCCTGTTTTAAATGCACGCATAATATTAGCCTAAAATTAAGTTACTCCTTTAATAATAACAAAAGCTGTATAAATAACAAACTAATATTTATCTGTAATAGCTAAGGCCTGTTGAAACTTGCGAGTTAAAGTGTGCTCTCAAGCTAAGAGTTTTTAAATCGCGACCCGAGGGTTGTAATCGAGTGGGCACAATAACTGCTCTTGCGTAAACTAATAACTTGTATCATGTAAGCATGGCTTGTGTATCCTACTCACGGCCTTACCAAAAATTAAACATGCTGCCTAAAACTCAACCACTAAAGCTCAACACGCCCTAAAGCTTTTTATAAATAAATACTTATGTATTTAAATCGATATTTTTAGTTATGCCTAATTTACAGTGTATTACTTGGGAAACCTTAGCATTTACGGTACATTAAGGCATACTTTACTGATTGACGGATTACTATGTTAAACCCTGAACAAAAATACTTAATTGCGCCTTCTATTTTGTCAGCCGATTTTGCAAAATTAGGCGAAGATGTGGATAAAGTACTCGCTGCAGGCGCTGATGTAGTACATTTTGATGTCATGGATAATCACTACGTGCCTAATCTCACTATTGGGCCTATGGTGTGTAAAGCGCTTAGAGATTACGGTGTAACAGCACCTATAGATGTGCACCTAATGGTAAAACCAGTCGATAGTATAATCCCTTTGTTTGCAGAGGCCGGCGCATCAATAATTACTTTTCACCCTGAGGCCAGCGAGCATATAGACCGCACCATACAGCTCATTAAAGACCATGGTTGTAAAGCAGGCTTAGTATTTAACCCTGCCACTAGCCTTAGCTACCTCGATCATGTTATTGATAAGCTAGATACTATTTTATTAATGTCGGTAAACCCAGGCTTTGGCGGCCAAAGCTTTATTCCCCACACCCTTGAAAAACTAGCTCAAGCAAAGCAGCGTATAGTTGAGTCGGGTCGTGATATTCGCCTAGAAGTAGATGGTGGTATTAAGGTTGATAACATAGCCGCAGCAGCGCAAGCAGGTGCCGATATGTTTGTAGCAGGGTCTGCTATTTTTAATGAGCCTGATTACAAGGTTGTTATTGATCAAATGCGTGAGCAGTTAGGAAACGTAAAGTAATGAAATATGATGTAGCTTTGTTCGACCTTGACGGCACACTTGTTGATAGCGTTTACGATTTATACCTAGCAGTAAACTTAACACTGAGTGATTTAGCGTTTCCTATTGTTAGCCAAAGCTTGGTTGAAAGCTGGATAGGCAACGGTATTGAAACCCTAGTCAAGCGTGCACTCAGCGGTGATATGCAAATTAGCGAACATTTAGATGAAGCGCTTAGTGCAAAAGCCATTGCCTTATTTTACCAACATTATGAGCAGCTAGTGGGCAAGTATAGTGTGTTGTATCAGCATGTAGAAACAGGGCTCAGTGCTTTGCGGGGCATGCCAAAAGCACTTGTTACTAATAAGGCGCGCCTATTTACCGAGCTACTACTTGATAAGCTTTCCCTTACCAGTCACTTTGAAGTGATAGTGTGTGGAGACGATATGGCTAAAAAGCCTTCACCAGCGCCTTTATTGTATGCATGTAACAAGCTGAATGTTGAGCCGAGTAAGGCTATTATGATTGGCGATTCAAAAAGCGATATATTGGCAGCACATGCCGCTAAAATTGATGTAATAGCGGTGGATTATGGTTATAACCAAGGCGAAAATCTTGAGGATTATAATCCACAGTACCTATGCGATAACTTCTTAGATATAATACCAACACTAACACAGCGTTAAAATTTTTAATTAACTAAACACTAAAGGAAAATCATGAGTAAACCAGTAGTTTTAAGTGGCATTCAGCCAACCGGTGGTATGACAATAGGCAACTATGTTGGCGCTATTAACCAGTGGCTAAAGCTACAGGAAGACCACGAAAGTTTCTTTATGCTTGTTGATTTACACGCGATTACCGTGCGCCAAGAGCCTGAACTTCTTCGCTCTCGTGTATTAGATGGTATAGCGTTATACGCGGCATGTGGCATAGACCCTGAAAAATCGGCCTTATTTGTACAGTCGCAAGTGCCAGAACACGCGCAGTTAGCATGGGTGCTAAATTGTTACGCACAAATGGGCGAGCTTAACCGCATGACTCAGTTTAAAGACAAGTCATCTAAGCATGCTAACAATGTAAACGTCGGTTTATTTTCGTACCCAGTATTGCAAGCAGCGGATATTTTATTATATCAAGCAGACCAAGTACCGGTAGGGGATGACCAAAAGCAGCACTTAGAGTTAACGCGTGATATAGCTACACGCTTTAATAATTTATACGGTGACGTATTTAAGTTACCTGAGCCATATATTCCTGAATTTGGCGCACGCGTAATGAGCCTTCAAGATCCGCTCAAAAAAATGTCTAAGTCTGACGAAAACCCTAATGGCTACATCATGCTATTAGATGAGCCTAAAAAGATTGAGAAAAAGCTTAAAAAAGCAGTAACCGATTCAGACGAGCAAGCGCGTATTTACTTTGACCGTACTGAAAAGCCAGGCGTTTCTAATTTACTTACTTTATTAAGCGTAGCCACTAAGCGCTCAATTGAAGACTTAGTGCCAGAGTATGAAGATAAAATGTATGGTCACCTGAAAAAAGACACAGCCGATGCAGTTGTTAGCATGATTGAGCCAATCCAAGCACGTTTTAAAGAGATCAGAGAAGATCAAAACCTACTTGATAGCATCATGAAATCAGGCGCAGAAAAAGCCAGTGTACGTGCAGAAAAAACACTTAAATCGGTTTACGATGCACTAGGGTTTATTCCTCGTACATAAATTGCTTTACTAGTATAAGCAAATAAAAATGCCGCTAAATTTAGCGGCATTTTTGTGACTTTTAATGAATACTTTTTATTATCTATCTTAAAGCAATGGTTTTAGGTAATGCCCAGTATGCGAGCGTTCACATTCGGCTACTTCTTCAGGCGTGCCTGCAATGAGTATTTCACCGCCGCCAGCGCCCCCTTCAGGGCCTAAATCAACCACCCAGTCTGCGGTTTTAACCACATCTAAGTTATGCTCAATTACCACAATGGTATTACCATGATCGCGCAGGCGATGTAATACCACAAGTAGTTGTTCAATATCGGCAAAGTGAAGGCCGGTTGTTGGCTCATCAAGTATATACAGTGTTTTACCTGTATCGCGTTTAGAAAGCTCACGAGCCAGTTTTACACGTTGTGCTTCACCACCAGAGAGCGTGGTAGCAGCTTGCCCTAGGCGAATATACGATAAACCAACGTCCATTAGCGTTTTAAGTTTACGCGCTATTGCAGGTATTTTATCAAAATAGTCGTGCGCGTCTTCAACGGTCATTTCGAGCACTTGGTGAATGTTTTTACCTTTGTATTGTACTTCTAAAGTTTCGCGGTTATAGCGCGCGCCCTTACATACATCACACGGTACATATACATCAGGTAAAAAGTGCATTTCTACTTTAATTACGCCATCGCCCTGGCAAGCTTCACAGCGCCCGCCTTTTACGTTAAAGCTAAAGCGACCTACTTTATAGCCGCGAGAGCGGGCTTCTTGTGTACCTGCAAATAACTCACGAATACCGGTAAAAATACCTGTGTAGGTTGCAGGGTTTGAGCGCGGTGTACGACCAATTGGGCTTTGGTCAATATCAATCACTTTGTCAAAGTGATCAAGGCCACTAATTGACTTGTAAGGCGCGGCTTCTGCTGTGGTCGCGCCGTTAAGCTCAGTATGCGCAAGCTTAAAGAGTGTATCGTTAATGAGCGTTGATTTACCTGAGCCCGATACCCCTGTAATACAGGTTAATAAGCCAAATGGAATTTTTAAGTCTACATTTTTTAGGTTATTACCTGTGGCACCAAATAGCTCAAGCCATTTGGCGCTGGTTGGGTTACGCTCTTGTGGCACTTCTATTTTGCGTACGCCTGATAAAAACTGGCCAGTTACCGAGTCTTTAGTGGCTAAAATATCGTCACGTGTACCTTGTGCAATAATGTGTCCGCCGTGCACTCCCGCGCCTGGGCCAATATCAATAATGTGATCGGCTGCGCGAATCGCGTCTTCGTCGTGCTCAACAACAATAACGGTATTACCTAAGTCGCGTAAATGCACCAATGTTTGTAATAAACGGTCGTTATCGCGCTGGTGTAAACCAATTGATGGCTCATCCAGTACGTACATTACGCCTACAAGGCCCGCACCTATTTGGCTGGCTAAACGAATACGCTGGGCTTCACCACCGGAGAGGGTATCGGCACTGCGCTCAAGTGATAAGTAATTAAGGCCAACATTAATTAAAAACGATAAGCGGTCGCGAATTTCTTTTAGGATTTTTTCAGCTATTTGAGCTTTTTGACCTGTTAGCGATAACCCTTCAAAAAAGTCCATCGCTTCGCCGATACTCATAGTTGTAATAGCAGGTAGGTTTGTTTGACCTATAAATACGTGGCGTGCTTCTTGGCGCAAACGCGAGCCATGGCAACTAGGGCACGCTTGGCTAGTTTGATATTTAGCGAGCTCTTCACGCACCGAGTTTGACTCAGTTTCGCGATAGCGACGGTTCATGTTGTTTAACACGCCTTCAAACTCGTGGTTGCGTGTTATTAAATCGCCTCTGTCGTTACGGTAGTTAAAGGCTATTTTTGTTTGCCCTGAGCCTTCTAAAATAATTTTTTGCGATTCTTTAGCCAGCTTTTCAAATGGCACATCTAAATCAAAGTTATAGTGCTCGGCGACCGCCTGTAGCATTTGAAAATAATAAAAGCTGCGTTTATCCCAGCCTTTAATAGCACCACCGGCAAGGCTGAGCTCTGGGTTATGTACCACACGGTTGGGATCAAAGTATTGGCGTACGCCTAAACCATCACAGCTTTGACACGCGCCGGCAGGGTTATTAAACGAAAATAAGCGCGGTTCTAATTCGGTCATTGCGTAGCCACAGGTAGGGCAGGCAAAATTTGCTGAGAACAGCATTTCTTCTATCGTGCTGTCGTCCATGTAGGCTACATTTGCCACACCGCCAGACATCTCAAGTGCGGTTTCGAACGACTCTGCTAAACGCTGCTGTTGGCCATCTTTTACTTTAAAGCGGTCAACCACCACTTCAATAGTGTGTTTTTTATGAAGCTCAAGCGTTGGTGGATCTGATAAGTCGCATACTTCGCCATCTATACGAGCGCGAATGTAGCCTTGGCTTGCAAGTTGCTCAAGTAATTTAACGTGCTCACCTTTACGATCTTTAACTACTGGCGCTAAAAGCATCAGCTTAGTGCCCTCTGGCAGTGCTAAAACGGTATCAACCATTTGGCTAATTGTTTGAGCTGCAAGCGGTAAGTCGTGGGTTGGGCAGCGTGGTTCGCCCACGCGGGCAAACATTAAACGCAAGTAATCGTATATTTCGGTAATGGTACCCACTGTTGAGCGAGGATTGTGCGATGTAGATTTTTGCTCAATAGAAATGGCGGGAGACAGGCCTTCAATATGATCAACGTCAGGCTTTTCCATTAACGATAAAAATTGCCTTGCGTAGGCAGAAAGTGACTCAACATAACGACGCTGTCCTTCTGCATATAAAGTATCAAATGCCAGTGATGACTTTCCCGAACCAGATAGGCCTGTGATAACAATTAATTTATCACGTGGGATGGTTAGGCTGATGTCTTTTAAATTGTGCGTACGGGCGCCTCGGACTTCAATGTTTTCCATGCTATCTCGTTTATTACCAAAATTATTTGTCCAGTATCGCATAATACGAAACATTATTAATCAATGATCAACGAAAAAATCCTTACTTATAGGCGATTAATTATTGCCAAGCTTGTGGTAGAATCCCAGCCTAAATTTTTCATATCGTAAGAATACGCAGATAATGACCGCATCTTCACTTAATTCACGAGAAAAGCGCGCCGCTGTATCGCTGGCGAGTGTGTTTGCATTTAGAATGCTCGGCTTGTTTATGCTGATGCCTGTATTGGCTATTTATGGCCAATCGCTTGATGGTTTTTCGCCTATGTGGATAGGATTTGCTATTGGCGCGTATGGCTTAACGCAAGCGGTACTGCAAATTCCTATGGGGCGTTTGTCAGATAAAATAGGCCGTAAAAAAGTCATTGTTGGTGGCTTAGTTGTGTTTGCGTTGGGCTCTGTTATTGCAGCCCTTGCTGAATCTATTCAAATGGTTACAGTGGGCCGTGCACTACAAGGTATGGGCGCTATAGCCAGTGCGCTGCTTGCTTTTGCCAGCGACCTAAGCCGCGACGAACAGCGCCCTAAAGTAATGGCGGTGATTGGTATGAGCATAGGCATGAGCTTTGCTTTTGCTATGTTACTTGGGCCTATTGTTGCCGCGTCGTGGGGTGTAGCAGGCGTATTCTGGTTAACAGCAATACTTGCCGTGTTCGGTATTGGTATTATTTTATTTCTAGTGCCCAACGCAGTAAACAAAGCGCCCAAAGGCGATACCTTGGCAAGCTTTAGTGATATTAAAAAGCTTATTAAGCATCCGCAATTATCGCGCTTAAATGCAGGTGTATTACTGCTACATTTAACGCTAACCACTATTTTTGTGGTACTACCCAGCCAACTAATAAAAGATGGCTTAGTGGCAAACCACCATTGGTATTTATATATTCCGGTATTGCTGTTAGCGTTTATTTTAATGGTCCCTATTATGATTATTGCCATTAAAAAAGAAAAAGAAAAACAAGCGTTTATTGGTTCAGTAGCACTGCTTTCTATTAGTATGTTTGCTATGTCTATTTGGGTGAATAGCGTGGTTGGCATTGCCATTTGTATGTTGCTTTATTTTGTAGCATTTAATTTTTTAGAAGCCACTATGCCTGCGCTTGTATCGCGTATTGCGCCCGCTAGCCAAAAAGGTTCGGCTATGGGTGGGTATTCGTCTAGCCAGTTTTTGGGGGCTTTTTTAGGTGGTATTTTAGGGGGTTATGTTGCCCAAACTACAAGTACGCAAGCTGTGTTTGCGGCCGCGGCACTTGTTGGGTTAATATGGCTTATTATTGCGTGGAAAATGCAAGTCCCACCGAAAAGTAAAGTTATTAGTTTAATGACCAATTTAAGTTCTGAAGAGCAAGCTCAAGCACTTGCTTCTCAGCTAGTTGCTTTACCTGGCGTAATAGAAGCAACAGTAGTACGCGACGAAAGCCGCAGCTATTTAAAGATTAATGATAAAGAATTTGACCTAGACCAAGCACGTAAAGTAGCTGGTTTAATCTAACGTTTATAGGAGATGGTTCCATGGCACGCGGTGTGAACAAAGTAATTTTGGTTGGTAATTTAGGACAAGATCCTGAAGTTCGTTACATGCCTAATGGTAATGGTGTAGCAAATATTACCTTAGCAACGTCAGACAGCTATAAAGACAAAAACACTGGCCAAATGGTTGATAAAACTGAATGGCACCGTGTAGTATTTTTTGGCAAGCTAGCTGAAATTGTTGGTGAGTACTGCCGTAAAGGCTCGCAAATTTACGTTGAAGGTAAACTTCAAACACGTAAATGGACCGACCAACAAGGCCAAGAAAAATACACAACAGAAATCGTTGTTGATGGCTTTACGGGTCAAATGCAAATGCTAGGCGCTCGCGGTGGCGATCAGCAAGGTGGTGGTTATCAAGGTAATCAAGGCGGCCAACAAGGTGGCGGTTACCAAAATAATCAACAAGGCGGTGGCTATGGTCAAAACAACCAAGCTCAAAACAGCCAGCAAGGTGGTTATGCACCACAGCAACAAGCTGCACCAGCACAACGCCCAGCTGCAGCACCTGCTCCACAGCAAAATAACCAATACCAACAATCAAACAACAGTGGCTTTGCTCCTGGGCAAAGTAATGCGCCACAGCAGCAAGGTGGTTTTGCACCTAAGCCGCAAAACGCCCCTCAGGGCGGTGCATCAAATCCTATGGAACCAACAATAGATTTTGATGACGACATTCCGTTTTGAGGAATACATAAATCATAATTGTTGATAAAAAATTTAGAAAGCCGCTACTAAGCGGCTTTTTTGTAACAACACGTTTTAGTACAAAAGGTGCAGTGTCTATCTACCATTTAACGCCTTAAAGTCACTCAAAACGCGCTATTAGCGCCTTTTTATAGGCTAAAAGTTGAATGGCACATATAACTAAAAAGCAGCCTGAGTAAGTGACTAACTGAGCAACTGGCTCGGGGCGAACAAAATATTCATGTAACAGCGCCCCAATTAACGTACCCGCCAATAAAACATACGCAACATAGATAAACAGTGCTTTTTGCTTTTCATTTTTAATAAACAAAAGAGCAAGCATCATTAAACCCACTACCAACTCCAGTAAACCAACGCTATACATATAAATTTTAGCGTTAACGGGCAGTACCTGTGCAAAGTAGCTAAAGGTTTTAACGCTTACTTGCGCTGCTAATAATTTTGGCAGGGCAAACTTAAACATAAAAAGCGCGCTGGCTAAATTTAAAAGATTACTAAATAAATTCTTCATGAAAGCTTATGCCTTAATAAAGCAGCCGTCAGGTAATAAACGCCACGGCTGTAATTTAAATGGTTACACAACAGTGCCGCGAATAGGGTAGTTATTTTGCTCTTTAATAAACTTTAAGCCTCTTACAACCACGTCTAACTCAGGGCGTAAATACGGGGCATTAGAAATATTTACAGCTTGCAATATCCCTTGCTCATTTACGACAAACATAGCGGGCTCTGCAAAGTTGTGATCGGTTTCTTGCTTAGAGCGAGGTGAGGAAATATACAGCCCAAGTTGTTTCATTTGCTGCTGTGTTAAACCATAAGCTATAGGAAAGCTAACCGCGAGCGTGTCCATGCTTTGTGTTAGCTGCGCGCGGCTATCTGCAGAAACGGCACAAACGCTCACCCCAAGTGCCTTTAATGCGGGTAATTGCGCTTCTAGTAAATTTAAGTAACGCATACAAAGCGGGCAATGCTTGCCTCTGTATACCACGAGCATTTGCCACTCGGCGCCACCGTGCGGCTTACTTAGATCTGCGGTTGTCCCATCGAGCAAGTGTGCAGTAACTGTTGGAAATGAATTACCGGCTATTAATTTAAATGACTCTGACATAAAAACCTCTTTTATACTGATTGTGAATGATTTTTTTTAACAAATAAGTACAGCGCAGTGAGTGCACATAAGCTGATACAGCTAATAAAAATATTGCGAGTGCCTCCGGGGATATATTCAACAAACGATGTTAAAAATTGCCCAGAAAAAACAGCCATTGTGAAATAAGAGAGGTTACGACCGCGAACAGAGGCTGCGCTACGCTCTACGGTCATATGGTTTAATAGTGGGATGCTAAAACCAAAGCCAATACCGCTAAACACAGCGCCTATTACCAATAACGCTGTACCCGTTTGTAAAAAGAAAGCAAATGATGCCCCATAGCCTATAAATGCCAGCGCAAGTACTTTTTGCTCGCCCATTTTTTTAGTTAACTGAGGCATAAAATGTGCCCCAACAACAGCCACTAACGAGATGAAAGAGAGTAAAAACCCTACTTGTTCTTCATTATAATTTTGCGCATGCATTGTGCTGGGTAGTAAAACAATTGCGCTAAAAAACGTGACCATTGCAAGCACAGCCAGCGAATACACATGCTTAAGAGATAAGCCTTTATTTGATATTACGTGCTCTTGTGTTGCTTGTGCCTCTTGTGCTTGAGGGTGATTACGCGGCACAAAAAGTAGCAACATGGCTAAAAATACCCAAGAAATAAGGTACAACGATAATGGTAAAGCCCAATGCTGCACAGCAAGTAGGCCACCTATAAATAGAAATATAACGCCACCGAGCTCTATTGCCATACCTTGCTTAGCAAGCATGCCTAGGCGCGCTTTACCAAAGTACCACTGTGATATTAAAACGGTACAACCGGCCATAACAATTGAGGTAACACCGCCAAGCAAAATACGGTTAGCAAAAACCAACAACGGCCCTTGTAACAAATACACGCTTGCACCTAAAAAGCCGTATAAAAATAAGCCAATAATTAATGAACGGTAAGCGCCATATTTATCAATTAATTTACCTGCAATAGGCGCAAATATAACAGCCCCTAAAGCCGGTAAGGTCACTAAAAATACCGCACTGTCAGCAACATTTAGGGCTGTTGATATACTGATTAAACCAGGTGTAACCAATGCACCCACCATGATTGTTAAGCAAGCTATACACAGCAAAGTGTAGCTTCCTGCGTTATTGAGTTTATTCATAAGTATTCTCTGTTTTTAAATGGGGCAACTAAGGGGGACTTACGCTTAGTTGCAAGGAGTTAATGGCGGTTATTTTTTTGCGAGAGAGTTAAAAGCAGCGCTGATGGTAATTAACACTACACTAAGGACAACTACGCCAGGCCACTGGTACAAAGCAAAGGCTTTCACACCAATAATTGAGCCAAAGGCGCCGCCTAAGTAGTAGCCGAGCATGTAAACACCATTGATACGGCTTTGTGCGCTTGGGTCTATGCTAAATACGCGGACTTGATTGGCTACTTGTGCGCTAAAAATAGCGAAGTCGATTAAAATAATACCGATAATTAGGGCTATTAGGTTTCCTAAAAAAACGCCTGTAATAGCAAAACCAATTGCGGCAAGTGAGAGTACTATCATGACTAATTTTTTAGAGCCCAACGCATTGACCCACTTACCCGAAGACTTAGCCCCTATTACGCCAGCTAAAGCAATGATGCCAAATAATCCGGCCTCTTGGGCACTGAAGTTAAAAGGTTCATCACTGACATAAATAGCTAAAGTAGCCCACAGTACATTAAAAGCAGCAAACCAAAGCGCGCCAGTTAAAGTAAATACTTGTAATGATTTGTGCTGTTTAAATAACGCCACTGTACTTTTAAGTAGCGGCCAGTAACGTAAGCTAGTTTGTGGTTTATTTAGGGGTAAAAAGAGCCTAAGTAGTACACCAAATAGCGCAGCTAATATTGCAGACATAACAAATACGCCACGCCAACCAAAGTGCTCTCCTACAAAACCGCTTAACGTGCGTGAAAGTAAAATACCAATGGTTAGACCCATCATTAAGGTGCCCAATGTCGCCCCTTTATTTTCAGCAGATACAAGTGATGCCGCAAAAGGGATTAATTGCTGAGTAATGTTGGCACTTACCCCTATTAAAAATACCGACATTAATAACAGCGGTAAGTTAGGTGTAAATACGGCAAAGCTACATGCAATAACCAGTAAGCCCGATAAAATGCTTATTAAGCGCCGACGCGCAATAGAATCCCCCAGCGGCGAAATAAACAATAGGGCAAAAGCGTAACCAAATTGAGTAAATGCGGGAATGCTACCAAGTTGTGAATCCGTTAAATTAAACTCGTTACCAATCAGAGGTAAAATTGGCTGGCTGTAATATAGGTTTGCAGCGGTTGCTGCAATGGCGGTTGTCATCAACAATAAAATAAAGCGACTTAACGAGGCGCTTTGCGTTACCTGGGTCATTTTGCTCTCCAACATTAAAAGGTAGGCGAATGATAGAGGGAGAAGCTTGATGTTAGAAATGTTTAAATTTGATGGAACCTATACAAATAACGTATAGTTGTTGCTATACCTCTCATACAGAGCAAATTTGAGTCGCACATGGATATAAAAATATTAAAAAGTTTTATTGCAGTGGCTAAGCACCTGAGCTTTTCAGAAGCGGCTCAAGAGCTACATACAGTTCAACCCGCTATAAGTCGCCATATTTCTTCGTTAGAAGAGCAGCTAGGTGTTAGCTTGTTTATCCGTAACTCTCGGGAGGTGTCGATCACGCAAGCGGGAGATCAGTTAGTTAAAGATGCCACGGCAATTTTAGCGCTTACAGAGCGGGCTAAAAATAAGGTTAAACTGGTCGATAGCGGGCAGTTAGGCTCGCTGAGTATTGCGTATTTAAGCTCTGCGTGTTTAACATTTTTAGCCAAATTAATCCGAACGTATAAGTCGCAGTTTCCTAATGTTCACGTTACCTTGCTAGAAATGACCGCGACCGAGCAAATAGAGGCCCTTAAAAACGAACGGGTAGATGTTGCGTTTTCTCGGCCGTTACCAAGCACCATAGCCGATGAGTTTATAAGTGAAACTATGTACGTTGACCGCCTCGTAGCGGTGGTCAACAAAAATCATCCCTTTGCATCGGCGCAAACTATTGATTTGAAAACCCTTAAAAATGAGCCATTTATTCTTTTTAATCGCGACGAAGCCTTAGGGTTGTTTGATGAAATTATTACTCGTTGCAAGCGCGCTGGCTTTTCACCTAACATTATTAGTCAACCAAGGCATATGCAAACCTTAGTAACAGAGGTTGCCGCTGGTTTAGGGTTAGCTATAGCACCTTATTGTGTAAGTAAATTATATAGCGAGGGGTGCCATTTTATAGAGTTAGAAAAGGTCGACACACAAATTTATTTGCAGCTGCAATACAAGCAAATTAACAACAGCGCTACCACGCAAGCGTTTGTTGAAATGGCACTTAATGCCCAAGCAGAGATTCAGCTTAGCATGCGTAATTGAGTTGGCTTTATAAAAGCGCTTTTAGCTAACTTATGCGCTGCAATAATTAGCGAGGCGTAAATGCGAAAAAACGCAAAAACACCCTTGTGATTTACATCTCATTTAATTGATTTGTAAATAATTAACATCTACTCTAGTGGTACTAATTACTTCAAGCAACTATGAGAAACATGAAAGCCATTATTTTATTTTTATTTCTTGTTTTTCAATTTGCCAGTTTGCCGGTAAGCGCTCAACCGGATTCTAAAATTACCAATGTCTTATTTATAAATTCTACCAACCAACATATGCCTTGGCATAAAAGTGTTGAAGAGGGCTTAAATAGCGAGCTATCAACACGGACTTTTGACTATGAGCTTTTTGTTGAAAACATTGATGTAGGGCGCTTTGATGAGGCCACTCAAAAGCAATTAATGAGCGACTACCTTAAGCAAAAATATAAAAATAAGCACATAGATATTATTGTCACGTTATCACCCTCAGCAGCCACGTTAATATCGCAATTGAATGATTTTTTTACTAGCACGCCAAAAGTTTATATTGAGCCTGGCGAGCAGTTTAGGCTACCGGTAAACACTAACAATGCATTAATGCAGGCTAAGTTAGACTACAAGCAAGCAACCGCCAGCGCGGTTAATTTAATGAAACCTAAAAAGCTCATTGTCATCTTAGATACTAAAAATGAAATAGGTAGAAACTTTTATACAGGGCTGTTTAATTTTATCAGCCAAGATTTTTCGTATTTAGAGATTGAGCAATGGTTTGATCTTCCGGCTGCTGAACTGATGACAAAAGTAAAAAATGCGCCTTCAGACGCCATTATTTTATTTACCCCTATATTTAGAAATTACGAAAATAAGTCGATTAGCCCGTATCAGCTCGTCAGCTTACTCGCTCAGCACAGTAACGCCCCCATTTTTAGCTACTGGGAAGTTTTATTGGGCTCAGGTGTAGTGGGTGGTTATGTTTTATCAGGTGAGAAAATAGGTAAACGCGTGGGTGAAGTTATTATTTCTTACAGTGAAAATAACGTGTTACCTACTATAAGCGATGAAAATTTAAGTGTTCATAAATACGATTGGCGACAGCTAAAAAAATATAATGTTGCCCCGCAAAGCCTGCCAGAAAAATCGATTATTGCTTATTACAAGCCGAGTTACTTTGAACAAAATAAAGTGTTAATTTACAGCGCCGCCATTACTATTTTTGTATTGAGCGCTTTTTTAGTGTTTGTATTACGGTTAAACCGCCGCCGCATCCAGCTTGTAAACGCGCTTGATGAAGAAAAGCTACGACTTGAATCGCGTGTAGAGCAACGCACTAAAGAGCTACTACAAGCTAAAGAAGAAGCAGAGCAACTTACCTCGTCAAAATCTGAATTTTTAGCCAATATGAGTCACGAGATCAGAACCCCAATGAGTGGCATTATAGGGCTGACAAATATTTTATTGGGCAAAAACTTACCTGAAGAAGATAAACAGTATTTAGAAAAAATAAAGTACTCGTCAGATCAATTGCTTGTGGTTATTAATGACATTTTAGATTTTTCAAAAATCGAGTCAGGAAATATCAAACTCGAGGCCTTTGCATTTTCGTTAAACGCGGTTGTCGATTATATAACGACCACATTTGAAAATAGGGCGCGGAGTAAAGGAATTGCGTTTGAGATTAATATTAGCGATAACGTGAAACATAACTTAGTTGGCGATGTGGTGCGTATAAACCAAGTATTAATTAACTTGTGCTCTAACGCGATTAAGTTTACCTCTAATGGAGCTGTTTCGGTGCAAATAGACGCAGAAGAAGCCCCCCATGACACCAAAAGTACTGTTTTACGCTTTAGTGTTAAAGACACTGGCATTGGTATTGATGCAAAAAGCTTACCTAACTTGTTTGAGTCATTTACTCAGGCCGACAGCTCTACAACCCGAAAATACGGGGGAACTGGGTTAGGCTTAGCCATTAGTAAACGTTTATGCCAAGCAATGGGTGGCGATATTTCTGTAAGCAGTACGCAAGGTGAAGGCAGTGAGTTTATTGCTACCATAAACGTTGAGGTAAACACCCAAGCATTAATAGAAGACAGCCCACAGTTATCATTTGCTGAACCATTTGATGTATTACTAATAGATGATAACGAAGATGATTTAAGCTTAATTAAAAGTCAGCTTAGTGCAATGGGGCTGCGTTGTACGCCCTGCAAGCAGGCAAGTGATGCAATAGAGATAATTAAAGAAAATATAAACACTTATAAAATTATTATTGTTGATTGTGAAATGCCGACCATGAGCAGTGAAACGTTTTTTACCCGCATTTACAAAGTAAACCCACAGCTTTGCAACAATATTATTGTACTTACAGCAAGCAAAAACGACGCAATTTACGACATAGCTAAAAAAATAAACATTAAAACTATTTTGCATAAGCCTGTGCTTACCAGCGTGTTATTTGAAGCGATGAAAAGCAAAGTGGTTAGCCCTTCTACAAGTAATACCCATAAACCTGCCACCGAAAAGCCACTGCAAGGGGTAAAAATACTCGTTGTGGAAGATAACGCCATAAACAGGTTAATTGTATCCGATATATTAGCCGCCAGTGGGGCGCAAGTGCACGTAGTAGAAAATGGCTTAGAATGCATACAAACCGTAAAATTAGAAACGTTTGATATTATTTTAATGGATATTCATATGCCCATTATGGACGGTGTAGAAGCGACTAAAGTAATACGCAGTGATAGCAATACTGCGCTTGCCTCTATGCCTATCATTGCGTTAACTGCAAACGTAATGAAAGATGATATTACTCACTACCTATCTATTGGTATGAATGCACATGTTGCTAAACCAATAAAAGCTAAAACATTACGCGATACAATAATTAGCTGCTTAAATAAATAAACTTATCAATTACCTACCTTTAATAGCAGGCTTTAACGCCTGCAACGTTAAAAAACCAAACGCAAAATTTATATAAATAGGGTTTGACTCACACCTTTTAATATGTGAAATTTCATATATTCGTTTTTTCATATGTGTTTAGTTCGCTATAGAACTACAAGGTTAAGGATTATGAGTAAATCAATTGAACACGAGCTACCTAATTTAGAACTTTCACAAAGCACTCCTCCTACCGTTAAGGATTTCACGCTAACGTTTTCATCTCATAAACCTAAAATTTTATTGTTATACGGATCGCTAAGAGCTCGCTCATATAGCAAGTTAGTTATAGAAGAAAGTGCACGCTTGCTAACCCACTTTGGTGCTGAGGTTAAAATATTTAACCCTGAAGGTTTACCCATAACAGATAGTGAAGATGAGACGCATCCTAAGGTGCAAGAGCTACGTGATTTAATGCTCTGGTCTGAAGGGCAAGTATGGTGCTCGCCGGAGCGACACGGTGCTATGACGAGTGTATTTAAAAACCAAATTGATTGGGTTCCATTAAACCTGGGTGGGGTAAGGCCTACACAAGGTAAAACGCTGGCTGTGCTGCAGGTTTGTGGTGGTTCACAGTCATTTAATGTGGTTAATCAGTTACGCGTATTAGGGCGCTGGATGCGCATGGTAACAATACCTAATCAGTCATCGGTGCCTAAAGCGTTTTTAGAATTTGAAGAGAATGGCCGAATGAAGCCTTCTGCTTTTTACAATCGAATTGTGGATGTAATGGAAGAGCTCGTAAAATTTACCTTATTAATGCGCGACCAAAAAGATTACTTTGTTGATAGATACTCTGAGCGAGTAGAAACAGCAGAGCAGCTCAGTAAACGCGTAAATCAAAAAGACATTTAGGAGGTTACTGTGGGGTTATTTGAACGCTTTTTATCGGTGTGGGTTGCGCTGGCAATCGCGGTAGGGATTGTCGCCGGTTACACCGTACCCGATGTATTTAGTGTTGTTGCAAGCTTAGAATATGCACATGTAAATATTGTTATCGCTGTACTCATTTGGTTTATGATTTACCCAATGATGGTGCAAATTGACTTCTCCTCTATTAAAGATGTAGGCAAAAAGCCTAAAGGCTTAGTACTGACAGTTGTTATCAACTGGCTCATAAAACCCTTTACCATGGCCTTACTAGGGTGGTTATTTTTTAAAGGCATTTTTGCAGACTTTGTTGACCCACAAACGGCAACAGAATACATAGCCGGTATGATTTTATTAGGAGTAGCACCATGTACTGCAATGGTGTTTGTGTGGAGTCAATTAACAAAAGGCGATGCTAATTACACGTTAGTGCAGGTATCTATCAACGATATTATTATGATTTTTGCCTTTGCGCCCATCGCAGGTTTATTACTAGGGGTAACAGACATAACGGTACCGTGGGACACGTTATTACTCTCGGTGGTTTTGTATGTACTTATTCCATTAATAGCAGGCGCTATTACCCGCAAAAAGTTAGATAAGGGTGAAGATCACACACGGTTAAATCACTTTTTAAAGGTAATGAAACCGTATTCTATAATTGGCTTACTGGCAACGGTGGCACTTTTATTTGGTTTTCAGTCTCAAACATTAATAGATAACCCAGAAGCCATTGTATTGATTGCTATTCCGCTGCTTATTCAAACGTACGGTATTTTTGCAATAGCCTATATAGCCGCAAAAAAAATGGGCCTAGCTCATAATATTGCAGCTCCAGCTTGCATGATTGCAACTTCTAACTTTTTTGAACTTGCTGTTGCCGTAGCCATTTCATTATTTGGTTTACACTCTGGTGCTGCGCTTGCCACCGTTGTGGGCGTTCTTGTTGAAGTACCTGTTATGCTTAGCTTAGTTTATTTTGCTAATAAAACGCGTCATTGGTTTAACTAGGAGAGTGTCATGGTCGTTATTCATCATAATCCTGATTGTGGTACATCGCGCAATGTATTGCAGATTATTAAAGCCGCTGGCTATAACCCCACGGTTATTGAATACCTTAAAGAGGGCTGGACAAAACCTCAATTGTTAGCGTTATTTGCCGCAGCAAACTTAACACCAAAAACAGCGTTGAGAGTGAGTAAATCGCCTGCTGAAGAACTAGGCTTGTTAAATGAAAATGTAACAGACGAAGCTATTTTAGAGGCCATGCTTGAGCACCCTATACTGGTTAATAGACCTATAGTGTGCACCGAAAAAGGGGTTAAGCTATGTCGCCCTAGTGAGCAAGTTTTAACGTTGTTAGCGCAATGGCCTAAAGGCGAGCTATACAAAGAAGACGGCGAAATGATATTAAACGCGCAGGGCGAGCAACCCTAAAAGTAATAAACTATTTGCCAAAACCCCGTTTACATGGGTTTTTTTTGTTTAGCAAAATTATAAACATTTAAACTTGCTTTGCCTGCTTGTGCTAATGACTATTTTGAACAACACTTTAAATAGTCGCGTTGCCACAGAGAGCACTATGCATAAAGCCTTAATAAAAATTGCTGAGCAAAAAAAAATAATTTACTTAACCAGTTTCACGCTGATGGTAATTATTTTTAATGTGCTTTTAAATGATACGCTCCATAAAAAAATTCATAAAAATGGTCAGCAGTTAACGCAGCAAATTTTTGAGCTGCAAATTAATGCCAATGCCGATAAAGAAATAGTGCAGGCATTGGTGCAAAGTAAGGGCTTTATGCTGGCTGCACACTCAAATGCCGAACACTTCAAATACTTAGTTGATATACAGCACGATGTATTTAGCTATAAAACGCTCAGCATAAGTTTATACCACTGGCCTGCCTGGGTGGAGCAAGCTTACTTATTTTTACTATTAAATATCATTATATTAGGTGCCACTAGCTGGTGGGTTAGATGGTGGAAAGTATTAGTAACAAAACCGGCAGCGAACCTGCCATTGCCTTCCAGCAAAACTAAAGCTGCAAAAAAACTTTCTACGCAAATCACCACATTAAACTGCGAAGTAAAGTCTATGTACGGTGTTAGTGCAGCGCGACATAGCTTATTTGCCATAGTGAAATGTGATTGTGTGTTTGATGAAAATACCGATACCCAAGCAAGCTTTAAGGTATTGATAGCAAAATATTTTAAAGAGCTTCCTGCAGTATCAGTTAATGTATTTGATGCTAACAACCTTGCTATTACTTTAAATAATATCCCCGTAGCAAAGCTAGATACATACAGTGAAAGCCTACACGAATGCGTTTATCAAATTTGTAAGCGTTATCGAAGCACAGTAACGCGTAAAAACATAAAGGTTGGACTGTGCGATTATCGATATGCGACTGAGCAACCCGTTATTTTTAAACTCGCTAAGTCGGCCTTAGTATTTTCAGAAAAAAGCTTAATTCAGCACTGGCATAGGCTCGCGTTACAGCACGAGCAAGGGAACTTAATTTCAAGTAAGCAGGTTATTGAAAATATTAAAAAGAATAAATTTATCTTATTCTTTCAACCGTTATTTATGATCACCAGCGGCGATATTGTACAACATGAAGTGCTAATAAGAATTAGGCAGCAACCGCACGGTTTATTAGCTGCGCGTTACTTTATTAATCAAGACTTTAACAATCACCAAGCATTTGAGTTAGATAAAGCGGTGCTACTTCAAGTTAAAAAGCTTATTTTAGCTGAGCCTAGTGCTCTAACGGTGAGCGTTAATTTGCATATAAGTAATTGGTTTAACGAGCAGTTTTGGAGCTGGTTTGTCACCAATATGAAAGATTTTACGACAAAGCGAAAGTTACAGTTTGAAATTAGCGAAGCAGACTTTATTAAGTACCAAGCGCAACTAGCAGGCGCCTTTGAAAAACTGACAGCCCTACAAAGTTTGCTGGTGATTGATAATGTACAGAATGTGGAGCACATTAACCAAATTGCTTCTCAAAAATTAGTTAGCGGTATTAAACTAGGGTATCCGCTTGTTCATAATGTGGATGAAAAAACACAACAGCAAAAACAAGTTAAAAACATTGTGGCGCAAAGCAAGTTGCTCAATATACCTGTGTACGCGGTGGGTGTAGAAACCCAAAAAGAGCTACTTATGTTGGCTAAACTAGGCGTAGTTGCCGCACAAGGTTTTTACTTTTCTGAGCCCTTGCAAGAATACACACATGCCACGTTTTACTAAGGCCAGTTAATCCTTTTAAGCTAAGCGCAGCCAAAAGGGCCACTCTAGCAGTGGTTGTAGAGCTCACTAGGTTACACACTGTACCGTGGTTAAACTGGCCCTAAGTAAGCATGTTTTAATGCCCTGAGGTTGATAGCCCTAGATCAGGCCACGATATTTTAGCCCATTGAGCCCCTGTAAACCGCCTGTATGAATCGCCATTATATGACTACCAGCAGCAAAGTAATCTTGCTCGATAAGTTGCCATAGTGCATACATCATTTTACCGCTGTATATAGGCTCAAGAGGTAAGTTATGTTGCTGCTGCATGCGTTGGCAAAACTGCCATAAGTCATTACTAAATTTGCCATAACCGCCATCATGAAACTCAGTAAGTAGCTGCCAATTGGATTGCTGACCTGCTTTTTTACTGAGTGCTGTAATTTCATTATTCAAGTACTCGGCTTGTTTTAATACCGCAATTCCTAACAGCTGTGTGGCCTCATAGCTACCTTCAATTAAGCCTGCAAGAGTTCCTCCACTTCCTGTGGGACATACTAAGTAATCATGTTTTGGTAAGCTTTTAGCAAGCTCAGCACACCCAGGCAGGGCGTATGTATTACTTCCACCTTCTGGGATTATATAGGCTTGTGTAAAGCGTTCTTGCAACTGAGCTAAATAATCTGGGTCATGGCGCTGCTTATATTCAATACGAGTAACCGCATGTAAATCCATTGCACACTGTTTAGCAAATTGCAGGGTGGGGTTTTGAGTATCTAAGTGTGGCCCTCTAATTATGGCGTGGGTTTTTATATTAAATAGTTTACCCGCCCCTGCACAGGCGTGAACATGATTAGAAAAAGCCCCCCCAAAGGTGAGGAGTTGTGTTTTATTAAGGGCTTGCATTTGCTGTAAATTATATTTTAGCTTACGCCATTTGTTACCACTTATTAGTGGGTGAAGTAAGTCATCTCTTTTTATACTTAACCGTATGTTTCTCTTTTTAAGACAGTCGCTATCTATTTGTTGTATTGGACTTTCTTTTTCAATATTGAATAAATTAAGCATTATTTCTCGTGTTTAAACTTGCAAACTAAAAAACTTGTACGACACTTAGTTAATCTCTTATTAACAATAGTAGCTATATGAAAAAAAAGCTGTTTTCGTTGTTATCTTGGTTAAATCGCAGTTTAGACTCAAGCACAGCGATTGGTATTGCTACTTATGCAGATACAGTAAACGCGGTGTGTTTAAAAAAAAATCAAGGGCAGTGGTACGTACATAACTCACACAGTGTGAATGTAGAGGACCAAACGGATTATACAGTCGCTATTGCAACTTGCACAAATGAAGTTTGCGCTGAGGTGTGCCCAGTAAATTTAGTGGTTCCTCATTATTTTTATCAAATAGTGCAAATGGATAAACCCATGCTGAGTGACGAAGAGATCATTCAATCCTTACCTTGGACAACAAAAGACTTAGTTGATATTCCACCAGAGAACATTGTTGCCGACTTTATCGATTACCCAATCGTTCAGCCTATGCAAAGCAGTAAAATGAATGTGTTTATTACTAATAAACTACAGTTACTGCCTTTTATTGATAGCTTTTCAAAAATAAAGCCTGTGCTCAGAGCAATGACCTCGGAAGAAATGATTTTAGTGACCTTGTTTGGCGAAGATAAAAGCGCGCACATGCTTATAGTGCAACATGCAGGGCATGAGCCGCGTATTTTAATTATTCGTGATGGTCAGCTTTTATTAGCTAGGCGTTTAAACGGGTTTTTAGGCATTTCAGATAAAGAGCGCACACACGGTTTGGTTGAAGCCTTAGGGCTTGAGATCCAACGGTCAATGGATTTTTTTGAAAGCCAACTAAAACAGCCTCCTATCAGAAGCATTCAGCTGCATTGCGATGATTTATCGTCTTTAACATTAAGGGCTGGCCTTGCAGAATTTTTGCAAGTAAAGGTTGTTGATTTTAAACCTAATATAGATTTAGCACAGGATCTCGAACCAAGCTTTTATTACGCATTAGGCGCAGCGTATCAATTAACTGATCCGGATTCAGTGTTATGAAAACACGGATTAATTTTTACCAAAAAGCCATTAGGGTTAGGCGCGACCCCGTGCCCTTTAAAGGAATGCTGTTGCTGTGGCTAGGTACATTGTTAGTGGTTGCATTAACTTGGTTGTTTTATTTATACGAAGAGCACAATAGCCAGCAATTACTTACGCAAAGCCAAGCTTATCTAAAGCAAACGCAGCAGCAATTAAACGTGGTAAAGCAGCGATTAGCTGATAAACAAAATAAATCGCATTTGATAGATGAGCTAAAAGTACTGCAACAAGAAATTTTGCATAAACAGCAGGTGTTTGATTATTTAGAAAACACATCCATGCACACGAAAACGGATTATGCCGATGTAATGCGCGATTTGGCAGCGTACCACGAGCCGCAAATTTGGCTTGATCAGATAAAATTTGAAGGCCAAAAAGTAATACTCAAAGGGCGTACTCAGCAAGCTAAATTTTTACCTATTTGGCTTGCTAATCTCAAGAAATCGAGCTTTTTTAAAGGGAAGGAGTTTTCAGTGCTGGAGCTGTCGAGCAGTGATGGCGTGAGCGAGTTTAATGTGGCTACAGAGCTTAGTTCAAGTGAGGTAACACAATGAATGAGCAAAATGAAAATAAAGGCTGGCCATTATTCGTTAAATACCAAGCACAATTTGCGGCGTTACAGCAGCGGGAAAAGTATTCTGTACTGTTTGTTGGCTTATTTCTTATTGTTTATTTAGGTTTATGGTTTGTGGTGTTTCCACAGCAAGATGCAGTAAATAGTTTACGCGTGGAACAAAATACATTGTGGCAAAAACTCAATCAAAATGAAGCACAGCTCTCTATGCTTACCCAGGCATTAGAGCATGACTACACTAAAGTACTCAGAAATCAGGTAGGGCAAACCCAGCGCGAGCTAGAAGATATAAATAATAAGTTAAGCACGTTTAGCCAAGGCTTTATTTCAGCAAACAAAGTACCTGCTGTATTAAAGGATTTATTAGTAAATACTCCCGATGTGCAAGTGGTTGGCTTTAGAGTAAACCCAGCAAAAGCAATTGATGTAGAAAAACTCGGTGAGCACGATACGCAAACCTTGTTTTTCGAACACCAAATGGTGGTTACTTTGCAGGGGCGTTATTTTAGCTTACAGCAGTATTTAGAAGGCCTTAAAGCTAGCCAACAAAAGTTGTTAATACAGCAGTTTAACTATCAGGTGCAAACATACCCTAATGCAGAGTTAACATTACAAATAGCAACGGTGAGTGCCAATGAAAAATTTATCGCTTTATAGTTTGTGTGTATGTTGCGTGTGTTTTTTCTCTGTTAGTTCAGCTGAAATACTGCGCGATCCTACTCAGCCAAGCAATGCACCAATACTAAAAGGCGCTGCAGTTAGCAATACAGCGCTGTCGTTACAGTCAATTATTAAAACCGAAAAGCAATACAAAGCGATTATTTCTAAGCAGGTGTATAAGCCAGGAGATGTAATAGGTGAATTTCGGGTGCTAACAATAAACGCCAATTCAGTGTTGTTAGCGAATGATGATAAGCAAATAAAATTAGAATTATACGACTATGAAATTAAAAAATAATATAACAAAGCCATGGCTTGCGCTTATTTTAATACCGCCTTTTTTAACGGCGTGCCATAGTTTTAAGCCCGGAAAAGAGATTCAGCCACACATAGCACAAGAGCTTGCTCCTATAAGCAACAATGCTAAAAGTGTTGCCCCGGTAGAGGTGAGTAGCGCGCTTACACAAAGCTTACTTTCGTCACTTAATAGCGAGCAAAGTTTAACAAATGAGTTAGCTGTAAAGCGTTTTGATGTAGCCGCAAAAGAGGTAGAAATAAGCTCATTTTTTAATGGATTAACTGCTGATACTCCATACAGCGTGGCAGTACACCCACAAGTGAGCGGAGTTATTTCTTTAAATTTAAAAAACGTAACGTTTGAAGAAGTTATAGCTGTTATTAAACGCATGTACCCGTTAGATATTGTCCAAGAAGGTCGTATTGTGCAGGTGTTACCAGCGGTCATGCGCACAGAAACTATACCGGTTAATTATTTAATGATGCAGCGCCATGGGCAATCAACGGTAAGTGTTGTTGCTGGTGGAGTGAGCCAGTTTTCACAAAACAACTCAAGTTCAAATTCAAGCTCAAACAGTAGTAATAATTCGAGCCAAAATAATCAGTTTGGCAGCGATAATCAAAATACCGAGCTAAATGGCTCTCGCATCCAAACAATTAACCAAAACGACTTTTGGAAGGAACTTGAGCTTGCTCTTAAATCACTTATTGGTTCAAACGATGGCCGTTATGTGGTTGCCAGCCCACAGGCAAGCTTGGTTACGGTTAATGCATTACCCAGTGAAATAAACCAGTTAAAAGACTTTTTACGTCAAAGCCAAGAAAACCTTCAGCGACAAGTTATTCTTGAGGCTAAAATTGTCGAAATAACCTTAAAAGATGAATACCAACAAGGGGTTAACTGGGAGCGAATTTCTAGAGGGTTAGAAGGTGGGGTGTCGTTTGCAACAACAGCAGGCAGCATAGGTAATTCTATTTCAGCTACTTTAGGAGGGGTCTCCTCGTTAACGATTGAAAAAGGCGACTTTAGCGGCGTAATTAGCTTGCTTGAAACGCAGGGCGACCTGCAAATGCTTTCTAACCCGCGTGTAACTGCAACAAACAATCAAAAAGCCGTGATTAAAGTGGGGCAAGATGAGTACTTTGTTACTAACGTTTCGAGCACAACAGTAACGGGCACTTCAACGACTACGTCACCAGAAATAGATTTAACTCCGTTTTTTTCGGGAATTGCCTTAGATGTCACCCCACAAATCGATAAATATGGCTCAGTAATTTTGCACGTCCACCCATCGGTAACCGAAACAGAAGAGCAGCTCAAGGTGATTACATTAGATGATCAGCGTTTTGAGTTGCCGCTTGCACAAAGTAATATTCGCGAATCTGACACGGTGATCCGCGCTCAAAGTGGTGAAATAGTCGTAATTGGTGGGTTAATGCAAACCACCACGGAAGATGAAGAATCGAAAACACCCATTTTGGGCGATGTGCCAATATTAGGTAACTTGTTTAAAAGTATTAGTAAGCGCCAAGAGAAAAAAGAGCTCGTTATTTTAATCAAGCCAACGGTGGTGATGCCCGACACGTGGAAAAAGCAACAAGCTCACAGCCGCGCGCTGTTAAATACATGGTATGAGAACTAACTATGTATTTGAGCTTTTTTAATTTAAGTGAAATGCCTTTCACCTTAACCCCAAACACCGAGTTTTTTTGTGCACTTGAGCCGCACCACGAAGCGATGCAAGTACTTACCACAGCGCTAGAAATGGGGGAGGGATTTATAAAAGTAACAGGAGAAGTAGGGACAGGCAAAACCTTACTATGCAGAAAACTTTTAAATCAAATTGAAGAAGACTACTTTGTGGCTTATTTACCTAATTCTTATTTAAGCCCTGAAGAATTACGCTGGGCTATTGCTGTAGAACTTGGCATGGAGGTAGATAAAAGCCTAGATCAACAATCGTTAAGCCAGCAAATAAACCATTACTTACTAGAGCTACAAGAAGATAACGAACGGGTTGTACTACTGATAGATGAAGCGCAGTGCTTGAGTTGGGATACACTTGAAGCGCTTCGATTATTTACAAACCTAGAAACCGAAACCGAAAAGCTTATTCAGGTGGTGCTATTTGGCCAACCTGAATTAGATGAAAAACTTGCTAATAGTAAAGTGAGGCAACTACGCCAGCGGATCAGTTTTTCCTACTCATTGCGTGCAATGACCGCCAGTGAAGTTATTTATTATATTAATCACCGTTTACAGGTGGCAGGCTTTAATCAGCCACCACTATTTACTAATCGTTTAGGATTAAAAATAGCGCGTGCGAGTCGAGGAATTCCCCGTTTGGTCAATATTTTATGCCATAAAGTTTTACTGCAGGCATACGGTGAAGGCCTTAATAAAGTAACACCGCGCCATATACATCTTGCCATTGCAGACACCGAGGATTGCAAAAAGCACCATGCTAACCATTACTGGGCTTACAGCTTATTAGCTATTAGTGTTTTTGTTATTGCAGTTATGTGGGTATGGAGGCAATGGTTATGAGTGTTATTAATAACATGCTAAAAAATATCGACCAGCGCCAAACTGCACAGCGTAATCAGCAAAGTGGCGGGGTCGATATTCCCCCTGTACGCGATTACCACGATGTATTATTTAAAGTGCTGAGTGTTTTATTAGCGATTGTACTAATTTTTACAGCCTACCTTTATTTACCTTTTGCACAGGCACCACAAGCGAGTAGCGACACGGCTGAAAAAGCATATGCGGTTAATAACAACAGCCGGCCGATTGAAATTGCCCAAGCTAAAATTACGCCCGTAATTAAGCCCTTAAAACAATTAAGCGAAGAAAACACTGGCGCTAAAGCTGCTCATATTAATGCAGATACGCAAAAAGAGCTGGGGCAGGTACAAAGCAATAACGCATTGCCTGATCAGGCAAAAGACGAAGTAATACAGCAACACGCTGCAGACAAAGCCGCGCTACTGAGCAAAAAAGCAAGCCCCACAGAAGTAAGCGCTAAAGTAGCTACTAGAGCAGAAATAAATACTCCAGTTGAAGCAAAAAGCAGTGCACCAGTAAAAAGCATTACACAGGCTGAGCAGCTGCCCGCTAAAAATAAATTAGTAAAAACTGCCAGTGTTAAGCAAAGCAAAGCCCAGCGGATAGCACAGCAATTAAAGCGTGCTAAACAAGCGTTGGAATTTGCTTTATATGATGATGCGATTAACGATTTAACCGCTATTTTACAAACACAACCTGAGCATATAGAAGCGCGTAATTTACTCGCGGCAACGTATTTTCAGCAACAAGATGTACTTATGGCTCAGCAGTTATTAGTTGCTGGCATAAAAATAAACCCTGAGGTTGTGCAGTGGCGTGTAATGCTCAGTAAAATTTTAATTATGCAACAAGAGTACGAAGGCGTGCTTAAACTGCTTATAGCCGAACTTGAGCCGCAAGCAAACTTGGAGTTTTGGGTATTAAAAGGCACTGCAGCACAAAATGCGCAGCAACATCAAATAGCGCTTGCGAGTTTTACACAGCTTACACAGCTTCAGCCTCAGCAAGCTAAATGGTGGCTGGCGTTAGCTACTTCAAAAGATGCGTTGGGGGAGTTTGCAGATGCAAAGCACCTTTATAAAGTTGCCCTAGATTTAGGCGGTTTAAATGCCGCAATGACGCAACATGCACTACAGCGCTTAGTCGCATTGAAGGAGGCTGTATGAGACCCAGTTTAAAAATGCGTTTAGGGGACTTACTCGTTCATGAGCAAATGATCACCGAAGCACAGCTAAGTGAAGCACTTAATGTGCAAGCTGCGTCAGGGCGAAAGTTAGGGGCTACATTAATTGCGCTTGAGTTTATAAGTGAGCCGCAATTATTGCGCTTTTTAGCCCAACAATTACAAATACCGTTTTTAGATATTTCGCAGCGCAAAATATCTTCAGATGTATCTAAATTACTTTCAGAGGTTTATGCCAGGCGCTACCGAGCATTAGTAATAGAAGATAACGGGGATTCTGTGTTAGTCGGAATGAGTGACCCCGCTGATTTGAGAGCGTTGGATCAGTTAGCGCCAATGCTAGCCCCTAAGCGAATTGAGCTTGCTGTTGTGCAAGAAAGCCAGCTTATGGCAGCGTTTGATAATGTGTACCGCCGAACAGAAGAGATTACTAACTTTGCTGAAAAGCTACACGAAGAATACGAAGACGTAGAAGAGTTTGATCTTAATTCCTTAGCAGATGAAACCTCTGACGCCACCGTAGTAAAACTACTGCAATCTATATTTGAAGATGCAGTACAAGTACGTGCCTCAGATATCCACATAGAACCCGATGAAAGGCTATTACGCATTCGCCAACGAGTTGATGGTGTATTGCAAGAGCACACATTAAACCAAGTAAAAATAGCCTCTGCTTTAGTACTTAGGCTAAAACTTATGTCGGGGTTAGATATATCGGAGAAGCGGTTACCGCAAGATGGCCGTTTTAATATAAAAGTGCACGCGCACAGCATTGATGTACGTTTATCGACAATGCCAGTGCAATATGGCGAGTCAGTTGTGATGCGGTTGCTCGACCAATCTGCAGGGCTTTTATCGTTAGATGAAACGGGCATGCCGGTGCATATTTTAAAGCGCCTGCGCAGCATTATAAAACGCCCTCATGGCATGGTGTTAGTGACAGGGCCTACCGGCTCAGGAAAAACGACCACCTTGTACGGCGCTTTAAGTGAACTTAACCAACAAGAAAGTAAAATTATTACCGTAGAAGATCCGGTTGAATACCGCATTGGGCGGGTAAATCAGGTGCAAATAAACAACAAAATAGGCTTAAATTTTGCCAGTGTATTAAGAACCACGTTACGCCAAGATCCCGATATTATTATGGTTGGCGAAATGCGTGACCAAGAAACCGTTGATATAGGCCTAAGGGCTGCATTAACAGGCCATTTAGTACTTTCTACGTTACATACCAACGATGCCATATCAAGCGCAATGCGCTTAATTGATATGGGAGCACCCGCTTATCTAGTTGCAAGCTCACTACGCGCTATTATTGCTCAGCGCTTAGTTAGGCGTATTTGCAATGAATGTAAAACACCGTATCACCCAGATAAACAAGAACAAAGCTGGCTTACCTATTTAGGCGAAGATGTTAGCAGCACACAGTTTTGGCGAGGCCAAGGCTGCACAGCATGTAGCCATAGCGGCTACAAAGGCAGGGTGGGGATTTTTGAGCTGTTAGAAATGAACGACGCTATGATGGATGCCCTGCGTATTAACGACACGCAGCGCTTTGCCGAAGCGGCTAAAAATAGCGCTAATTTTGCACCGCTTTCTTATATGGCTTTAACGTATGCAAAGCAAGGCATTACCTCGTTAGATGAGGTATTTAAAGTGGCTGAATATGTACCTGAAGTGGTAGGTGATGACGATGCAGCTTTATAGTTACAAAGCCAAAGACGCAAACGGTGCGCTGGTTAAAGGGCGTGTTGAGGCAAATAATGAGGCCGGTGTCGCCGATAGCTTATTAAAGCGCCAGTACATACCTATTTCAATTTCGTTAGTTGAAACAAAAAATAATATAAAGTTATTCGATAACTTATTTAGCGAAAAAATAACCCTTGATGACATGATCATGTTTTCACGGCAAATGTATTCTTTACTTAAAGCCGGGATCCCCATTATTAGGGCAATGATAGGGCTTGCTGATACCACGCAAAATAAAGAGTTTAAAAGTGTGTTGCTTGAAGTAACACGCCAGCTCGAACAAGGCCGTGAATTATCTAGTGCGTTAGCTATACATAACAAGGTGTTTAGCCGTTTAACTATCTCTATGGTTAAAGTCGGAGAAGGCTCGGGACGATTAGAAGATGCGTTTTATCAGCTGGCTATTTACTTTGAAAAAGAGCAAGAGACTCGTAAGCGCATAAAAGCCGCTATGCGTTACCCCACTTTTGTTATTTTGGCGCTTTTAGTTGCGATGATCATATTAAATATTTTTGTGATCCCAACCTTTGCCAGCATGTTCGAAAAGTTTGATGCAGAGCTGCCTTTAATGACCCAGATCCTCATTGGCACCAGTAACTTTTTTGTCAATTATTGGTGGCTGCTAGCGCTAATGTTAGTGGGTGGAGTCGTTGCATGGCGTCGGTATTTAAATACGTCGGCTGGGCGCTTTAAGTGGGATCACCACAAACTCAAAATTCCATTTGTAGGCGATATTTTAAAACGCACCTTACTTGGCCGTTATAGCCAAAGCTTAGCCATGGTGCTGCGCTCGGGCGTCCCTATGACGACAGGGCTGTCGTTAACGGCCCATGCAGTTGATAACAGCTACATGGAAAAAGCCATTATCACCATGCGTCAAGATATCGAAAAAGGCGACAGTTTGTTGCGGGCTTCGCGAAGTAGCGAGCTATTTTCACAGTTGGTACTGCAAATGGTGGCAGTGGGTGAAGAAACCGGTCGCGTAGATGAGTTATTACAAGAAGCGGCTGATTTTTACGAACGAGAAGTCGATTACGATTTACGCAGTTTAACCGCAAAAATAGAGCCCATTTTGACGGTGTTTGTTGCCATTATGGTGCTTATTTTAGCACTCGGTATTTTTATGCCTATGTGGAACATGATGTCGGCTATTAAAGGGTAGCCATTTTGACTAACTGTCATGTTCGTGCAACAGGTTTTTCGTTATTTGAGCTCGTTTTAGTAGTTGTTTTACTGGCAGTTATTATGGCTTTTGCTATACCTCAATACATAGGCATTAAAAATAAGGCACACAATGCTAGTGTGGATGTGGTGGCTGGTGGATTTGCCTCTGCGGTGTTGATGGTCAAAGGTCAGTGGGAATTATCGGGGCGTCCAAAGGGCGTCAATAATACAACACATATTAATTACGGAGGTGTGATTGTTGGTGTTGATGGAGAGAGAGGCACACCAACGGGTGATAAAACGACTAATACTGATACGCGGGCCAGCGCAATGACTGCACTGCAATGCCAAAAAGTATTAAGTGTAATTTTACAAGATGCGCCAACAAGCACATTAAGTACTGAGATTTCTATAATAACCAAGGTGAGTTATTTAGTGCGTTATAACACTAAAAACAACCAGTGTATTTATTATTTAACTCATAATTTAAACACCAATAACCTACCTACTGATGGCGCCGTTATGGCTAAAAAAGTAGGGTTTTCGTACTTTCCAACAACAGGCAAAGTGCAAATTTTTAAAAACTAAGTAATTATAAAGAGGCTTACTTATGAAAACGCAGTCATTAAAACAACCAATGAATAAGCAAGCAGGTTTTACGCTTGTTGAACTAATAATTGTAATTGTAATTTTAGGTATTTTAGCGGTGACCGCTGCCCCTCGTTTTTTAAACCTGCAGGGTGATGCTAACGCTTCTACACTCGAAGGTTTACAAGGCTCAATTCGCAGTGGTATGAACATCGTTAATGGTAAATCTATTATCGCAAGTGACCACAAAAAAGCGAGTGCAACGGTTACTGTTGATACCGGCGATGCAGTATCTACAGTGTATGGCTACCCTGCAGCGACAGAAGCAGCTTTTGAAGCTTTTTTAGATGTAGAATTTGCATCTGATGACTCTGCAGATTTTAACCTTGTAGCAGTTGCTGCTGATGAAAAAGCAATTATTTTCCCTAATAGCTACGTGCAAACTGATGATTGTCGTATTGAGTATACACAAGCAGCAGATGCAAACGACGGTACGCCGCCTGTATCTGTTACGCCTCCTACTGTTACGCTTATCACGAGTGGGTGTTAATTTATATAAATGAATAGCAGTAGTAATCAACGATTGCGTGGCTTCACACTGGTTGAATTAATTATTACTTTAGTTATTTTGGGCATACTGTCGGTAACGGCAGTGCCCAAGTTGCTAGGAAGTTCAACAGAGCAAGCATACTCATACAGAGATAGGGTATTAAACGCCCTGCGCACAGTACAATTACGCGCGATGCAAAATACTGCAACAAGCAGCTGCCATAAACTGTATATTTCACCTACCTTGGTTGCGGGGCCGGAGCCAGAAACCTGTACTGGCGGCCCAAATACCAATAATAGCGAGCATTTAGTTGTTGCTATCAATACCGAGCGCAGCGACGTACGATTTAATGCCTTAGATAGCAATGCTAATACGTTTTCGCAAATAAACTTTGATCCACTTGGAAGGGCCGATCAAAATTGCACAGTACAATGTAAAATTGACCTGGGTCTAGCAGCGGTGTGCATTAGCGGTGAAGGGCTTATTTATGCCTGCCCCTAAAATACAAACAGGTTTTACCTTAATTGAGCTAATTATTGGCATTGTGATGTTTGCTATTGCGCTAAGTATCATTACAGCGCTTATAGCACCTCAAGCAAAGCAAAGTGCCGAGCCTATTGTCGCACTCAGGGCCTCAGAGCTTGGGCAAGCATTAATGAACGAAATATTAGCTAAATCATTTGATGAACATAGCGAGCGCACGCCACCATTTAGGCGCTGTTCCGAAACAAGCTTAGGTGCCCAGCCTTGTAGTACTCATTCTGAGCTTGGTGCTGATAGCGGTGAAGCACGGGCTAATTTTAACGATGTTGATGATTATATTGCGCTCACAGGACAGCCTATTAGTGATAGTTTAGGGAATACATTAGCGCAATACAGCGACTTTTCACTGGCTGTAAACGTGCAATACGACAGCGACCTAAACGAGGCAACCAATAACGATGGCGTTGCCTTTAAACGAATTACCATTGAAGTAACCTCACCCTTGGGGCAAGTGTACGGCTTTAGTGCATATAAAGGTAATTACTAATGAATAGAGCAAAGCAAAAGCGTGGCTTTACCTTAGTTGAGCTATTACTTGTTATGGTAATTATTGGCATTTTAGCCGTAGCGTCATTTTCGTTTATTAGCGCTGGATTTAATATTTACAGCCAAGGTGTGAAACGCCAAGAAGCGGTGGCGCAAAGTCGCTTTGTTTTAACCCGATTAAGTAAAGAGCTTCGCCACGCAACCCCTAACTCACTGCGCTTAAATTGCGACAACGCCAGCAATGGAGCATGTAGCACGCAGCAGTGTTTAGAATTTACGCCGTTTTTATCTGCCACTCACTATACCGATTACTTACCCACTAGTGCCCCTTTTGAGATTACCGCCGTTAATTTTGCGCTTAATAATTTAACTGAGCCACAAATAAACGATTGGGCAAGTATCTATCCATTAAATAGCAGCGATATATACGATGAAAGTCAAAGCAAGCGTTTACAAGTTAGTAGCTACAGCGCCGTTACAAGTGAGCTAGATACATGGCAATTTAGCAAAGCATTTGCTCAAGAGTCACCGAGTAAGCGCCTTTATTTATTAGAACAGCCCGTTAGCTTTTGTGTAGAAGGTAATTCACTGTATCGCTATAGCAACTACGGCTTTACTACAAACCAATTAAACGCCGCCAGCTTACAGGTTAGCTCGGGCGTTAAACGCGATTTAATGAGTAATTATATTGCCAATAACTTAACGAGCAGAGCCTTTTTTACGTTAAGTGAGATTTCGCTACAGCGCAGCGCGGTTGTTAATGTGTTTGCGCAAATGGGGTTTAACGACACCGAACAAATAAGTATTAGCCATGAGGTGCATGTGCCTAATGTCCCCTAATATAAAAAACATCAGTTTTGCTAAAAAGCAGCAGGGTAATTTGCTCATAATTACGTTGGTGATCATTGTCACTTTGCTGGCACTAGGGCTGGCGCTTTCTAAAGTGTTATCGGGTGCGGCGCAGCAAAATACCATTGAGTATTACGGCGCGCGCGCTTACATGGCAGCCCAAAGCGGATTAGAAACCGGCTTAAGCGAAATTTTTGCACTAAATAGCACTGCGCAAACATGCAGTGCAGTAACCACCAGTAGGAGTTTTAGCACCCTCTATCTAGCCAATTGTGAAGTTGAACTGAGCTGTAGTGAATACATAGCCTTACCCGATAGCAGCACCCGCTCTGGCACCGTTAATATTTACTACTTACAAAGCTCTGCAACGTGCGCCGCCAATGATTGTGCTGCCGGTGCAGCATGTCAAAAGGAATATTGGCAAACCCAACGTACTCTAAGTGTGGAGGCTAAAACATTACCATGAGCAAATATACCCTCTGTATTTTATGTTTAATAAGTTTGCTACTAAGCCGATGCGCTATGGCTGTACCGCCTAAAATTGAAGGGCGATTTATAGAGCTACAAGACACGTACACTTCACCCATATGGACAAAAATAAATTTTCAGCAGCAATACATAACCCCTCCTGCGGTATTTATGTTGTCCACTAATCAAGGCGGTAACCCCGCTATAGTGAGAATACGCAATGTAACAACCACAGGGTTTGAAGCATTGCCACTTGAGCCATCAGGAGAAGATGGTGAGCATATAACCATGGGCGCGCACTATTTAGCGGTAGAATATGGAGTGCATGAATTTCCTGATGGGACCATTATGGAAGTGGGAAACACCGACTTACGCCTTGAACTACAATACGGTGATAAGTCGGGGTTTGCCCCCATCACGCCTAAAGGTTACAAATCACTGACTTTTAATAAACCGTTTGCCGTAAGGCCTAACTTTTTTCATTCGTTACAAACACTAAATAGTTTAGATAGTAACCCGCCGTCTCAAGCGCTTGTGCCTTTTTTAACCATTGCAGTGCAAAGTGGTTCCTTATCTACAAGCGGGGTAAATATAGCGTTAGAGGCCTCAGAAACCGCATTAGGTGTTATTCAAACTGAAACGGTGGCCTACATGGCTGTAGAGCCTGGCAGTAATCGCACCTTTACCGATGACAATGGGGTAGAAGTGTCTTGGGAGACCTTTTTTACAGGATTCGAAGTTGATGGTTGGAATGATGGGTGTAACTACTTTAATTTTAACAATAACTTTAGTGAGGCACCGCTGGTGGTGGCAAGTAAAAATTCCCGACTTGAAGAAGACGGTGGGTGGCTGCGCAGCTGTAATTTAAGAGCGGATCGGTTAGGGCTGGTGGTTGATGAAGACCGTGATGGCGACAGAGAGCGTAACCACGTAAAAGAAGAAGCCTCTATATTGGCCATGACCAGTACGTTTGTATTTAATGGCGATATTTTAGATTGCGATACTTTATTTCCTGGCGCTATTTCTACCTACAATGATGGACAAGTGCAGCTTGTTCAAGGTGTGGAAATAACCGATAGCAATGCACAATTTATTACCACCACTAATTTAATATCAACGGCACTCACCAACCCGCCTTTGTGTAATGGCCAAGGCTGTGTGGCCACTGGGTATAACTCCCTTGAGCCAAATCAAGCTGCGCAAGTACCCACGGTCACAAACGATGGAAGCTCTACCGGTGATGTGCCTGTATCGTTAGCTGGCGATTATTTTTATGACGAACTAGCACTTAACTTATTGGAAGATGAGTACAAGGTAACAGCGCCCACCCGTATCTTTTTAAAAGATACATCGTCGCTAATTTCTAGCGCATTTTTGAACATAGGCAAAACGAATATTGTGGTTGAGGAAGGAGCGTATTTAGCTATATATGTCGATGGGGATGTTGCCATTGCGGCTGATGCAAATATTGCTGCATACATTGTCGCAACGGGGGAAGTAAGAATTGCCCAAAATGTCACGTACCAGGGCTCTATAACCGCTGCAACACAAGTAATAACCGAGGGCAGCTCTACGTTTGATGCGTTAACAGTGCCAGAGAGTATTCCTGGGTTTTGCGGTATTTTTACGCCGGTTTTGCTTGATCACTACCGCATATCATTAAGTGATAACCAAGGCTTAACCTGTCAAGCAAAAGAAATGACATTAACCGCCTGTGCAAACGATGCATGTGATTTACTGTATGATGAGCCTTCCGCACTTGACCTGTCTCCAGATAACAGTGGCCAACAAAGCTGGGTAAGCGGTGAAAATATTACCTTTACAGGCTCTGCCACAGTAGCGCTTGCAAAGCGTACCACAGGGACCGTCACACTTGGCTATAATACCGCCGACCCATCTGCACCGCTGCGTTGTTATATTAATGGTAGTAACGTAGGGCTGGGCGGGTGCAAAGTGGTTTTTTCTGATGCAGGGTTTATTTTTAATAACGACACAGCCAATACAGCGAGTATCCCCACTCAATTATCTGGTAAACCCTCTAGCGAGGGTTTTAATGCCGCCGAGCTATCCATTCAAGCGGTTAAAACAAATACTACAACAGGCGTATGCGAAGCCGCATTCCCTGCAGGTGGTCAAGTTGATTTAGATTTAGCTTATACCTGCAGTGCCGGCGCTACATGTTCAGATCCAATACAACTTAGTAATAATGCGAATACGTATAGCGTGCAGCAAGCATATCAAACTTTTTCGCTCACCTTTGATCAAGACTCAAAAGCCCCTATTGCTATTAACTACCCCGATGCCGCTAAATTAAGTTTAAATGCACGGGCAACAATTGTATTAGACCCAGTAACTAATTTATCAGTAAGCTTAACCGGCAGTTCTAACGAATATGTAGTTAAGCCCTTTGGATTAGCGATGCAAGTTGCAAGTGACGGCTATGCTCAAACAGCAAACGATAGTTTATTTAGATTAACGGGTGAGTCATTTGATTTAAAAATGAATGCAGTACAGTGGCGCGCAGGGCAAGACAATAACAACGATGGGATACCTGATAACTATAGCGCTATTCATAGTAATCCCATTGCCAAACACTTCATTAGCGAGTCTCCTTTAGTAACACATAGCTTAGTATTACCCAGCTCTGGTAATGAGGGGCAAATTGAAGCGCTAAGTACCCTTGCCTTTACTGATACAGGAAGCTTAAGTGAATCCATATCGCAGTACGCTTATGACCAAGTGGGTATTATAAACGTATTTGCGGGTTTACAAGATGGCGATTATTTTGGTGTGGGCGATGTAAAAGGGCAGCTAAACAACGTAGGGCGATTTGCTCCATCGCACTATCAAGTATTAGGTGTTCAAGCTGCTGCGCAATGTACACAGTTAGGCAGTAATTTAACCTATTTAGATCAGCCCTTTGAGCTTGGTTTTACGGTACAAGCACTTAATCATAACAACCAGCTAATGGCTAATTACAAACAAGGCTTTCAAAAAGCCCAAGTACAAATAAATGCCGAAAACAATCAAGCTGGTAATTATGTACCCGCAACAACGCTAACCAGCAGGTTAGCCAATATAAGTAGCAACAGTTGGAACACTCTAGCCGATGGACAATGGCAAATGAGCGACAGCACTGCCATGTTAACGCGCTTGGCTATAAATAACCCCGACGGCCCATTTACTATGGTTAATCTTATGGCCACCGTCACTAATACAGAAGGGGCTACTTTAATTGATGCCAACGATGAGCCGAGTACGCAAGCGAGCTGCAGCACTGATTGCAATAGCGTGCGTTTAAATGATGTGCCAATAGACTTTCGCTTTGGACGCTTAGTGCTAGGCAACAATGCCGGCTCAGATTTAGACTCATTACGTGTGCCTATGCAGGCTCAGTACTTTGATGGAGCAGGCTTTGTATTAAATACCGAAGATAACTGCAGTGTATTTGAGCATCCGCAGTTATCCCAAATATCGCCATCAACGCCAATATTAAGCTATGAGTATGGTGCAGGTGCAGCGGGTTCATTAGAGGCAGGCAGCTACCCTACAAACAATGCTATTTATGCAATACCAAATGGCAGTGGTACATTTACATTAGAATACGAAACAGAAAATTGGTTAAAGTGGGATTGGCTTGGTGATAATTCACAGCAAGATCCCCATGCTATTTTGCAATTTGGTCGCTTTAGAGGAAATGATCGGGTTATTTACTGGCGTGAAACAAGAGAATAGTTGTAAACTAAGATAATAATTGAACAAAGCTTGTGTTTTGTGCTTCAAGTACATAGCATAAGGCATTGGGTGTATTGATTTTTGATGGTTGAAAAATGTTCAGCTTTCAAAAGTGAGTACACTCTAATAAACAATAATAACGACCAAATAATTGCCGCTTTTTGGGACTGGAATATATGCGAATTGCTCCTTTATCTCTGTTAATTTCCGCTAGTTTGTTAGCTAGTAGTGCATTTGCACAAGACACAGCAACAGTAACCGGAATTGAATCAGAGATTAGTATTAAACAAACAGAATACGATAACTCGACACAAATACTTGAAAAACACTTAAAAGAAGAAAGTCAGTTACAAAACCAACTTGAACTACTTCGTTCTCGCTCTACAGAGCTTGATAAAGAGAAAAACCAAGCACTTGATGCGATGAACGAAATGTATCGCCGCTTAATTGACGATCCTACGCTTGATATTAGTGCTGCCCAATCGCGCTATCAAAAAGCCGTGGTTGATCATAAGCAAAATAAAGACGACATCTCAATGCAGTTGGCGGCAATTGCATCTCACCGTAAAGATATAGAGCAAATTCGTGTTGCAAAACATACGCTTTTAAACACCTTAGAAAGCTTAAAAGAGCAATTAACTACAGCCCGAGTAGAGCGTTTACGTAATGAGTTTACCCGCGAAGGTACACTTGAAGTAAACCACACAATTAACTGTAAGCGTACCGAAACGCTCGCAGCTTGTGAGCAACGCGGCCAGCAAATGGGTTTACAAAAAGCCACTAAGCGCTTTGTTGATCAAATATTTGCTAATTTAACAGAAGAGCGAATTGTTGAACCAAAACGCAACATGGCAGGCGCACAAGTACAAATTTTAAGTAGCCATGTAGTTAACAGTGCATTTAGTGGACAAGGCAATTACAACGTTAACTTAAGCGTAACCATGCGCGGCGAAGTAAACAGCAGCCGCCTATGTAACTTATTAAACGTAGATAACCGTTATTGTTCTGAATATGGCTCGCCACTCGCGACAGCGTATCAGCCTGGTTACGGTACAACCTACTCTGATAGTCAGTTAACATTCAGCAACGCCGCGGATAATACCGACACTGTGTCTGTATCGCGAATGAACAATCAGCCAGTGCGCGATTATTCAGTGAAAGCTGCACCTACAAAAAAAAACTATCCATCAATTATAAATAAAGAGAAAAATCAGCAAGTTGAGCTGACTTTACGTTCAAATGTTTACGATGATGAAGTGTTTATTGATGGGGTGAGCTTTGGCTCTACGCGTTTAGTTACGCGTTTACCGCGTGGTGTGCATAACGTAGAAATACGTAAATTAGGTTATAAGCCTTACAAAGTAAGAGTTGATTTAACTAAAGCACAGACTATTCATGCTAACTTAGTAAAAAAGTCTGAGTCGATTGCTGCACCGGCTTACACTCGCGAGCAACCAAAACCTGTAAGTCGTACAGCAAGCACTAATCGCTCTGCTGATGTACAAAATAATGTTGTAGTTGTGCCCGCCGGTAAATTTAAGATGGGCGATATTAACGGCAATGGTTTAGCAAATGAACGCCCGGTTATTGAAAAAGTGATAGCCAGCTCATTTGCTATGCAAACCAAAGAGGTTACCGTAGGTGCCTATGAAGCGTTTGTAGCAAGTACTGGGTATAAAACACAAGCAGAGCAAAGCAAAGGGTGTGCTTATTATTTAAATGGCGAACCCGTATGGGAAGCTAATTTAAACTGGCGTAACCCAGGTTTTGAGCAAAGCAGCGATTTTCCTGCTGTGTGTTTAACATTTAACGACGCGAAAGCGTACGCCGAATGGCTCTCTGGCGAAACCGGCCAGCAGTACCGTTTACCTAATGAAGTTGAATGGGAATACGCCGCTCGCGCAGGTACAGAAACAGAATACCCTTGGGGTAACGAAATAGGTAAAAATTTAGCTAACTGTGGTTGGTGTGGTAGCGAATGGTCAAACAAACGTGCAGCACCGGTGGGTTCTTTTTCTCCTAACGCATTTGGATTATACGACACCGTAGGCAATGTGTGGGAATGGACAGCTAAAGAGTCGGGCGAATCTGATGTTGCAGTAAGAGGCGGGGCGTGGAACTTTGCACCAAGCCTTGCACGTGCTTCAACACGATTAATTTTAGCGCCAGATTTTAGATCTAACTACATTGGCTTTCGCTTAGTCCGCGAACGATAGCATTTAACCAAGGAAGCCTAGCTTCCTTTTTTCACAAATTAACAAAGGTAGTTGCGCTTTATATTGCTCATCTAATTAGGCATGTTAAAGTGAGTGCAGCTAACATAAGAACGTATTTCAAAGGTCATCCAGCCTCATGTTTAAAAAACTCCGTGGTATTTTTTCAAACGATCTATCGATCGACTTGGGTACAGCCAATACCCTTATCTATGTAAAAGAAGAAGGTATTGTACTTAACGAACCTTCAGTTGTAGCTATTCGTCAAGAACGCGCTGGTGGACCTAAAAGTGTTGCTTCTGTGGGTACAGAAGCAAAACAAATGCTAGGGCGTACACCGGGTAATATTAAAGCGATTCGCCCAATGAAAGATGGCGTAATAGCCGACTTTTATGTAACCGAAAAAATGTTACAACACTTTATAAAACAAGTGCACAACAATAACTTTATGCGCCCAAGCCCGCGTGTACTTATTTGTGTACCGTGTGGTGCAACCCAAGTAGAAAAGCGTGCAATCCGCGAATCAGCAATGGGTGCCGGCGCGCGCGAAGTGTACCTAATTGAAGAGCCAATGGCCGCAGCAATTGGTGCTGGGCTACCAGTATCAGAAGCAACCGGTTCTATGGTTGTTGATATTGGTGGTGGTACTACCGAAGTTGCTATTATTTCACTAAACGGTGTTGTTTACTCATCGTCTGTGCGTATTGGTGGCGATAAATTTGATGAAGCCATTATTAATTATGTGCGCCGTAACTTTGGTAGCCTAATTGGTGAAGCAACAGCTGAAAATATTAAACATCAAATTGGCTCTGCTTTTAAAACTGACGAACCAATTGAAATTGAAGTACGCGGTCGTAACTTAGCCGAAGGTGTTCCTCGCTCATTTACACTTAACTCGCACGAAATTTTAGAAGCACTCCAAGAGCCGCTAATGGGTATTGTAAGTGCCGTAATGGTTGCACTTGAGCAGTCTCCACCTGAGCTTGCATCAGATATTTCAGCTCACGGTATGGTTCTGACTGGCGGTGGTGCACTATTAAAAGATTTAGATCGTTTATTAATGGAAGAAACAGGCATTCCTGTGGTTGTTGCCGATGATCCACTTACGTGTGTAGCACGTGGCGGCGGTAAAGCACTTGAAATGATTGATGTTCATGGTGGTGACGTTTTTAGTTACGATTAATGAAATTACTGTTTGGACAAACCATCTCTTTGCAACTGCGACTTTTTGTCGCAGTGCTTTTGAGCATAGTGCTCATTGCGGGCGATAAGTTTACACAAGGCGGTACGGTTGTACGTACAAGCCTTAATACTCTTGTTAGCCCATTAATTTACGTTGCCAACCTACCTTACGAAATATTTAGCTTAGGTGCTAAAAGCCTGCATACCCGCGATCAGTTACTGAGTGAAAACGAAGCGCTGAAAAAAAAGCAAATGCTACAAAGCGAGCAATTGCAGCAATACCAATTTTTAGCCCGCGAAAACCAAAAGCTACGTGCTTTACTTGGCTCATCGGCTAAGCAATCTAATCGTAAAAAAATAGCCCAAGTACTTTCTGTACATTCAAACCCTTATAGTCATCAAGTGGTTATTAACCGCGGTACCACCGACGGCCTAAGCGAAGGCCAAGCGGTAATTGATGAAATGGGGGTTGTTGGTCAATTAACGAAAGTAGGCTCTACCACGTCGCGCGTGTTACTAATGACCGACACAACTCATGCTACGCCGGTACGTATACTACGAAACGACGTACGCACGGTAGTTGAAGGCATAGGTAAAATTAACGTTGTTAAGCTTTCGCATGTACCTCATAGCCTTGATGTTCGCATTGGTGATGTACTCGTGACCTCGGGGCTTGGCGGTACGTTTCCTGAAGGTTACCCGGTGGCTGTTGTCACCGAAATAAACCGCGATGAAGGGCGCCCATTTGCTCAAGTATTTGCAGAGCCTATTGCACAGCTAGACCGTATTCGTTTGTTGGTTATTTTATGGCGCAATCAACAGGAGCAAATCAGCGATGATTAATCGTTATTCATTGTTAATTGCCCTAAGCATCTTTTTTGCTTTAATTATGGCATTAATGCCACTGCCTTTTTCGTTTGAGCCCTTCAGACCTGATTGGGTATTACTGGTATTAATGTACTGGTCGCTGGCAGTGCCGCATAGATTAAATATTGGTACCGCGTGGGTTGTTGGCCTACTCATGGACTTAGCCTTAGGCTCTCCATTAGGGGTTAACTCACTCACGTATTCTATTTGTATATTTGTGACCGCAAGTAACTTTCAAAAAATACGTAACTTTTCGCTTTGGCAGCAAAGCTTATTAGTGGGCTTATTTTTAACCTTGTATCACCTAATGCAATTTTGGTTAAATCACTTTTTATTAGGTGTTTATTTTAATCCACAATACCTGTGGCCAGTGGCGACCGGTATGGTCAGCTGGTTTTGGGTCTTTTTACTTCTTCGCAAATACCGTAGACATTTTAGGATCAGGTAATGACAACCGCAGTATATTTGGCATCAGCCTCCCCGCGACGTAAAGAGTTGTTGAGTCAGTTAGGCATTGAGTTTGAACAGTTCAGTGTAGATGCAGATGAAACCCCACTTGCAAACGAGCAGCCTCATGCATTGGTTGAGCGCTTAGCCCGCTTAAAAGCGCAAACAGGCGTAGCGCTTGGTTACACAGACCGCCCAGTGCTTGGTAGCGATACTGTGGTTGTTATTGATAACGAATCGTTGGGTAAACCACGCGATAAAAACCATTTCATAACAACACTTAAACGTTTATCTGGCAATACACATCAAGTACTTACTGCCGTTGCTTTTGCTACACAAACAGATGTACTAAGTTGTGTAGTGAGTACCGATGTGACCTTTAAAACCCTCAGCGATGAAGAAATAAATAGCTATTGGGAGTCAAACGAGCCACAAGATAAAGCCGGTGGTTATGGCATTCAAGGCTTAGGTGGTCGCTTTGTTACACACATTGCGGGTAGCTATTTTGCTGTTGTAGGCTTACCTTTATACGAGACCGAACAATTATTACAAGCATTCTTAAGAAGGTAACATGAGTACAGAATTACTAATAAATGTCACGCCAAGTGAAAGCCGTGTTGCCCTAATCGAAAACGGTGTATTACAAGAAATTCAACTAGAGCGTATAGGCAACCTAGGTATTGTAGGCAATATTTACTTAGGAAAAATAAGCCGCGTACTGCCAGGCATGCAAGCTGCTTTTGTTGATATAGGCCTAGAAAAAGCCGCTTTTTTGCATGCATCAGACATAGTCAATAGCGCCTCAATAGTTGAGGGGGTAGACGACGAGCCGATTAAAAAAGTACAAGACATACGTGAGCTGGTACGCCAAGGCCAATACATTATGGTGCAAGTGGTTAAAGACCCACTAGGCACTAAAGGAGCAAGGCTTACTACCGATATCACTATTCCTTCGCGCTATTTAGTGTTTATGCCAGACGCTACGCATGTAGGTGTTAGTCAGCGTATAGAAACCGAAGAAGAACGTGCGCGACTTAAAAAAATAGTGGCAGAATACGGCGACGATAATGGCAGTTTTATTGTTCGTACAGCGGCAGAGGGCGCCAGTGAAGCGGAGCTAAGACACGATGCTGAATTTTTACGAAAACTATGGCAAAAAATTGTATCACGTCGTAAAAAAACCAATAAAGCCAGTATATTACACGAAGACTTAACGCTTGCATTTAGAACCCTGCGCGACTACGTAGGTGAAGATATGGAGCGCATTAGAGTTGACTCTAAGCTAACCTATCAAGAGCTAAAGCTGTTTACTGAAGAGTTTGTGCCTTTGCTTTCGCAAGCACTTGAGTATTACCCAGGTGAGCGCCCAATTTTTGACTTATTTGACGTTGAAACCGAAATTCAAAAAGCACTGCATCGTAAAGTCACGCTTAAGTCAGGCGGTTATTTAATTATCGACCAAACCGAAGCGATGACCACCGTTGATGTGAATACAGGTGCGTTTGTAGGGCATCGTAATTTAGAAGAAACCATTTTTAATACCAATGTGGAAGCCACATCAGCCATTGCTAGGCAGCTACGCCTGCGTAACTTAGGCGGTATTATTATTATCGATTTTATCGATATGATCAGCGAAGATCATAAACGCAGAGTATTACATTCACTAGAATCAGCACTATCTAAAGACCGTGCAAAAGCCAACATAAACGGCTTAAGCGCATTAGGCTTAGTAGAAATGACCCGTAAGCGCACCCGCGAAAGCCTTGAGCATATTTTGTGTGATGTATGTCCGGCTTGCTCTGGACGTGGCTCACAAAAAACAGTCGAAACCGTATGCTATGAAATACTGCGCGAAATAGTGCGCGTTAATCGCGCCTACGATGCCGATAAATTCATGGTGTATGCGGCACCTGCTGTAAGTGAAGCCTTACTCAATGATGAGTATCATAACCTTGCCGAACTTGAACTATTTATTGGAAAACAGGTCAATATTCAAACAGAGAGCCTATACAGCCAAGAGCAGTTTGATGTGGTAATGATGTAATGAAAACGAAAGCGGTCTGTTTTTTTTGTTTTAGAAAGTTATGGCAAACCTGCGCCATAATTTTAGTATTACTGGCCGTGATCGTTTCTATTTTAAAGTACACCTTACCTTATGCAAACGACTACAAAGGCGATATAGAAACCTACCTGCACGATAAATTTGCCATTAGTCTTTCTATAGGCGCAATCTCTGCCAGTTGGCATGGCGCCGGCCCTGCCTTGGTATTAGAAGATCTCTCCTTTAAGGATAACGAAACTGCGCCTATATCGCTCACTATTGCCAAAACAAGCTTAGAGCTTAACCTATGGGAGAGCATTAAATCCTTTCAGTTAAAGTCTAATTACTTTGTTATTAATGGCTTTCATACCAGTGTAAATATTCAAAATTTATTTAATAACACCAATAACGATGATGTCTCGTTTGAACAAAAAGAGCTAATTGAAGAGCTGTTTTTGGGAGATACTGGGCATTTTGCTATTGAAAATTCGAGTATTAATTTTATTTTAGAAGATGGTAGAGAGCGCAAACTATTACTCGAAAACATAGTATGGCAAAACCAAGATGAACAACATTTAGGAAGCGGCAGCCTCGCCTTGCCCGGCATTAGTGTGGGTAGCTTTGACGCACGTATCGCGCTTAGTGGCAAAACTATAGAGCAAATTGCGGGTGATATTTACGTTCAAGCAAATAGCGTAGATGTGTCTAATTGGTTGGCGCAATATATTAATACTGAAAAACAACAGCTTTACACAGACATAAACTTAAAGTCTTGGCTTAAGCTCGAAAATGGCTTTATCAGTGATGTAAAAATGCAGTGGTTACCTAGCTTTGTGCACTGGCAAAACAACCAACAAGCTAAACAAGTAAGCTTAAGCGAAGGGGGATTTCATTTATTTCCTGAGGCAAACGCTTGGCACTTAAAAAGCACGGGCCTGACATTTAGTAATAACGACACAACCTGGCCAAGTCTAGAATTTGAGGCAAACTTAGGTAAGCAAAATAAAGTGTGGCTGCAGCAGGTTGATCTTTCTTTACTGAGTAACTTGGCGTCGTTAACTAACTTTGAAGCATTACAGCCACTTTTAAACCGCAAACCAAGTGGTTTTATCGATCAAGCCTACCTAGAACTTAATCCAGATGAGCAATGGCAGTTATGGTTTTCAGCTAATAATATTGGCTGGCAAGAAGTGTCTGGTGTTCCTGCAGCGCAGGCACTTAGAGTCTCGGGGCTTATAAATCAGCAGCGCGGGCGAGTGCAGTTATTTGGCGAAAACGGGACTTTAATAACCGGCGACAGCTTCAGTAAAAATATTGATTACAACCAAATTAATATCGATCTGGATTTAGCAAAAACAGATAATTACTGGAATGTAAGCAGTAATAATATTTGGTTTGATAATAACGAAGTTACCTTAGCGGCTGAGCTAAATGTAAGCCTTAGCGACGATCCTCGCTTAGATCTTTACGCGGAAGCCTATGCAGAAGATGCCACAGTAGCTGGGCACTACTTTCCGTTAAAGGCAATGAGCCCTCAACTTGTAAGCTACTTAAATGGCGCAATAAAAGGGGGCGAAGTAGCTAAGGCGCAAGTATTATTTGCAGGTCCGCTTTCAGGTTTTCCTTTCACCGATGGCAGCGGCCAATTTGATGTACTCGCGCAAATAGATAATGCAACGTACGCGTTTGACCCCAATTGGCCGGCAGTAACTAACGCCAATGTGCAGTTGCACTTTGCCAACGAGCGAATGGATATTTATAGCCAGCAAGGCCAGTTAGTTAATTTAGAAGTAGGCGATAGCGTGCAAGTGAGTATTGCCGATTTAATGCACGCTGATGAACTCATTGTACAAATAGATAAACGCGCGCAAATGGAAAAACTGCATGACTTTTTTGCAGCCACCCCGATTGCAAACCCACTGGCCAATATTTTTGAAGTGGTGCAAGGTAAAGGTCAAGCCGATGCAAGCGTAACTCTTTTGATTGGCTCTAAATTTAAAGGTGGAGCCAGTGTAAACGGCAAAGTAAAACTAAACGATTTGCCTGTTTATATTGCAGCCCCAGGCATTGCGCTTGAAAAACTAAGCGGCGAGCTCAGCTTTGAAAACGATACAATTAGCATGCAAAACGCCAGCGCTACATGGTTGGGTATGCCGCTTAGCATTAACTATAATAGTGCAAGCGAAGCACAGCAGTACACCGCTAATATTGATATAACGGCGTTACTAAATGCAGATACACTAACAACCCAGGCGCAAGGTGTACTGAAAGGGTACCTGAGTGGGCAAAGTGAAGTTGATATAGGCCTTGCACTTAATTTTACTGAGCAAGGCTTTAATTACCGCGCTCAGGTTAGCTCTGAGCTACGTGGCTTGACGAGCACGCTACCAGCGCCCTATGGCAAAACAAGTGAACAGGTTTGGCCGTTAACGGGCATAGTGCAAGGCGATGATATTTCAAATCTTATTACGGCTAATGCTAATCAGCAGCTATATTTTAATGCGATTTTAGAAAACGGTCAGCCGCAATTTAGTAATATGCATATTGTACTTGGTGAGCAAGATTTAGGGCTAAATCAAAAAGATTTAAGCGTTAATATTAACCTTGAACAAACGCAACTAGAAGCATGGTTTGAATTAATAGACCAAATAATTAAAGCCGCTCAAGCTAAGCCAGACCAGCAGTCTGAGGGTATTATGCCGCCATTAAATGAAGTGGTTGCGCATATTGACAAAGTTAATGCTAGCGACATTATTTTTAACGATTTTGAAATGCGCTTAGCGCCCCAGCAAAACGACTTATATTTAAAGCTTAATGCCAAAGAGCTGCGTGCTGACGTGTTTATTCCTAGCTCTCAGCCAAGCCAGCCGATACGCATAAATAGCGATTACTTAAGACTTAACTTTGCACCTAAAGTAGAAGAAGATCTTGAGATCACCGATGTACTGCCAGAGCAAAACCTAGCGTGGCTTAACACAGTACCTGCCATTGAATTTGAATGTGCAGATTGTAAAGTGGCAAGTTATCAGCTTGATAAAGTGAGCGCTTCGCTGGTCGGTGAAGGCGACAAGCTTACTATTTCTGAGCTTGTGGTTGATAAGGGCGACCATATTTTACGTACCGAAGGGCAGTGGCAAGGTGGCTTTACGCAATTTAATGGTGAACTTAAAAGTGACGATATAGGCGCGCTATTTGATGAATTTGATATCACCACCGCTATAAAAGATTCAAAAGCCGATATTAACTACAACCTTGCTTGGCAAGGCGCCCCGTATGACTTTGATATACCTAGTTTGGGCGGTGAAGTTAAGTGGGATTTAGGCGAAGGCCACATTGCTGAAATAAGTGATGGTGGGGCACGTGTATTTTCGTTACTTAGCCTTGACTCGCTAGTGCGTAAATTAAAACTCGATTTTAGAGATGTATTTTCAAAAGGCTTTTTTTACAACAGCTTAAAAGGCTCTATGCAGCTAGATAAAGGTATAGCCTACACAAAAGATACCAAAATGGATGGCGTGCCAGCCGATTTAACGATTAACGGCTATGCTAATTTAAACACCCTTGAAATAGATTACGATTTAGCAGTGGCACCACAAGTAACATCTAGTATTCCGGTTATTGTGGCTTGGATGGTTAATCCCGTCACAGGGCTTGCCGCTTTAGCGCTTGATAAGGTTATTCACTCAGCAAGAGTAATCTCCGAAATCAACTTTAAAGTAACCGGCAAAATGAATGACCCTGTGGTACAAGAGCTTGAGCGTAAAAGCAAAGAAGTTACCTTACCGCAAGCTGCGCAAAATCAGCCGCAAGCGGCCAGTACACTCACACTTAAAGATGCCGCGGTAACAGCAACACAATGAGTACGCTAAACGCCAATATAATTGCTTTGCAAATGTGCTCAGGCACTAACCCCGATGAAAACATGGCAGCCCTTGTCGAGGCGTTAAATAAACTCCCCGCAGCCAGGCCAGTGCTTGTATGTTTACCCGAGGCGTTTTTAGTATTTAGTAAAAGTGGCCATGATACGCTAGCGGTTGCTAAACGTATTACTCACTACAAGCTGCAATTAAGTGCATTGTGTAAAAAGCATAATATTTGGCTAAATGCGGGCACCGTCCCTGAGCCACACAAAAATAATAAATACTTTGCGGCCTCGCACTTATTTAATAGCCAAGGTGAATGCGTAGCCACGTACAATAAAATGCATTTATTTGATGTTGATGTGGCCGATAAAACCGCCAGCTATCGAGAGTCAGACTTTACTCAGGCAGGCGATGATGTGGTGGTTGTTGCTACACCGTTTGGTAAAATTGGCTTAACAGTATGTTATGATTTGCGCTTTAGCGGATTATTTAGCGCACTTACGCGCCAAGGGGCTGAAATAATTTTAGTGCCCAGTGCTTTTACACTCCCTACTGGGCAAGCACATTGGCAACCCTTATTAAAAGCACGCGCAATAGAAACGCAATGTTACGTTATAGCAGCGGCGCAGTATGGAACGCATCAAAATGGCCGCCAAACATACGGCCACAGTATTATTATTTCACCGTGGGGCGAGCAAATAGCAACGCTTGAAAGTGGGGTAGGGTTTATAAGCGGTTACGCCGACCTAAACCAGTTAAATAAAATTAGAAGAGATATGCCCGTGCAATCTCATCAACGATTTAGAGAGCATTTATTATGAATTCGGTTGAACAGCATTTATTACACGACAGCCAGCTAAATCGAGAAGAACTCGAAAAAACGCTTGGGTATATTCATCAGCATAAAGTGGATTACGCCGATTTATACTTTCAATCAAGCCATCATGAGTCATGGGTGCTTGAAGACGGCTTAGTAAAAGAAGGCTCTTACAATGTTGAGCGCGGAGTAGGTGTTCGTGCCGTTAGTGGTGAAAAAACAGGGTTTTCTTACTCTGATGCCATTAACCTTGAAGCGTTAAACAAAGCCGCAACGGCGGCTCGTAGCATTGCCGATGCAGGCGAAGATAAAACCATTAAAGTATTTAGCGATGTGAAAGCAAAAGAGCAATTTGCCCCGCATCAGCCAATATCAAGCATGAGTGACAGCGATAAAGTGAGTTTATTGCGTGAGCTTGAAAACTATATACGCGAACTCGCCCCTGATGCTGAGCAAGTAATTAGTTCAATGTCGGCTGTATACGAAGAAGTATTAATTGCTGCCAGCGATGGCACGTTTGCTACCGATATACGCCCGCTTATTCGTTTAAACTGCTCCGTTTTACTTGAAAAAAATGGCCGCCGTGAGCGCGGTGGTGCAGGGGGCGGCGCACGCTTAGATTATGGTTACTTTAAAGAGCTAGTTGAAGGCAAGCCGCGTTGGATGGGCTTTGCCGAAGAAGCAGTACGCCAAGCTAAAGTAAACTTAGAGGCAATTGATGCACCAGCTGGCACAATGGAAGTTGTGTTAGGCAATGGCTGGCCTGGCGTGTTGCTACACGAAGCGGTAGGCCATGGCCTTGAAGGCGACTTTAACCGTAAAGGAGCTTCGGCATTTAGCGGTAAAGTGGGGCAAAAAGTAGCATCTGAGCTGTGTACAGTAGTTGATGATGGCACCATGGCTGATCGCCGCGGTTCACTTAACGTTGACGATGAAGGCACACCTGCAGCTTATAACGTACTTATCGAAAACGGTATTTTAAAAGGCTACATGCAAGATAAGCTCAATGCGCGTTTAATGGGTGTAAACCCAACGGGTAATGCACGTCGTGAGTCGTATGCGCATTTACCTATGCCGCGTATGACCAACACCTACATGCTAGGGGGCGAGCATAGCCAAGCTGATATTATAAGCTCAGTTAAAAAAGGGGTATTTGCACCAAACTTTGGTGGCGGCCAAGTAGATATTACTTCAGGTAAGTTTGTATTTAGCGCATCAGAGGCGTACTTAATTGAAAACGGTAAAATTACCCAGCCAATTAAAGGTGCAACACTGATTGGCAATGGCCCAGAGGTGATGCAGCATATTTCTATGGTAGGCAATGATTTAGCCCTTGATAAAGGCGTGGGTGTCTGCGGTAAAGATGGCCAAAGCGTTCCTGTAGGGGTAGGTCAGCCAAGCCTTAAAATAGACCAACTTACAGTAGGTGGTACCGCATAAAACAATAAAGCGCGAAGCAATTCGCGCTTTATAGGTTACCAATGCGAGGTTTACGCCTCGCTTTGCTCTTCTTTGTTCTTCTTCGCCTGTTCGTACCACAAAGCCATAAAACACTCAGTTAATTTATGCTCTATTTCAAGTGCTTTGTTGGTTGGGCAAAATAGCGTAAAGCTTGCTTTAAACTCACCAAGCTCTGTAGTGCCAAAGTGAATAACCGGTGCCGGACCCGAAATTTTGGCATCGAGTTTACGCTCTATCATCGAATTATAACGTGTTGCTACATCGTGAAACTCTTCGCAGTACAGTTTTGCCTGATTGACTAACTCGTCATGAATAACATAAGGGTTAAAGCTCTCTCTGCGTACAATAGTAAAATGATGAGTAACAAAGCGTTTTACATAATTAAGGTTTTTAATTGAGCTGGTGATCAGCTTATTATTTGGTATATAAATTGTTTTGCGCGAAAACTGATAAGTGTGCATGTCTATTTCATGCATGGTGGTTTTTACCCAGTCTGTTTCGGCTACTTCGCCAAAATAGTCACCTACTTGTATCCAATCACCTACTCTAAACGGGCGGGTGGTAACTAGGTAAAAAAAGCCAATAACGCATTGTATAAACTCGCGAGTTGCAAGCACTATAGCCACTGCAAACGCAGCAATAGACAGCGCAAAATTTTGTATTTCGGTCGACCACACAAATAGCAGCGACAACACCATAACAAAATTAATAAAGTGCTTAATGTTATGAGTGATGTAACGAATGTCTTTTTCTTTTTTTTCTGCGCGGTTTCTTGCTAGTTTATCAACCAGTACTTTAAGCACAAATGCAATGGCAAGCACGAGCACAGAAACTAAAAAAGGGTGCATGAGTATGTCTTTAATCATAACTTCCAAATACGAGTAGCAATAGGCACGCTAAGTATATTGAGTAATCAAACCAATTAGCAAATTTAAGCTACATAAAATCACTTATACCAATTGTATTAAGTTATGAGCCATTTATAGCAATAGCTGAATAGCGTTATAACCCTGTTAGCGCTTTATCTTGTACGCTAGAATGGCTAATACTTAATTAAACCGGTATTACTTAGCAGCTAGGCTGTTTGCTCTGTAATAGAGACCTGCGTGTGTTTAGCGTGTTTTTGGCAAAACAATACAAGCTCAATGGCAGCGATAAAAATAAGTGTGTAACCTAGGGTTTCTACGCCTTCCTCAATAATATTTTTAACTACCCGAACGTATTGTTCTCCCATAACTGAGTGCCAAAATTCGCCCTTGCCCATCACTCTCGAAAAAGCGAGTAAGGTCACTAAGCCAGATAGACAAATACCATAGCTCGGTGTTTGCGCATAGGCTTTTAACGAGCTGTAAATAAAGCCTCGTTGGGCTTTTAAGTAAAGTAGTACGCTCCCTAACAGCGTATATACAATTGCTTGCCATGCGCCATCAAACACATACATATCTAGGTAGGTGTCAAATTCTCTAACAAACATAGCAGCTGTCAATGCAGCCAGTAACAGCGCGGCTATTTTAAGATCAGAGTGAATACGTGAGGCGTAGAAAAACAGCATACAACTTAAAAACGTTAAAATATCTTGCATGTGTTCGGTTAGTGTTTCTTCACTGTAAAGTGCATTTTGCTGTAAATCAAAACCTTCAAGCTGAATTAAAAAAGCCACACCTGCTAAGCATAATAAGTAAATAAAAGATCGCAGTAAAAACATATAAAAGCTCAAATAGAAAACAATGCGCGGCAGTTTAATTATAAAAATGGCTAAAAGCCAAAACATTATAGAAACTTTTTATATATTTATCGGTCTAAATTTTTTGCTGTTAAATTAATGGGTTATGTTTTTATTTTATGTATTTATGATGTGTTTTTTGTAATAAGTTGAGTTAATTAGTTGTGCTGTATAGGGTTAAATGCGTTAAGCATAAAAAATGCCCTTACTAAAACATAGTAAGGGCTTTTAACGTTATAAGCAGAATATGCCTAGCGCATCGTCACAAACTCTTCTGAGCCTGTAGGGTGCAGAGCAACAACGGCATCAAAATCAGCTTTAGTTGCGCCCATTTTCATAGCAACCGCAAAGCCTTGAATCATTTCATCAACGGCAAAACCAATGCCGTGTAAGCCAACTACTTTTTCTTCAGGGCCTACGCATACAAGCTTCATCGCACACGGTTGGCGGTGTTGTGTAACGGCTGTGTACATAGCGGCAAAGCCCGACTTGTACACTTTTACATTTTCTTCGCCGTGGCGAGCAATAGCTTCTTGCTCGGTTTCACCAATAGTACCAATAGGTGGGTGGCTAAATACCACGGTAGGTACAAGGCTGTAATCCATTTTTAAATCATCAGGTAGGTCTTTATTAAATAAACGCTCTGATAGGGTGCGGCCGGCTTTAACAGCGACAGGCGTAAGTTCTATACCGTGCTCAATAATATCGCCCACAGCATAAATACCAGGTACGTTTGTATTTTGATATTCATCTACTTTTACATAACCAGAGCTATTTAGTTCAACCCCTGCTGCTGCAATGTTAATTACATCGGTGCTTGGCTCACGGCCAATAGCCCAAATTACTTGGTCAACATTTTGGCTGTAACCATTTTCAAAATGAATGGTTAAGCTACCATCGCTTTCTTTAACAATTTCTTTAGGCGAGCATTCTGTATGCAGTGTTGGGCCTTCTTTTTTCATGATCTCTACCAGGGTTTCAACCAGTAGCGTATCAAAATTACGAAGCGGCGCGTGTCTGCGTACAAATAAATGAGTTTCTGTGCCTAAACCATGTAGTACACCGGCAAGTTCTACAGCAATGTAACCTGCGCCAATTACCGCTACTCGCTTTGGCTGCTCTGTTAATTCAAAAAAGCCATTTGAGTCTATACCGTACTCAGCACCTGGAATATTAGGAGTATGCGGACGTCCACCTACTGCAATCAAAATATGATCAGCCGTGTAATGCTCGCCGTTTACTTCTACGGTTTTGCTATCAACAAATTTAGCAAAACCATTAATTACGGTTACGCCATTGTTAGCTAAACCGTTGTCGTATCCTTTATGAATGCGACCAATGTACGCTTCGCGGCTCTCAACGAGTTTGCTCCAGTTAAAGTCTTTTACTTCTACGTTAAAGCCGTAATCAGGTGCATATAAGTTAATTGCTTCAGCAACTTGTGCGCCATGCCACATTACTTTTTTAGGCACACAGCCTACATTAACACAGGTGCCGCCCATGTGTTTTGCTTCGATAAGCGCTACTTTAGCGCCACGCATTGCCGCACGGTTAGCAGAGGCAATACCGCCACTACCACCACCAATCGCAATGTAATCAAAATGCTGAGCCATGTTTTATCCTCAAAAAATATATTTAACTATAATGTGCCGATGATAGCATATGCTAAGTGCAAGTCACCCAGCGCGGCGCGCTAAAAAGCTGATAAATACAACAAACGAAATTGTTTATTATGCCGATCAGTTTCATCCTAAGCTATATTAGACCCATTAATGGAGGCTTGTATTTCACCGTTTTGCCCCAACTTCAAATTCATAGTCAATTAAATTGAGAAAATTCATGAGCGAAGCACAAACAAATCCACTCATTGGCCTAGAAGGCTTACCCCCGTTTTCAAAAATAAAGCCAGAGTACGTAGTACCGGCACTAAAGCACGGTATAGAGCAATGTCGTAAAGCCATAGGTGACGTGTTAGCGAAAGGCTCGTTTACATGGAACGATTTAGTATTACCCCTTGAAGAAGCCGACGATAAACTCTCGCGTATGTTTTCACCGGTATCGCACCTTAATTCAGTCATGAATAACGACGAGCTGCGTGAAGCCTACGAGCAATGTTTACCACTTATATCTGAGTACTCAACATTTGTCGGGCAGCATCAAGGCCTGTACGAAGCGTATAATGCGCTTTATAACAGCGACGAATTTAAAACACTCAGCACTGCGCAGCAAAAAACCATCACCAACGCTCTACGTGATTTTAAACTTTCAGGCATTGCATTATCAGCAGAAGATCAAAAGCGCTACGGCGAAATTAGCACGCGTTTATCTGAACTAGCCTCTAAATTTGGTAACAACGTAATGGATGCAACGCTTGCATGGCATAAACACATTACCGATGAAAGCCAATTGGCAGGCTTGCCAGAGTCGGCATTAGCGCTTGCTAGCGAAACAGCTAAAAGCAAAGGTTTAGACGGCTGGGTATTTACGCTTGATTTTCCGTCTTACTTACCGGTAATGACCTATGCAGATGACCGCGAACTTCGCAAAGAAACCTACACGGCATTTTGTACGCGCGCTTCAGATCAAGGCCCTAATGCGGGTGAGTTTGATAACTCAGCCATTATGAAAGAAGAGCTTGCACTACGCCATGAGCTATCGCAGCTGTTAGGGTTTAATAACTACGCTGAAAAATCATTAGCAACTAAAATGGCCGAGTCGCCAGCGCAAGTTTTCTCATTTTTAGAAGACTTAGCCGCTAAGTCTAAGCCTCAAGCAGAGCAAGAAGTGGCAGAGCTAAAAGCCTATGCTGAGCAACACCATGGTATTACTGAGCTTCAAGCATGGGATTTTGGTTACTACAGCGAAAAGCTCAAGCAAGAAAAATACGCAATTTCAGATGAAGTACTGCGCCCTTATTTCCCTGCAGATAAAGTACTTAGCGGTTTATTTGAAACCGTTAGCCGCCTTTTTGGTATTAAGGTAAAAGAAGTAAGCGACTTTGATAGCTACCACAGCGATGTTCGCTTTTTTGAAATTTTTGATAGCAGTAATACATTGCGCGGTCGTTTTTATCTTGATTTATATGCACGCGAGCGCAAACGTGGCGGCGCGTGGATGGATGACTGTATGGGGCGTAAAGTGCGCGCCAGCGGAGAATTGCAAACACCCGTGGCATACTTAGTGTGTAACTTTAATAAAGCGGTAGGCGACAAACCGGCGCTATTTACACATGACGAAGTAACCACGCTTTTCCACGAATTTGGCCATGGTATACACCACATGCTTACCCAAGTTGATGCTGCTCCTGTTGCTGGTATTAACGGCGTTGCATGGGATGCCGTAGAGCTACCAAGCCAATTTTTAGAAAACTGGTGTTACGATGAAGAAGCGCTGAGCTTTATTTCAGGCCACTTTGAAAGTGGTGAGCCGTTACCAAAAGAGCTACTTGATAAGCTACTGGCTGCTAAAAACTATAATTCTGGCATGCAAATGCTGCGTCAGATTGAGTTTTCGTTGTTCGATTTTAAAATCCACCACGACTACCAGGCAAACCAAGAGTGCCAAATTCAAGCGATTTTAAACGACGTACGTAGCCGCACGTCGGTGGTTAACCCGCCTGAGTTTAATCGTTTTCAACATGGCTTTAGTCATATTTTTGCAGGTGGCTACAGCGCCGGTTACTACTCGTACAAATGGGCTGAGGTACTCTCTGCCGATGCATTTTCTAAATTTGAAGAAGACGGTATTTTTAACGCCGAAACAGGTAAAGCCTTCTTAGAAAATATTTTAGAAAAAGGCGGCAGTGAAGAACCTATGGAGTTATTTAAAAAGTTCCGTGGTCGCGAGCCAAATGTTGATGCCTTACTGCGTCACAGTGGTATAGCTGCATAAACAACTACTTAACCTTATAAAGCGCCTATATGGCGCTTTTTTTATGTTTTTTAATATATTGGCCAATTGTTTTTAGTAATTTTAACCTCCCGTACTATGCTTTGTGTATACGCAGCAAAATGGACTAGGGCATGGCAAAGTTGGTACTAACGATTGATGACGATTTGTATGTTCATCGAATTATTGAAGAGGCTTTAGCGGGCTTTTGTAAGCTTATTCACGCTAAAGATGGCGAACAAGGACTTAAGCTAGCCAAAAAGCACACGCCCGACATAATTTTACTTGATATAGAAATGCCCGGTAAATCCGGCTACCAAGTATGCCAAGCACTAAAAGAGGATGAGTCAACACACGATATACCCGTTATGTTTTTGTCCTCTAAGGTGGAGCTTAACGATAGAGTAAAAGGCTACAGCGTAGGCGCATCTGACTACATTATAAAACCCTTCAACACCGAAGAGCTAATGGCACGCATTAAAGTGCTGTATGAGTACCGGCAGCAATGTGAAAAGCTAAAATTTGATGTTGCTAAAGCGCAAGATACGGCCGCAATGGCTTTGGCGGAGTCGGGGGATATGGGGCGTATTGTTAGGTTTGTGGGGCAAAGCTATCACTCTCATAACTTTCATTCGTTAAGCGAGCACTTACTTGCCTTTTTTAGCCCGTTTAATTTAGATGTTGTTATTGTGTTTTGGTACCAAGGGGGGAGCTATTTTTATAGTTTAGAAAGTGGCGTATGCCCGCTCGAGCAGGAGCTTTTAGAGCAGCACCGTAATGCAAATCGATTTGTTGATATTGGTAGCAGCACCATTATTAACTACCCCAAAATATCTTTATTAATTAAAAATATGCCGGCTGATAATCGTGCTTTATACGGCCGTTATAAAGACTTATTTCCCCACATACTCGAAGTGACAAACGAAAAGGTCGTTGCTATGGAAAGAAACGAAAATAGCTTTGAACAAGCCACCCAAATTAGCACTGCTTTGCAAGATATAGTAAAGCAGCTTACTAGCCAAAATGTTGTACAAAACGACTACACAAGGCAGTTTATAGAGCAGCTTCATGAACTCAACTGTGCAATTAAGCAAACACAAGCACACGCCAATCCAGCTGATTTAACTTTATACATGTCGCAATTAGACGAAACTATGCAACTGCTAGTAACCGCAAATAGTGATTTAGCGTTTATAAAGTACCAGCTTAAACAAGTGACCGAAAGCCGCAACGAATTATTGTGCAACTTACGCTCAAAAGTAGAAGAGGCCAGCTCACATAGTCTTGCACACCAAAGCGATATAGAGCTATTTTAGTGCTTTAACGCTTGTTATACTGCAGCTGAAATTTTTCGTCGGAGTGTGTAGTGGTTATTCAGTGTGCTTTTAAAGAGTGTCGCCCATATTTAAATGAGCTAGAAACGCGTTTTAACTTAGCCCAATGGGCGCAAAGTTGCAGCGGTTTTACTCTGCATTACGACGATAAAGGGCTGAGCCTTTTAAAAAGCGATGAACCTAAACTTGGCGCAATAAACGTTGACTTTGTTACAGGTGCTGTTGCTCATAGGCGTAAATTTGGCGGCGGTAAAGGCCAATCAATCGCAAAAGCGGTAGGCTTAAATAAGGGCGCAACGCCTGTTGTACTTGATGCCACCGCCGGGCTTGGCCGAGATGGCTTTGTGCTAGCGTCACTTGGCTGTAAGGTTATACTGCATGAGCGCCACCCTGTGGTAGCAGCTTTATTATTTGATGGCTTAAAACGCGCTTACGAAGATGCAGAGATTGGTTCGTGGATGCAGCAAAATATGAGCTTAGTGTTTGGCTCAAGCCACACGTTGTTAGAGCAGTGCGAGAGCATGCCTGATGTTGTGTATTTAGATCCTATGTTTCCACACCGAGAAAAATCAGCGTTAGTTAAAAAAGAAATGCGCGTATTTCAGGCATTAGTAGGCGCAGACACCGACGCCGATGACTTACTTGAATTTGCCTACCCACTTGCCAGTAAGCGTGTGGTAGTTAAACGCCCTGATTACGCCCCATTTTTAAACAATCAAACCCCCAGCATGCAAATTAAAACAAAAAAGAACCGTTTTGATGTGTATGTAAAAGCGGCCATGGTTTAACGGTATTTAGCGTGTTGATCGGCTTTAAGGATCTAGGATCTTAGCGCGCTTTTATGTTAGAATTCGCACAATTTTTTGGCATAGTAAAGTAGCACAGCAATGATCTTAGATGATATTCGCATCGTTTTAGTTAATACCTCACACTCTGGCAACATTGGTTCGGCGGCTCGCGCCATGAAGACCATGGGTTTATCAAAACTGTATTTAGTGGACCCTGCTTGTGAAGTAGACAGCCATGCAAGCGCCTTAGCAGCCGGTGCAACCGATGTTTTAGGCAATGCGGTTATTGTTGATACCGTGGCTGATGCCATTGCCGATTGTGCATTAACTATTGGTACGAGTGCTCGTTCACGCACGCTGTCTTGGCCTATGGTTGAGCCACGTGAATGCGGTGAAAAGCTAGTTGCTGAGGCTGTAAACGGCCCTGTAGCGCTCGTATTTGGCCGTGAAAACAGCGGTTTAACTAACGAAGAGCTACAGCTGTGTAATTACCATGTATGTATTCCTGCAAATCCACAGTACAGCTCGCTTAATTTAGCTATGGCGGTACAAACGCTAAGCTACGAAACACGTATGGCGTTTTTAAATCAGCAGCCAAAGGCTGAGCAAGCAGACGATGAAACTGCTTACCCAAGCTCAAAACAAACAGAGTTATTTTACGAGCATTTAGAAGAGACGCTCGATAACACCGGTTTTATTATTAAGCAGCATCCAGGTTTAGTAATGACCAAGCTACGCCGTTTGTTTAACCGTGCACGCCCAGAAGAGGCAGAGCTAAACATATTGCGCGGTATTCTTACCTCAATTAATAAATCTATTCCTAAGTAAGGTATAGCGATTGGTTATAAAAACCTGCGGGTAAATAACGAGCTAATACTTGACTAAAACACTCAAGTAATTACAATACACCTAATACTTGACCAAAAAGGTCAGGTATTAAAAATTTGTTAATAGAACAGTGTTCTTTAATCAAATTTTTATCAAGTGATAATACTTGACTATTTTACTCTGGTAATTAAAATTTGCACTCTTTTGTGCGGGGGGCGTTATGAAGTTAACATCAAAAGGCAGATATGCCGTAACAGCTATGCTGGATGTTGCACTACATGCGAGTGTAGGTCCTGTTGCCCTTGCTGATATTTCACAAAGACAAGAAATTTCTTTGTCTTACCTTGAGCAATTATTTGCCCGTTTACGTAAAAATGGCTTAGTGAGCTCGGTTCGTGGTCCTGGTGGCGGTTATTTGCTAGGCCGAGAAGCCGCGGTTATCTCTGTTGGCGACGTAATTAGCGCCGTAGACGAATCGGTAGATGCAACACGTTGCCAAGGTGCCGATACCGGGTGTCAAAGTGGTATGCGTTGTTTAACTCACAACCTATGGTCTGATTTAAGCGCACGTATCGAAGAGTTTTTAAATAATATTACCTTAGCTGAATTGGTGGAAAAATCAGATGTGAAAGAAATCGCATCTCGCCAAGATAACAGCATCAATAATGCAATTAAGCAGTTGGAAAACATTCAAGTAAGCTGTCAACTATAAAAGTTGACCTGCAGCGGAGAGAGAAATGAAGTTACCGATTTATTTAGATTACGCAGCGACCACGCCTGTTGACGAGCGTGTTGCAAAAGAAATGATGCAATGCCTGACAATGGACGGTAATTTTGGTAATCCTGCGTCACGTTCGCACCGTTTTGGTTGGCAAGCTGAAGAAGTAGTTGACCAAGCGCGTACAGACATTGCCGATTTAATTAATGCTGACCCGCGTGAAATTGTTTTCACATCGGGCGCAACAGAATCAAATAACCTTGCAATTAAAGGTGCAGCGCAGTTTTACAAAAAGAAAGGTAAGCACGTTATTACCGCTAAAACTGAGCACAAAGCAGTAATCGACACGTGTCGTGAACTTGAGCGCCAAGGCTTTGAAGTAACCTATATGGACGTTGAAGAAAACGGCCTGTTAGATCTTAAAAAGCTTGAAGAAACTATGCGTGACGACACTATTCTTGTCAGCATTATGCACGTTAATAACGAGCTAGGTGTAATTCAAGATATCAATACTATTGGCGAAATGTGTCGCGAACGTAAAATTATGTTCCACGTAGATGCAGCACAAAGCGCAGGTAAAGTATTAATCGACGTACAACAGCTTAAAGTTGACTTTATGTCGTTCTCAGGCCACAAAGTATATGGCCCTAAAGGTGTTGGCGCACTTTACGTTCGTCGTAAACCACGTGCTCGCCTAGAAGCGCAAATGCACGGTGGCGGCCATGAACGTGGTATGCGTTCAGGTACACTTGCAACTCATCAGCTAGTAGGTATGGGTGCAGCATTTAGAATTGCTAAGCAAGATTTTGAAAAAGATCACGCACACATCAGCGCATTACGTAAACGCCTAATTGACGGCATTATGGCTGATATGGACGAAGTATACTTTAACGGCGCACAAGACCAATCAGTACCAGGTATTGTAAATATCAGCTTCAACTTTGTTGAAGGTGAGTCGTTACTTATGGCAGTAAAAGACATAGCGGTATCATCAGGGTCTGCGTGTACATCAGCAAGTCTAGAGCCTTCATATGTATTACGCGCACTTGGCCGTAACGACGAACTAGCACACAGCTCAATTCGTTTTAGTATTGGCCGTTTTACTACCGAAGAAGAAATTGATTACACCGTTGAATTAATGAAAAACTCTATCGGTCGCCTACGCGAGATGTCTCCTTTATGGGAAATGCATCAAGAAGGTGTTGATTTAGATTCAGTTGAATGGGCTCACCACTAATACGAGTGAGCACCTACCGTAGCAGGTAATGAGGATAGAATTATGGCTTATAGTGATAAAGTAATCGACCACGTAGAAAACCCACGTAATGTTGGTGTTTTAGACAAAAATGATCCGTCAGTGGCAACGGGTATGGTTGGCGCACCAGCATGTGGTGACGTAATGAAATTGCAAATTAAAGTATCGTCTGAAGGCGTTATTGAAGATGCAAAATTTAAAACATACGGTTGCGGCAGTGCAATTGCTTCATCATCACTTGTAACAGAGTGGGTGAAAGGCAAAACACTAGACGAAGCATCAACTATCAAAAACACTGATATCAGTGCAGAGCTTGAATTACCACCAGTGAAAATTCACTGTTCAATTTTAGCTGAAGATGCAATTCAAGCAGCAATTGCTGATTACAAAAGCAAACAAGCGAAGTAAGAGAAATTCATGGCAGTGACATTGACAGATGCGGCAGCAAACCGCGTACAATCATTTTTAGCAAACCGCGGTAAAGGTTTAGGCCTGCGCGTTGGCATTAAAACGACGGGCTGTTCAGGTCTTGCTTATGTACTCGAGTTTGTTGATGAGCTTAACGAAGACGATGAAACCTTTAAAGCTAAAGGCGTTACCTTAATTGTTGACGCTAAAAGCTTGGTTTACATCGACGGCACTGAGCTTGACTACACCAAAGAAGGCTTAAATGAAGGGTTTAAATTTAATAACCCTAACCAAGCCGACGAGTGTGGTTGTGGCGAAAGCTTTACTGTTTAAGCTCAGCTACCTTTGTAGTTTTTTTAAGCCCTGCCAGTAATTGTAGGGCTTTGTTATTTGTGAAATTTGTATTTCTAAATTTTATTGGTTGAAGCTATGCGTTACTTTGAGTTATTTGCAATACCAGTTGATTACAACATTGACTTGGCAACAATAAATAAGCATTACCTAGAGCTGCAGCGCGCAGTGCATCCCGATCGCCACGCTAATGCGAGCAGCCGTGATAAGTTAATGGCCGTACAAAGTACCGCTGAAATTAACGATGCGCTACAAACGCTAAAACACCCAGTAAAACGAGCAGAATATATGCTCAGCGAGCTAGGTGTTGATATTCGAGCTGAGCAACAAACATTGCAAGATCCAATGTTCTTGATGCAGCAAATGGAACTGCGTGAAGAGCTTGAAGAGCTCGCTTCAGCAAGTAATCCTGAGGCCGCTATCGCCAATTTTGAATCACAAATAAAGCAATTAAAAATCCAATACAGTAATGAACTTGCCGAGCAACTTGCAAGTAACGACGAGGCGCAATATCAACAAGCTGCTGACAACATTCGCAAATTAAAGTTTGTATATAAATTAGAAGACGAACTTGAGCGCATTGAAGACAGTTTATTTGACGATTAATTACTTGCTGTAAAGCGAGCAACACGAGTTTAAAGAGCATTATGGCATTATTGCAAATTGCTGAGCCGGGGCAGAGCGCGGCACCACATGAACACAAATTAGCAATAGGTATTGACCTAGGTACCACTAATTCATTGGTTGCAACGGTACAAAGTGGCGAAGCCCGCACATTAACAGATGACCTTGGTGCAGCCATGTTGCCATCGGTTGTGCGTTACCAAGCTGGCGGCATCACGGTAGGCAGCGATGCTGCACAAGCTGCAACACAAGACCCAGCCAATACCCTTATTTCGGTTAAGCGTTTTTTAGGTAAAACTCAAGCTGAAATAGAGCAAAGCTACGGCCAATTACCGTACCAGTTTTGTGAAGATAACGGCTCACTTGCCATTCAAACCGATGCCGGAAAAATCAGCCCTGTTAAAGCCTCTAGCCATATTTTAGCGGCACTTAAAGCGCGTGCAGAGCAAAGCTTTGGGAATCAAGAGATTTTAGGTGCAGTAATTACTGTGCCTGCGTACTTTGATGACGCACAGCGCCAAAGCACTAAAGATGCAGCCGAGCTTGCTGGCATTAACGTATTACGTTTATTAAACGAGCCAACCGCTGCGGCAGTCGCTTACGGGTTAGACTCGGGCCAAGAAGGTATCATTGCTGTTTACGATTTAGGCGGCGGCACCTTTGATATTTCAATACTTCGCTTACACCAAGGTGTGTTTGAAGTAATGGCAACTGGCGGTGATTCAAGCTTAGGTGGCGATGATTTCGATTCGCTATTAGTCGATTACTTTAAGCAACAAACCGGTATTTCGGCATTATCACCTTCTGTGCTTCGCTTATTTATAAATAAAGCAAAAGCCTGTAAAGAAGCACTGAGCCAGTTCGCAAAAGTGAATGTAGTACTTGAATTTGACGAGCAAAAACACACCGTAGAAGTTACACGCGAAACCTTTGATGAGCTGGCTATGCCACTTGTTAAAAAAACACTTCGTTCGTGTCGCCGTGCAGTAAAAGATGCTGGCATCGAAAATGAAGAAGTGCTGCAGGTTGTAATGGTAGGCGGTTCAACTCGCATGCCACTGGTTCGCAGCCAAGTTGAAGGTTTTTTTGAAAAAGAGCCGCTAACATCAATCGACCCTGATCGTGTTGTTGCACTAGGTGCTGCATTACAAGCTGATGTATTAGTAGGTAACAAGCCAGATTCTGACATGCTATTACTTGATGTATTGCCACTGTCACTCGGCCTTGAAACGATGGGTGGGTTAGTTGAAAAAATAATTCCGCGTAATACCACTATTCCTGTTGCTCGTGCACAAGAATTTACTACCTTTAAAGACGGCCAAACGGCAATGTCTTTACATGTGCTACAAGGTGAGCGCGAACTGGTTGACGATTGCCGCTCGCTGGCTAAATTTAGCTTAAAAGGCATACCGGCTATGGCAGCAGGCGCTGCACATATTCGTGTTACCTTTAAAGTGGATGCCGATGGCTTATTAAGTGTATCAGCAATGGAAAAATCAACTGGTGTGCAAGCTGAAATCCAAGTTAAACCATCATTTGGCTTATCTGATGACCAAGTAGCTAACATGCTTAAAGAGTCAATGAGTAACGCTAAAGACGACATGCAAGCACGTATGCTTAAAGAGCAACAAGTAGAAGCGCTACGTGTTATAGAAGCACTAGAGGCGTCACTTGCTAGCGACGGTGACTTGCTCGACGATATTCAACTTGCTAATTTAAAAGCTGAAATAAGCGAGCTTGCTAAAGTGCGCGAAACCGCGCAGCAGCCAGGTGATATTAAAGCCGCAATTGAAAAAGTAGATAACGCTAGCAGCGATTTTGCCTCGCGCAGAATGGATGCATCAATTAAAAAGGCCCTTACAGGGCAGTCAGTAGACAACGTTTAAAGAGGTTAGAATGCCACAAATTATTTTTCTTCCCCATCCGGAGTTATGTCCTGACGGTGCAGCACTTGAAGCGCCTGCGGGCGAAACAGTCCTTGATGTGGCCCTTAAAAATGGCATTAGCATTCCACACGCATGTGAAAAATCATGTGCATGTACTACATGCCATTTAGTGATCCGCGAAGGCTTTGACTCACTAGATGAAAGCGATGAGCTAGAAGACGACATGCTAGATAAAGCATGGGGCTTAGAGTCAGAATCTCGCTTAGGATGCCAAGCAGTTATTAGAGATGAAGACTTAGTGGTTGAAATACCTAAGTACAATCTCAATATCGTTAATGAAGAGCATTAATTCTAAACGGCTTTGATTTCGTAAAAACCGCTGTAGTTGCTTGGTCTCTACAGCGGTTTTTTGTTTTAGCGCTTTCAGCTTTCAGCCGTCAGTTTTTTAGCTGCTCATGATGGAGGTTTAGCTATTTGTGTTAATAAATTGAAGTAGCTTTACATTCATTTCTCGATTTTTTTAAGCTGCTGATAGCTGATAGCTGATAGCTGATAGCTGATAGCTGATAGCTGATAGCTGATAGCTGATAGCTGATAGCTTTTACTTGGAGGTTCTATGTCTGATTTGGTTTTTTCTGATTCGTTTATCGACGGTGATTTTTATTCTACAAGCCAGCGTTTTAGCGTTGACGACCCTGCGGCCGAAAGAAGTATTGTTGAAGTAAGTGATATAGACGAGCAAGGCGTTAATAGCGCAATAAAGGCAGCGCAAGGTGCGTTTGTTAAGTTAAAATCAACCAATGCCACTGAGCGAAGTGATACGCTAATGCGTTGGTATGAGCTGGTAATAAAACACAAGCAAACGCTTGCTGAGCTAATGACCAAAGAGCAAGGAAAGCCGCTTAAAGAGTCGTTAGGTGAAATAGACTATGGCGCTGGGTTTATAAAATGGTTTGCAGAAGAAGCTAAACGCAGTTACGGCGATGTGATCCCCCCAACCGACGATACACATAGATTAACGAGCTTTAAACAACCTGTAGGCGTTGTGGCTGGCATTACTCCTTGGAACTTTCCGGTTGCTATGGTGACACGTAAAGTGGCGCCAGCATACGCTGCAGGCTGTAGCTTTGTGCTAAAACCTTCTGAATATACACCTTTATGTGCTTTGGCGTTGGCATACCTTGCCGATCAAGCCGGGTTTGTAAAAGGAGCTTTTAACGTACTGATTTCGCAAGACGCAAAAACAGTCGGACAAATACTTACAGACTCAGAAGTGGTACGCAAATTTACTTTTACAGGTTCAACAGGCGTAGGTAAGCAGTTACTTTCTCAGTGTGCGGGTACAATTAAACGTACCTCCATGGAACTTGGCGGAAACGCCCCCTTTATTATTTTTGATAATGCCGATATAGACGAAGCAATCGACGGCCTCATGGCGGCTAAGTTTAGAAACAGTGGCCAAGCATGTGTAGCCGCAAACCGCATTTTTATACAGCGCAGTATTTTAGATGAAGTGCTTAGTAAAATTACGCCTAAAGTAGCTGCATTAAAAGTAGCCAATGGGTTTGAAGAGGACGTAGACATTGGCCCCCTGATTTACCCAAAAGCGAAAGAAAAAGTGCAGCAGCTTGTGCAAGATGCACTTGATAAAGGCGCAGACCTAATAGGGGATAACAGCGACTTAGGCGGCAGTTTTCAAAACCCGCTTATTGTTACTAACGTAACGACCGAAATGGATATATACCACGAAGAAGTATTTGGCCCGGTATTAACGGTTATTCCTTTTGATGAGGAAAGCGAAGTACTTGCCCTTGCTAACGATGTTCCATACGGCTTAGCGGCTTATTTTTACAGTCAAAATATCAAGCAGATTTATCGTATTAGCGAAGGGCTTGAGTTTGGCATGGTTGGTGTTAACGAAGGGGTTATATCTAACCCTGTGGCACCGTTTGGTGGAGTTAAGCAATCTGGCTTAGGCCGAGAAGGCGGCCATCAAGGGCTTGATGAATACCTTGAAGAAAAATACGTGTGTATCAAAGTTTAAAAACGATGACACCATAAACCATGAAAATTGGTTTATCCAGCACGGCTTAGGTTACTAATACCAATTTGCTTAATTAAGTGCTCAATTTGGGGATGGAAAAACGTGTTGATAGCTTGGCAAAAAATTCGCTATTTAGTTGTCCTCGGCAATTGCGCCTGCATTGCTCTACCTTGTGCATCCATGCAGTCGTAAATGAGCATTTTTTAACGCCGGTAGCGGCACGTTTAGCCCCATAAAATGATTAAATATTATTGCGGAATTGGTATAGGTTTATAACTACAAGTTACCTTTTTATTGCTAGATATAGGCCTTAGTGCTACATTTACGGCATAATTTTTGTTTAAAAGTAATCAAAAATAAAAAGAATTTCTACTTGTAGAAATAACCCGTGTGTAAATGCCACCGCAAGGTGGCATTTTTTATAGCTTGAGTAAGTTAAGCTGGCTTATTTTATAGGTGAATAGCCCGGTAGGGTGGTTAAATCAACAAAGTCTAATTGCTCTGCAATTGCGTACTCATTTATGTAGTGCTTATACACTTCACTCTCTACAAATACCGCGAATATATCGGCGTCTAAATGGTTGCTCTCTACCATTTTTCCTAAAATAGCTAAACACTCACTCACAGGCTTTGCTTTTTTATAAGGCCTATCTACTGCTGATAAGGCTTCAAAAATATCTGCAATGGCCATTAGCCTTGCCGGAATCGACATTTGCTCTTTAGTTAATCCTTGCGGGTAACCTGTACCATCTAGTTTTTCGTGGTGGCCCAGTGCATATTCAGACACATTACTTAAATGCTTAGGGAATGGCAGTGTGTCTAAAATATTTTTAGTCACATCCATATGGCGCTTCATAACGTCGCGCTCGCCGAGCGTTAGTGTGCCCCTGCGTATTTGTAAATTCTCTACTTCATCTGCGTTTAGTAACGGGGTATCTTTGCCGTTTATAGTTAAGTGATAATGAGATGCTATGCGGTCAATATTCGCAACATCTTCATCTGATAAAAACTCGCCACCCACATTAACTCTTTGCAAAAACGCGCGATCTAAAGAAAGTTGTTTTAATTCGGTATCGAGTAAGCGCTCAAATTGTAAAACCTCAATTGGCCTATTGAGCTTCATTGCAGAGATAATTTGTTTTTGATAGCTTATTTCTAAATCACGTTTAATAACTTCAAATTTAGCTTCAATGTGTTCAATACGATCAAAAATAGTTTCGAGTTTGGTCGACTTTTCCATGATGTGATCGGGAGTCGCTATTTTGCCGCAATCATGAAGCCAGCCTGCTATATCTAGCTCATGACGGTCTGCATCACTCATTAAAAAGTTAGCCAAGGGACCACGGTCAATTTTATGCACAGCATCAGCAAGCATTAAAGTAAGTGCAGGAACTCGCTTACAGTGTCCGCCGGTATGAGGGGACTTTTCGTCGATGGCCATAGCAATGGTTTCTACAAATTTAGAAAATAGCTCTTCCATTCCCTTAATAAGGGTAGAGTTTGTCAGTGATATAGCGCCTAACGATGCAAATGATCGTATCAATGTGACAAGTTCGTCACTATAAGTGATTATATTGTCGTGTTGATCTTTTACGTTGATCAGTTGGATCACACCAATAATATCATCGGTATGATCTTTTAGCGGAATCGTTAACATAGATTGGGTGCGATATCCCGTACGCGCATCCATATTACGGGCAGCGCTCATATCAAAGGGCAGGGCCGCGTATACATCCGGTATGTTAATAATCTCACCAGAGTTAACCGCATGAGCGACAATAGCTGTTTCGTTCTCTTTTCCATCTATAAACAAATCTATATTAGGAAAGTCAACGGGCTTCCCTGAAGCTCCCCCTAAATAGAGGTCTAAAGATTTATTAATAACCGTTTCAAACTTTAGCTGCTTGTCATCTGTAATAGAGTAAATAGTCCCTGCGTCAGAGTTAGAAATAGACATAACAACTTGTAGAATTTCTTCAAGAAGTTTACTCGCATCCTTTTCTGTTGTTAGCCTAATACTAATATCAATAAAGTGATGAAGATTTGTTCTATCTTTAATGTACTCAGACATATTATTACTACTTTGTTTTGTGAATAAAGGCGCCATTCCAATCCTGTGCTAAAGTTTGCAAATCGGTATTTTTAATTCGGTTAATAAAAATGTGGTAAACGTGGTCAGTCAATAAGCTAGTTTCACTTAGCTCTTCAAATAACGATAGAGCGAGTTGCCAATTTTTATTATTGTAATGCTGCATAGCAGTGAACGACTTTTTAATCTCAAATAGCTGGCTTTCGCTTATATCATCTATAAAGTTGACAGGCTCATATAGCTCAGTTGCATTTACTTTACCTACTACCTGTACTTTATCAATTAAGCGAAATGCAATTTGTGGACAAGCAAGCATTGTCTCTTCTGTAACCAGAATAGCTACCCCGTAAAATTTGGTCAAGCTTTCTACTCTTGAGCCTAAATTAACTGCATCTCCAAGTACTGTATAGGCTTTTCTGTACACCGAGCCCATATCGCCAACATTCATTTCGCCAGTGCTTATACCCACACCAATGCTAATGGGAGGAAGCTGCTGTTCGGCAAATGCTTTATTAAGGCTTGTAAGGCCTGCTACCATTGCCATTGCTGCTTCAACACCGTGTTTTGCGTGGTCGCTATCTTCAAGTGGGGCATTCCAAAAGGCCATAATCATATCGCCTACGTATTTGTCTATTGTGCCGCTGTGATCAAAAATAATCTTTGTAGTCGCCGATAAGTACTGATTTAAATAATCACTTAATTGATTTGCGCTCATTCCTTCCGACAGCGCAGTAAAACTTCTTATATCAGCAAATAATACGGTCATATTTCGTTTTATACTTTGCTGAGTAAGCTGTTTACGTTGGCGAATTAACTGCTCAATATGGTCAGGCGGTACATACTGATTAAACATCGATTTAATTTTTCGGCTGTGCTTCATTTCTGCTATAGAGCCAATAAAAACAAAGTAGGCTGCTAATAGGGAAATAAGTAACAGCGGCATAAATAGCGGCAGACTAATTTTTTGTACTGACCATAAATAAAAATTAAGCAATATAACCAGACCAGCCATACTCACTGAAAGCGTGACAATAAAGCGGGCGCTTTTACGAAAACTTAAAAACGATAAGCAACAGCCCACAAAGGTAATTATTAATAATGTTGCCCCTAAAGCCCATGTGGGTTGAGAAGGTAAAATTTCTGGATGGAGTAGCCCTTCAAAAATATTGGCATGCACTTCTACCCCTGGGTATTGTAAACCCACTGGTGTTGCTCTTAAATCAGCTAAACCAATTGCGGATGTACCAATAAATGCTACGCTGCCTTCTAATTGCTGCTCGGCAACTTTTTTGGTTAATACATCTGTGGCAGAGTAATATTGAAAACTTTTAGCACGGCCTTTGTACGGGATATAAATTTGGCCGTACTCATCTGTTTGAATCCAATGCTCATGAAATTTAACCCCTTCAAAAAAAGTCAGGTCGCCTTGGGCACTCGCGCGTGTTTCAACACTGTCCGCTAAGGTATATAAACGTGCTGCCTCAAGTGCTAAAGAAGGGTAGAGCTTATCACCGACTCTATTAACCAGTGCCGCTTTACGGATAAATCCGTCGTTTTCGCTGTGAGCATTGATAAATCCGTTGCCCGTAGCACTATTTTGCAGCATAGGTATATTAACAGTAGCGCCTAAAAACTGGGTTACTTGGGAGTTACTTTGCTCGCTCTTTGGCCATAGTACGCTTGTCTCTGGCAACGGGTTACGTTGTTTGTAGGTATCGTTGTTTAATAAAAAACCCAATACGGTATCGTTACTATTGAGTGCTTTAGCAAAGGTGGTATCAGCATCTACCTGATGTTTAATATCATTTAACGCTACTTTGTATGCACTTAATAAATCAGGAGCTCTAGATTGAATTTGGTTAACCGGGTTTGTTTCCGGTTCAGAAAAAAATATATCAAATGCAATAACTACAACACCGGCCTCTGTGAGTTTATTTACCAGATCTGCCATTTTTGCCCGGCTCCACGGGAAACGCCCTTGCTCTTGCATCGTTTTTTCATCTATGTCGATAATAACAACGGTTTCGTCGAGCTGACGGGGAGTATCGGGTAAAGTTAGCAATAGCCTAGAGTCGTAAATAATACCTTCGACCCTATTGAGCAGCTTGGCTAATGCGCCACTAGAGAATAATTCTACAGCAGCTATAAGCAGCGTAATGGCTAAGCCTACAAATAGGTGGCGGTAAATTTTAGGAATATAAACGCGAGAAATAACTATTAATCCTTACTTAGCGTAAACTCAAACGTTCGGCCTTCTCTGGCACATTCAATATTAATATGCTCGCCATAATTTGCCTGTAAATGTGTTTCTATTGCGAGTAGCTCGTCATCGGTTCTTGCTGGGTCGTGGCTTATAACCGCTAAATTTTTAATACACGCTTGCATTGCTAATTCAGCTACTTGCTTAAATGTACTATGCCCCCAACCGTGCTTAAGCGTGAGCTCTTCGGTAGTAAATTGTGCATCATGAATTAATAAGTCAGCATCTTTAATAAACTCAGCCCACTGGGTAACTGTGGTTTTAACAACACCAGGTGGGGCCAATTCGTTATCTGTTATATAAGCAATTTTTTTGCCTTCAGCATGCACACAATACGCTGTGCCGCCGCCTGGGTGATTTAACGGCGCGGTAAATACGTTAAAACTATTTAGAGTAAAGTTTTTTTGAGAAGCAAGCTGAGTGTTTAATGTAATGTTTGCAGGTAAGTGTTGGTAGCTAACCGGAAAAAAAGAGCCAGACATTTGCATTAAAATCGCATTTTTAGTTTGCTCGTCTTCAACATCACCTACAACAATGGTTATATCGCGATCGGCTTGGTAAATAGGCTTAAAAAAAGGAAAGCCTTGAATATGATCCCAATGATTATGCGTTAATAAAATTGCAATGGGGGTCGTGTGCTCTATGAGCTTTTCACCTAACTGTGCAATGCCCGTTCCTGAGTCGAGTATCAGGCCTTTGCCATTTGTTTGCTCAACATACACACATGAGGTGTTACCACCAAATTGGTGCGTATGCTCACCCGGAGATGGCATTGAGCCTCTTACACCATAAAATTTAACTTTCATAATTTAGGGCTTAACTCCATCAGGGTAAAAGTTAAACTTAGATAGACTGACATTATTAGAGGCATTATCAAAGCATGTACTGCTAAGTACCACTTGGGTATCTGTTTGTAAAAGCATTGATGTAAACTGATGTGTGCCATCGCATTGATTAGCCTGATAATAACCAAGCGTATTTTCTCCAAATAAGGTGTCGATAGTGCCATTAGCTAATATGCGGGCAATCACCCCTTTAGAATCACTCATGCCTGATAAAATTATATTACCTGCAGTATCAATCGCCGCATCGGTAACTTTAGTATCAGAACTTGATGCTAATTGATATTGCCCCACACCACTAGTGGCAAAGCTTGTATCTTCAGTTCCATCTGGTTGTAACTTGATGATCACCGCTTGGTTTGGCGTAGTGCCTTCATTAGCAACTAAATAGAGATTTTCCGCACTATCGGCGAGTATTTTTGCTGCTCTATTACTAATATCTGTCGAAGAGCGGCTATCTGTATAGCTAAATAGCGCGTTAGCATCATCGTCTATCTTCAACATTATTAATTGCGAGTCACTGCCAGATACTTGCTTGCCTGCAATATATATATCTTTATTTGCATCAATATAGAGTGTTTCAAAAAATTCATTTACGCTGCCGTAATAAGCACCGCTTGTAGCAAAGCTATTTTCTAATTTACCATCGCTTTTTAACATCGTTGCAAACGCTCTTGTTACGCTTAAAGCATTAGTCGAAGATCCTACAGCAACAATATAGCCGCTGCTATCTACTGCAACATCTGCAAAGTTAATATTGATATTTAATATATCTACAGTGGTATAAATACCTTCGCTGGCAAAACTTTCATCTAGGTAACCGTCCTGGTCTACTTTTGCTATAAAGCCTTCTTCGTTTAAACCGTTTATGAGTGTACCCGCAATAATGATGCTGCCATCGCTAAGCTCTTTTAAAGTAATGGTTTTAAACGCAACATTAATATTTAAGGCTTTACTACCATCAAGGCTAAAGCTGGTATCAATAATGCCTGCACTGGTATAGCGAGTGAGCACTAGCTTATTATTAGTATTAAGTTGTGCAATAGAGGCACTTAAAAACTTATTAGCTTGCACGCCGTTTTGTAGCTGCAATACATTCATCGATAAGTCGTCTGAGCTAACACTTAAGTCATTTATACTTGTATAGCCATTTATTGCAAAGTCGGTGTTTAAATTTGCATCACTCGTTATTGACGTTACAAAAGGCTCATTAGATGAATCGTTAAATCTGCCTGATAGCCACAGAGTGTCATTTTCATCAATAGTTGATGCATTAGCAGATTGATGACTGATAACGTTAGAGATGATGTTTATGCCTGCATTGCCGTAGCTAGTGTCAAGCGCGCCATCAGATATAGATACTCGCGCCGAAAATAGTTGCTCGTTTTGAGTATCATCAGAGGCTTCCACACCAGTAGTACCTGAGAGGATTAGTTGATTACTCATAGGGGCGTATTGCACACCCGTTATTTGTGCGCCGCCATTAGCAGAACCCGAGTTTTCATCAATATTGTATACGGCGATTCCTTCATCCCCTATATTCTCATCAATATTGCCATTGTTATCAATTGAGATCATTACAGCCTCTTTCTCACCTGAAGAGCGAGTAATATACCCCCCTAAAAAGGCATTAAAGTTAGCTGCGTCTACTCCACCAACTGCAAGTAGCTCATCGTCACCTTCTTCGTCCGATAAATCTAATATAAGCGCATCGCCAGAGTTAAAACTTCCGTTATTGTTGCCATCAGGAATAAGGTATCTGATGGTTGCATCTAAATCACCTTCTTCACCTATGCTGCTTCCCACTACAAGTAAATTAGAGTTACCAAAGTTTTTAATAGCGTGCGATTCATCATCCAGGTTTCGGCCACTTACATCTACTATACCTGGGCTGCCTGATTCATAAGCGAGGGTCGATACATCAAATTTAAGGAATAAACTGTCTTTGTCTGAACCATTTACCGAGTAGCCAACGCCTTGTATTTTATTGTCGGTGAACTCAAGGTCGTTTATTACAGATTCATTAGCCAGTGTTGTACATTTAGTACCGCTGTTAGCGTCGCCAGAGTTAGTACTTATAACGCCTGCAGCACTCATTTTTAATAAACATGCTTCAGTTTCTGAGCCATTAAAGCTTGAATAACCTATAAATAACTCGCCATTACCAGAGATAATAGCTGTGCCTGTTTCATCTTCACCAAAATCTATCGTTTTAAAGCCGCTGCTATTAAATGCAGTGTTTAAATCGCCCGTATTGGTATAAGAAACAACAACAATATCTGTATCTGTGTTGTTATTGTAACCTACAAAATAAAGGTTAGTGTTAAGCTCAATGCTATCTTTAAATTCACCGTTTGAAAAAACGCTCGAAAGATCTAACTGTTCGCTAATCGCTCGTCCAAATGCATCATCTTCTACAGGAATTAATGGGTCTTCTTCATCCGTAATATTCACATTAATGGTTATTGTAGTGGTTTCATTTGGAGAGCCGTTATCGGTAATATCTATATTAACTGTGTGCTGTGTAGCTGTTTCAAAATTAAAGGCACTGTTGCCATTTACGGTTAACAACCCGCTATTGCTATCAATATTAAATAATGAGGTTTCGCCACCGCTTAGGCTAAATGTGAGGGTATTATTTTCAATATCAGACGCTGTTACAGTACCAATTGTTTCTCCATCAGCGGCATTTTCACCAATAGCAAAAGTTTGGTTTACTGCCGTTGGAGCATCGTTAATTGCTACAATTGTAATGGTTAAATTACCTTGCACCTCATCAGTACCATCACTTAACGTGTAGGTGAGTGTTGCTGTGCTTTCGTTGTTTAAGGCGGGGGTATATTTAATTTCATTATTTTCAACGCTCGCTGTACCAATATCTGCTGTAACGGCTGTTATAGCTAGGGTATCGGTTGCATCTGCATCGGTGTCGTTGCTTATAACGTCAATGGTTGTTTCGGGAGCATCTTCATTGATAGTTGCTGTATCAGGTTGCGCTACAGGCGCATCATTTACAGGGGTTACATTAATGGTTAATGTTCCCGCAGCAGTGTCTGTACCATCGCTTAGGATATAATTTACGATTACTTGGCCATTAAAGTTAACTTCTGGCGTGTAAACAACGTTAGCACCAGAGCTAGAAATGGCGCCAACATCAGCATTTACAGAAGTAATAGAAAGAGTATCGTTTTCTATATCTGTATCGTTGTTCAGCACATTTATATTTGTTGCTGCTGCATCTTCTAAAATAGTGGCAGTATCCGGATTGGCAACTGGTGCATCGTTCACTGGGGTAACCGTAATAGTTAACACGCCATTGGCTGTATCGGTGCCATCACTTAGGGTGTAAGTTACACTAGCCTGACCGCTAAAGTTTGCATCTGGGGTATAAATTACATCACCTGCAGAGCTTGTCACTGTGCCCGATGTGGCAGTTACAGCACTAATAGAAAGTGTATCGTTTTCTTCATCGGTGTCGTTGCCCAACACATTAATATTTGTTGCTGAGGCATCTTCTAAAATAGTGGCAGTATCTGGGTTGGCAACTGGCGCATCGTTCACTGGGGTAACCGTAATAGTTAACACGCCATTGGCTGTATCTGTGCCATCAGTTAGGGTGTAATTTATAGTAACTTGACCGCTAAAGTTTGCCTCTGGAGTATAAATTACATCACTTGTAGAGCTTGTCACTGTGCCCGATGTGGCAGTTACAGCACTAATAGAAAGTGTATCGTTTTCTACATCAGTGTCGTTGCCCAACACATTAATATTTGTTGCTGCGGCATCTTCTAAAATAGTAGCTGTATCAGGGTTTGCAATTGGCGCATCGTTCACTGGGGTAACCGTAATAGTTAACACGCCATTGGCTGTATCAGTGCCATCAGTTAGGGTGTAATTTATAGTGGCTTGACCATTAAAGTTTGCATCTGGGGTATAAATTACATCACTTGCAGAGCTTGTCACCGTGCCCGATGTGGCAGTTACAGCACTAATTGAGAGTGTATCGTTTTCTACATCAGTGTCGTTGCCCAACACATTAATATTTGTTGCTGTGGCATCTTCTAAAATAGTGGTTGTATCAGGGTTTGCTACCGGCGCATCGTTCACTGAATTGATTGTGATATTAAGTGTAGCTGATGTAGCCGCCTCGCCATCACTAATTGTATAGGTAACAACTGCAGTGCCGTTATAATCAGCTTGCGGTGTATATTGTATTTGATTAGCCACAATGGTTGCGCTTCCTGAGTCAGCAGAAACCGTGGTAATAGTGAGTGAGTCGCCTTCAGTGTCAGTATCATTAGCCACTACATTTACAGTAGTAGAGCTGTCTTCATTTATTGTGGCTGTATCAGGGTTGGCAACTGGCGCATCGTTTACCGGTGTAACCGTAATATTAAGTACCCCAGAGGCTGTATCAGTACCATCACTTAGGGTGTAATTTATAACTGCTTGGCCGTTGAAGTCGGCTTCTGGAGTATAAGCAAGGTTGCTACCGGCTACCGAAACGCTACCAGTACTGGTACTTGCATCGCTTATCGTGAGCGAGTCATTTTCAGGGTCTGTGTCGTTACTTAATACATTAATGTTTGTTGTTACGGCATCTTCTAAAATAGTGGCAGAATCAGGGTTTGCAATTGGGGCATCGTTAACGGGCGTTACTGTTATTGTTAGTACGCCCATAGCCGTATCAGTACCATCACTTAGGGTATAATTTACCGTTACTTGGCCATTAAAGTTGGCCTCAGACGTGAAGATTACATCATTACCTGTACTTGTAACTGCACCTGATGTGGTCGTTAGCGCACTAATAGAAAGAACGTCGTTTTCTTCATCGGTATCATTGCCAAGTACGTTAATATTTGTTGCTGCAGCATCTTCTAAAATAGTCGCTGAGTCGGGATTAGCAACAGGTGCATCGTTAATTGCTGTTACTGTTACCGTAAGCACACCTGCGGCGGTAGTCGTGCCGTCAGTAAGTGTATAATTTACAATGGCTTGGCCGTTAAAGTTTGCCTCAGGTGTGTAAACTAGGTTACTGCCAGACACCGATACTGAGCCGGTGCTTGCACTTGCTGTGCTAATAGCAAGGGGGTCGTTGTCTACATCGGTGTCGTTAGCTATTACGTTAATACTCGTTGGCGCAGCATCTTCTAAAATGGTTGCGGTATCAGGGTTTGCTACCGGCGTATCATTAACAGAGGTGATTGTTACTGTAAGTATCCCCGAAGCACTTTGCGTACCATCGGTTATTGTATAGCTGACTGTTGCAGTGCCATTATCGTTTTCTGTGGGAGTGTATTGAATTTGAGAATTTACAATTGAGACACTGCCAATATCACTGCTAGCAGAGCTAAGAGTTAAGGTATCACCATCTATGTCTGTGTCGTTACTTAATACATTTATTAAGGTAGCAGTAGCGTCTTCTGTAATGGTAATGCTATCGGCATTTGCTATGGGTGCATCATTAACTGGCGAAATGGTTACTTGTAAATTAGCAGTTGCTTCTGCGCCGTTATTATCGGATACACTGTACGATACAATTGCCACGCCATGAGTGTTAGGTGCAGAGCTATACTGAATTTTATTATCAACAATGCTGGCTGAGCCAAATTCGGTGCCAACACTTGTTATAGTTAAATTATCACTGTCTATATCAGTGTCGTTGGCAAGCACATCAACTAAAATTGGCGATGCATCTTCTTGCATTGCGGCGCTATCAGCCACCGCAATGGGGGCATCGTTAACCGGTATAATAATGAGGGTGGCCATTGCGCTACTTTGAGCTGGCGTGCCATCTGCAATGCCATCAGAAATCTTATAGTTTAGGGTTACTTCACCAAAGTAATTGGGCTCAGGTGTATACTCAATTCTATTGTTTACAATGCGTGCGCTGCCGATTGTATTTGTAACATTAGTAAGGGTAAGTGTATCGCCGTTGGCATCGGTATCGTTTTCTAATACGTTTAACAAAGTAGCAGGGCTGTCTTCTAATAACGTATATTCATCATCATTAGCTTCAGCAGGGGAGTTAGACCCTGTTTTACTTAATACAACTTGTGCTGTGGATGTTAGCCCTTGTTCATTTGAAACTGAATAAGTAAAACTATCAACATCTAATGCATCTGAATCGGGTTGATAGGAAAATGACCCATCAACGTTAAGTGCCAAAGTACCGCTTTGTACATTAACTACGGGAGTGGTGTTAACGATGAGATTACCTGGCTCTATGTTTACATCGTTTTTAAGTAAGCCATTTTCAGCTGAAATAACCAGTGTTTGATTATACTGAAATTGGTATTCATCATTTTGAGCATTAGGGGTATCAGGCGTGCTATTTATTGTGAGTGTTGCCGTGGCAGTGGCCGTGGCACCAAAAGTGTCGATTACTTGGTATTGAAATTCATCGATACCGTAGTAGTTAGCATCAGGAATATATGAAAAACTACCATCGGTAGCTAATTGCAATTGCCCATGGGCAGGTGAAATAAGATAAGTATCATCAATGATGAAAGTATCATTATTAGGGTCTGTGTCGTTAGCAAGTAAACCCTGGCTTGCATCAACTACAAGTGTGGTATCTTCATCTACACTATAGCTATCGTTTGCAGCAGTAGGCGGGCTATTTTGATCTAGTGCATTAATTGTAACACTTGCAATAGCCTCAGCACCTTGAGCATCAAAAATACGGTACTGAAAACTATCAGTGCCTTGCATATTTGCACTACCTACATATTCAAAGCTACCATCAGCAACAAGTGTGAGAGTACCTTTAATAGGTAGGCTAACAGGCGTTGTATCTAGAGTAAGCAGATCTTGGTCTATATCGCTGTCGTTATTTAATAAGCCGGGGGTGCCAACTAATAACGTTCCGTCAGCACTTATATTGTATGTGTTATTAAGGGCTATGGGGGCATCGTTTACAGCATTAATCGTTATTTCTACAATACCGGTATCTGTCATCCCAAGTTCATTAATTACTTGGTAACTAAATGCATCAATGCCGTTAAAGTTAGCTCGTGGCGTATAAGTAAAATCACCGCTTCCGCTGAGTGAAATACTGCCATGCTGAGGGGTAACTAAAGGGGTTGTGCTTATATATAGCTCCCCTTGGTACTCATCAGTGTCGTTAGTTAAAACGTTGCCTTGTAAGGCTTGATCTTCATTAACTAAAAATTGATCGTTTACCGCTTTTGGTGCAAAGTTTAGCTCTCCTCCTTGCGGTGCTACGTTAATTAATTCTGCAAAGCCACTTTCACCACTGCCATCTACACCAGTTATTAAAACTTGATAGCTTTTATCAGCTAATAGGTTGTCTATATTAAAGCTAGAGCCTGATACGCTTAAAAACTGCTGGCCATTTTCTAGCGTATTTATATTGCTGGTGGTAATGCCAGCTTCGGTTGCTAGATAAATATTGTAGCGGTTTAAGTTTTCGTTTTCTTGCCACGCTAAATTAATCGTTTGTCCGTCTCGCTGTGCAGTTGTGCCTTCTATTTGGTAGGGTTGCCAATTAGCCGTCACTGCGTCTGCAAGTACCTGGTTATTAAGGCTATCGGTAATCCATATCTCTAAACGTAGATCACCAGGATCAACGCCATAAAAGTAAGGGCTCAACCCTATAACCGACTGCTCAAAATCTGTTCCACATGCTTGTGTGCAAAGTGCTAGGCTTTTATTTACACTCGGCAGTACTAAATTTACTGCGCTAATGCCATCAGGATCAGATACGCTAAGTAAAAAAGTGATATTGCCTTGTATAACTTCATTAGTTTGCGAAAGAGTTATTGTAGCCTGAGAGTTTGCTACCGTTGTGCCTACAACCCCTCTGCTAGAGGCCACAGCACCTGACACCTGTGTTTTAGTAACAACAGAGTTACCCGTTATACCTGTAAGGTTTATCGGTGTAGCAGAAGGGGTGGGTGTAACTTGTTCTACAGGTAGCTGTTCTGAGTCTTGTTGAGCTGTCTCATCGGAGCCTCCACATGCACTAAGCAAAAAAACCATTGAACCGAGCAAAAAAAGGTTCTTTGCTGTCATTCTACATACTCCAATAAAAAGCTTTATATTCAAGTTACTTAACCTGAATACTAGTTAAGAAAATTATTACCCACAGTGTAGGTTACTTAAGGCTCTAATCTAAAGTCGCCACCGGCATTTACAGCAGGGTTATTAATTTCAGTAAGGCTAAAATCACCCGTGATGGTATCTATGTCATTTAAAAACACAGCATCAATTTGGCCTGTTGCTTTATTATTGTTATGAGAAGCAAATGTAACGGCTAAATCTAGTTTGGTTAAATCAATTAAGCCGCTGTAAGCTGCGTACCAGTTGCCGCCAGCATCATTAAAGCTAATTTCACCATCGGGAACTGTGCCGTTATCAAAATCTACCGACATAGACATAGAAAAATCACTGATTTCTCCTAGGCTCGACGACACATCAAAGCTGGTTGCTTGGTAATTAAAAACACCTTGGCGCTGCGCGATTTGGTCAATTAAGGTTGCATCATTTACCGCCTGAAATTGCTGCTGAGCATAAACATCAGTTATTGATATATCGGCATCTGTCGTTTTTTCTGAAGTATTGTTTTGTACTATTGATTGCTGCTCTGTTGGTTGCTCAGCACTTGTGTCATCACTAATAGTCGCTATGGTTTGGGTAAAAACAGCAGGTGGCTGAGTTGTTTTAATCACGCGCCCTAATGAAGTAACCTGTGCAAAAGAAAAGGGCTCATTACTACCAAGGGATACAACGCTTTGATCTTCTAGTGTTAAATCTATTGCGCCATCCCAAACAGCTACATACATATCACCATCTATAAGCTGTAGTTCAAAATGGGTACCGCGAATACCAATTGATCCAACCGGTGTTTTAACACTGTATGCGCCACCATTTTTTTTAATAACACCCGAAATAGAGCGCAGCCCGCCCTTTATTAGCTCAATAGAGGCAGAGCCTTGCTGAGTCGTTGTATTAAATTCATAGTTAGCAATATTTAGCTCAGAGTTTTCTTTTAATGCAATTAAGCCGCCATCAGACATTGAAAATTGCGCTTTGCTTTTTTCGCCAGTCGTTATTTTATCAACGCCATATACCGTGTCGCGTCGTTTAAGTGTTCGTTGTTGGGCGGATTTGGCATCTGTAGCAAGTACAGCGCCTCGGGCTAAAATAGTTTTTCCTGCAACAGTTGTGCTCGCTTGAGAATAAAAACTCACACAAAGTAAGGTGGTTAATACCGGAATCAAATGTTTCATAAGTACCTTAATTAGAATGAGTAACTTGCGCTTATATTGGTATCAAAGCGATCGTATTCGAACAAAGAAATATCACTGGTTTTGTCTTGGAAGTTCAATGCTAATTGCAACGCTAAACTTTTATTAACTAAATAGCGTAACGAGCTAGAAAGTATCAATAGGTTATCGCTTCGCTCTTGAAGAAATAGCGGGTGCTCATCCTGATATTCAATCCATTGATACCCTGTTTGTGCAGAGACTTGCCATTGCTGGCTAAGTAATGCATTTATTTGGTAATAAATTCCGCTAATGCTTCTTGCATTAAACTCACCTTCGTCAATGTTAGCGCTTTCATTTTTAAAGTTTGCGCTAACGCTTTGGTACCATTTTTGAGACAGATAACTTGCACCTATATTAAGAGTGTAAAAGGAGTTATCTAGTTTCTCGTCAAATGTATTATTCATAAGGCCAATTGATAGCGCTCCAAATACACTTAACTGTTTATCAAACTGGTAACTAGCTCCACTTGTTAATGATGTCTCGGTTCTGTATAGCTCGCCATCTAACAGTAAAGGCGTAATACCAGCTTGCAAATACCACAGGGTGTTATCATTTAACTTTTGTTGGTATCGACCTGATATATTGGTACTAATACGGTCATATTCAGATAGCTCATTAAATTTGTACCAATCGGTATTTACACCTAAAACAAAAGAGCTTCGCTGATCAATGGGGTGAAAGTACCGCCCTTTATAATTTAGCTTTATATAATTATCGTCGGTGCTTTTACTTTCTGGTGATAGTAAAAACTCACCCAAATTAGGGATTAAAATTGTATCCTCAGAGGTGCCTGCATTAACGTTACCATCTACACCATATGCAAGTTCAATGCTCTGATCATATGTACGCTCTGTTAAGCGCTGCTTGTGCTGTGATGTTGCTAATAAAGAACGAGCCGCTTTTTTTACACCCTCTGGTGAAGTATCAGTATTAATTAATAAAGTTGCTTGAGCGTTAGCTGCAGGTAAATTATTGGCTGCAATATAAGATTTTACTAAATATAAACGTGCCTCATACCACTGTGGTTTTGCTTCTATTACTCGCTCAAAAGCAAATACCGCCGGAGCAGAAAGACCAGAATTTAGTGCTGAAACCCCAAGCAAGTAGTCAAAATCAGGTTCGCCCAAATATTTATAGTGTTTTTGACTGCTTTTGTATGCTTCATCAAATTGCTTTTGCGAAATTAAATATTGCAGTTCACCAAGTAGCTTTACAAACGACGTATCACTTTGAGCCTTAGCGTTAAAGTTCATTAAAAAAAAGCATCCAAAAAATATTATAAAAAAGGCGTGTTTAGTCATGCTTGTGTGGGTATCCCGTAAGAAAGTGATAGCAGGCTGCTAATACTAAATGCTATTAAACGTTAATAAGTTAGCACTTTTTGTCTATATGTAAAGTATGAGGGAGTATTATTGTAAAGATGTTAACAATTGTTTTCAAAATATATAAAATTAAGAGGTAATAAAAAAGGAGCAAATTAATTTTGAGGTATTAAAAAATAGGGAACTAGCAAATGACTAAAAATAAGGGGGAAGAAATGGGGCGATTGACGGGGCTTGAACCCGCGACAACCGGAATCACAATCCGGGGCTCTACCAACTGAGCTACAACCGCCACTACACACCTCGTTTGGTGTGGCGCGCATAATACATAATATTATAAATGTTGTGAAGCCTAAAATTAAAAAAAATCAAAAAAAATAAATATTTCATAAAATTGCCCACTATCAGTAAAGGTTCATAAAGAGTGTGTAGCGTATTAGCGCTAATAATAAAAATTATTTTGTAGTGATATTTTACTATTTAATGAGAATAAAATGTAAATTAATGTATACTCATTTGCGGGAAATTGCTTAATAAAAACTATTTGGAGTTACTATGGATTCAATACTTACTTGGCTAAACGAAAACTCAGGCCTAATTTTACACTACGGTATTCAAGCAGTTATTGCGCTTGTTATCTTTTTACTTGGTAGCCGTATTGCCAAATTTTGTGCAGGCTTAACAGAAAAAACATTCGATAAAAAGAAAGTTGATAAAGCTGTAGGCTCATTTGTATCGAGTATAGTTTATGCCATCGTATTTGCTGCCACTATTTTAATGGCGCTTTCGCAAATCGGTATAGAAACAACCTCGTTTATTGCTATTTTAGGTGCGGCTGGCCTAGCTGTTGGTTTAGCGCTGCAAGGTTCGCTGTCTAACTTTGCATCTGGCGTACTTATTATATTACTTCGTCCATTTAAATCAGGTGAGTTTGTTGAAGCTGGCGGTAAAATGGGCACAGTTAAAAAAATTGAAATATTCTCTACAGAGCTTCGCACCCCAGATAACAAAGTAATTATCGTACCAAATTCACAAATTATGTCTGGTGCTATTACTAACTTCTCGCGCGAGTCTACTCGCCGTATCGATTTAGTAATTGGTGTAGGTTACGATGCTGACTTACGTAAAACAAAAGAAGTGTTACAGTCAGTACTTGACGCAGAGTCTCGTTTACTTAAAGATCCAGAATACACTGTTGCAGTTTCTGAACTTGCAGACTCAAGCGTAAACTTTATTGTGCGTCCTTGGGTAAACTCTGGTGATTACTGGCCAACGTACTGGGCATTATTAGAGAACATTAAAATTGCATTAGATGATGCAGACATTACAATCCCATTTCCACAAATGGATGTACATTTACACAAGCAAGACTAATACAAATCCGCAATAATACTTAATCATTTTGCGGGGTTAAACGTGTTGCTAGCTGCGTTAAAAAATTCTTATTTAGAACAACTAAATAGCGAATTTTTTGCCTGGCTATCAACACGTTTTTCCAGCCTCAAAATAGATTACTTAATTAAGCGAATTAGTATAATTTTTAGGATTAAATAGGTTATTTTTAATGAAATTAAAGCTTTTAACACTTTTAGTTGCAGCATCTGCTGCAACTAACGCATTCGCTGAAGACGCAGAGAAAAAAACGTGGGAAGTAACAAGCGAGCTAGGTGCTATTGTCACTAGTGGTAACACTGAAACTACAACGTTAAAAGGCGGTTTAAAGGTATTACATCACCTAGAAAACTGGAATAACGAGTACAAAATCGACGGCATCTATAAAGAAGATGAAGTAGAAGATGACAACGGCGATAAAGACAAGCAGCGTACGAACGAAAAGTACTCTGCATCTGCGCAAGGTAATTACAAATTAAATGAAAAGAATTCTCATTTATTCATTTATGGTTCACACGTTTCAGACTACTTTGGCGCGTATAGAACTGAATCTGTAATTTCTGCTGGTTACGGCTTACGTTTAATTGACCAACCAGATATGTGGTTAAATGCAGAGTTTGGTCCGGGTTACAAATTTTTTGAATACTCAGACGACAGCACGCAAGTTGATGACGACGGTAACCTACTTGCAGGCGAAAGCGACAGTGAAGTAATTGCTTTAGGTAAACTTGATTACAACTGGCAGATTTCAGACAGTGCACGTTTTACTCAACTTGTATCAGTTGAGTACGGTGACTCAAACACCAAAACGCGTTCAGAAACTGCATTGCTAGCAAAAATAAATGGCTCGCTGCAAATGAAAGTCGCTTTTAATGTTACCAACAACTCAGATGTTGCTGATGACGAAGAAAGCACAGATACAGAGACGTCATTAACGTTAGTTTACAGTTTTTAACCAAAAACCGTATTTAATGACATTTAAGTGACAAAAGGGACGAAAGTCCCTTTTTTATTTGTTTAGATTTAATGTATTATAGCCACCAATTTTGGTTGTAGACCTAGGGATATACCTACTCGTGAAAGTTTTTACACAATTTTTTAGTGCTTTTATTCTACTTTGTAGTTTTAGTACCATGGCTTTTACGCCAACGGCCTCACAAATTGAGCAATTTAAAAAGTTGCCAAAAGCCCAGCAAGAAGCCCTAGCGAAACAATACGGTGTAGATATTTCTACGATCACCGGCGCTAATCAATCAAATGACGCAGACTCAAATGAGCAGCAGTCAACTATCGGCGAACGCCCAGAAAAAGAACAAGAAGACTTAACTGACGAAGAGCGTTTTAAGCCAAAAACAGAAGAATTAAAGCCTTACGGCTACGAGCTTTTTGCCGGTGAACCCACCACATTTATGCCTAGTGAAAATGCAGCCGTACCTGACACTTATATAGTAGGTCCAGGGGATCAACTAAAAATTAACTTTTACGGGAAAGAAAGCGATAGTTTTGATGTAACTGTTGACCGTGAAGGGCGTATTAGCATTCCTGATTTAAGCCCTGTAGAAGTAGCAGGCTTAACATTTGCCGAAATTAAAGAGCTAATAAAAGTAAAGGTTGAGCAAGAAGTAATCGGTGTAAAAGCCTTTGTATCACTGGGTCAACTGCGTAGTATGCGCATACTTGTATTAGGTGAGGCCTACAAACCTGGCAGCTACAGCGTATCGTCTTTAACAACCGTATCACATGCTTTGTTTGTAAGTGGTGGTGTGTCTGAAATTGCTTCACTGCGTAACATACAAGTAAAACGCGCTGGTAAAACAGTAGCTAATTTCGACCTTTACGATTTACTAATCAATGGCGATAGCAGCAACGATATAGTACTAAAGCCTGGCGATGTCGTTTTTGTACCACCAGTAGGTGCTCAAGTTACAGTGGACGGCTTAGTTAAACGCCCTGCAATATTTGAACTTAAAAAAGGCGAAACGGCTAAGCAGTTACTCACTATGGCAGGGGGCTTAAAGCCGGGTGCTTATGCTAAAAATGCAGTGGTAGAGCGTTTCAATTTTGATCGCAAAGAAGTGCTATCAGTAGACTTTACTAAGCCACAAATTAACTACATCCCGCAAGATGGCGACCGTGTACGCTTTAATTCTGTAAGCTCACAATACCAAAACTCTATTAGCTTAATTGGTGCTGTAGCGCGCCCAGGGAATTATCAGTGGTATCAAGGTAAGCGTATTTCTGATGTTTTAAAATCAGTACGTGGTGACTTACTGCCACAAGCAGATTTAAGCTATGGCTTAGTTATTCGCGAAATTAACATAAATGGTGATATAGAAGCGCATCAATTTGATGTAGCACAAGCCATTATTAAAAACCCTGAAAACAATTTAGCGTTAAAAGCTAATGACAAAATCATAGTATTTAGCCGCTTTGAAGAAAAAGAAGCTGAAAAATCAGCACTTGCTAATATGGCGTTGAGTCAAGAGCAGCAAGAGCAGCAGCTAAAGGCTGAGCAATGGCATACATATCAGCAAAAAGAGTTTGAAAAATACATTGGTATAAACCAAGAAGTAGAAGAGTTTATTTTTGAAGAAAATAAAGCCCTCACGCTCGCTGAAATGTCAAAACGCAAAGCTAAAGAAGAAGCCGAGCTTGAGCTCAAGCCTGAAGACTACGCTCTATTTAGCCGCCATAACTTACTAGCCCCACTTATTGCTAAATTTAAGCAACAGGCCTCTGTTGATCAGGCTATTCAGCTTGTAGAAATTAGCGGTAACGTTACATTTCCTGGTGTTTACCCGTTAATGGTAGGTGGTGATGTTCGTGATTTAGTGACCGCTGCAGGTGGCTTGCTAGAATCAGCCTACGTAAAACAAGCCGAAATTACGCGTATTGTTGCAAGCGACGCGTCTAAAATAGAACACTTACGTTTAGACCTTGAAAGTGCAATGCGTGGCGATTTACAAAGCAACATTACATTGCAAAGTAAAGACAGCATTAACGTATTCGCTATCCCAAATTGGCAAGAAAACGTAAAAGTAGAGCTTAAAGGCGAACTTAGGTTCCCTGGTACATACACAATTCGCCGAGGCGAAACACTAACAGAGCTTTTAGAGCGCGCAGGCGGCTTCTCAGAGTTTGCTGAACAAAAAGCAGCTGTATTCACCCGTGCCTCAATTAAAGAACAAGAGCAGCAACAGCTAGCCCGCTTATCAACTGAGCTACGCCGCGATATTGCTTCAAAGAGCTTTCAAAACTCAGTAAGTAGTAATTCACTTTCTTATGATGAAATGAATAAGTTATTAAATGATTTAGCGAGTGTTGAAGCGGTAGGGCGTTTAGTTATCGATTTACCACTGATTGTTGAAAATAAGCAAAACTTAGTCCTTCAAGACGGTGATGTTTTATATGTGCCAAGCAAGCGTGACTCGATTAGCGTAATAGGTGAAGTTAATTACTCTACCTCCCATTTATATAAGTCAGGGGTTACATTAGAAGATTATATTGGTCTAAGTGGTGGTTTAAAAGATCGTGCGGACGAAGACAGTATTTACATAATTAAAGCAAATGGTTCAGTAAAAATTCCTTCTAAAGGGGGATGGTTTGCCGCAAATGATCCTACAGAGCTAGAAGCTGGCGATACTATTGTAATACCAATGGATGCAAGCCATATGGATAAGCTTACTCTATGGAGTACTGCAACCCAAATTGTTTATCAATTAGGTGTGGCCGTTGCTGCAATTAGCAATATTTAAAATATAAACTTGCTCTCATAAGCAATTATGCGAGCAGTAATTATTGCTTTAAGAATTAGATTAGAAAGTGGAACTAGACCAACTATATGAAAACAGATTTGAGAACACAAAGCTCCGAGCTAGAGCAAAACAGATATCCGCCTGTTGATGATGAAATAGATTTAGGAGAGCTGCTATCTGTTATTTGGCGAGGAAAGTGGGTAATTGCAGTCATCACTTTTCTGTTTGTTTTATTCTCGGTCATTTTTGCCTTAAAACAGCCAAACTTATACAGATCAGAAGTGTTATTAGCGCCTGCGGAGGCAAAAAGTAATGGCGGGCTATCTGCTCTAGCTGGCCAGTTTGGTGGTTTAGCAAGCTTAGCAGGAGTAAATATTGGTGGGCAAAGCATCAACAAAACGCAGTTAGCTCTTGAAGTTTTAAAGTCAAGAAAGTTCGTATCAAGTTTTATTGAAAAACATAATATTTTACCAGATCTAATGGCAGTAAAGTCTTGGGATATAGATAAAGGGGTTGGCTATGATCCAGAAGTTTACGATAGCACTTCAAAAAAATGGTTGAGGGTAGTCGATCCTCCACGCACACCTAAACCATCTGAACAAGAAGCTTATAAAATTTTTAGTGATTTAATCTCAATAAAAACAAATAAAGAAACGGCAATGATAACTTTATCTATAGTTCACCAGTCCCCTTTGATTGCGAAAAAATGGGTAAACTGGCTGGTCGAAGATATTAATAAAGAAATGAAAGATAGAGACGTAGTGGAGGCTCAAAAAAGTGCCGATTTCCTTTCTAAGCAATTAGAGGATACGAAAATCGCTGATATACGAATCATTCTTTATAAATTAATTGAAGAGCAAGCAAAAACAATTATGTTTGCTAGTGTTCGAGATGAGTATGCATTTAAAACGATTGATCCAGCACTTGTTCCAGAAGTAAGAGACAGTCCAAAGCGCACCTTAATCGTAATTTTAGGCTTCGCATTAGGGATAGTTTTTAGTTGTATGATCGTTATTCTCAAGCACTATATTAGGATCAAAGATTAAGATAAGTTTATTTCTGTTTGTTTTATAGTCAATGCAATTAATTAACTATATAAGCTACTAAAGTAATACAGTTTTAATCGAATAAAAAATTGTATAAAATTTTTTATTAATTGAATTAAATTACTGAACTTCTTTACACAAAGTAATAGACCCTAGCATTTTTGATGCGAGTGAAGTCTACTTATTTCCGCAAAGCTTTTTAACAGCTCAGTAAAAGTAGTAATTACTACATAGGATTAATGTGAAAATACTTATAACCGGTGGTGCAGGCTTTATAGGCTCAGCTGTAATACGCCATATTGTAGAAAATACTAAAGACTCAGTGATTAATCTCGATAAATTAACTTATGCTGGGAATTTAGAATCATTAAAATTAGTTGAAGATAATAGTCGTTATATATTCGAACAAGTTGATGTATGTAATCGTGCGGAGCTCGATCGGGTTTTCAATTCTCATAAGCCAAATGCAGTAATGCATTTGGCTGCTGAAAGCCATGTCGATCGTTCAATCACAGGGCCTGCTGAATTTATACAAACTAATATTGTAGGTACTTATAATTTATTAGAAGCGGCTCGTGAATACTGGAATACATTAAATGACGATGATAAAAAATCGTTTAGGTTTCATCATATCTCAACGGATGAGGTATATGGCGATCTTCCACATCCAGATGAGCAAGAAGGTGAGCTTCCATTATTTACTGAACAAACATCTTACGCGCCAAGTAGCCCATATTCAGCTAGTAAAGCCTCGAGTGACCATTTAGTTCGAGCATGGCTGCGTACGTATGGCTTTCCTACAATTGTTACTAATTGTTCAAATAACTATGGGCCTTACCACTTTCCTGAGAAGCTAATTCCTTTAGTGATACTTAATGCCCTAGAAGGAAAAGACTTGCCTATTTATGGCAAAGGCGATCAAATACGTGACTGGCTATACGTAGAAGACCATGCGCGCGCTTTATATAAAGTAGTGACAGAAGGGGTTGTAGGAGAAACCTACAACATAGGTGGCCACAATGAAAAACAGAATATCGAAGTTGTACAAACTATTTGCAGTATATTAGATACATTAGTCCCTAAAGCAACTAAATATGCTGATCAAATTACTTATGTGACTGACCGCCCAGGGCATGATAGGCGCTATGCGATAGACTCGTCAAAAATGAGTGAAGAGCTAAACTGGACGCCAGTGGAAACATTCGAAACAGGTTTGCGTAAAACTATCGAGTGGTACTTATCGAATCAGCAATGGTGCAAAAATGTTCAAGACGGATCGTATCAGCGCGAACGACTTGGCAAGTTATAAGAAGGAGCTATGCAATGAAAGGAATAATTTTAGCGGGAGGATCTGGTACCCGTTTATATCCAATTACCATGGGCGTATCCAAGCAGCTGCTCCCGATTTATGACAAGCCAATGATTTATTATCCACTTTCGGTGCTAATGCTCGCAGGTATTAGAGAAATATTAATCATTACAACACTCGAAGATTCTGATTCTTTCAAGCGCTTACTGGGTGATGGCTCACAATTTGGAATTGAGCTTAATTATACAGTTCAACCAGAACCTGAAGGTCTAGCGCAAGCCTTTATTTTAGGTGAACGTTTTATTGGTAATGATGATGTTTGCTTAGTGCTTGGTGATAATATTTTTTACGGTGAAGGTTTTACACCTAAACTTAAAAATGCCGTCGACAATGCAAAGAATGGTTTAGGCGCAACGGTGTTCGGTTATCAAGTGAAGGATCCCGAGCGCTTTGGAGTTGTAGAGTTTAATAAAAATAAAAAAGCTATCTCCATAGAAGAGAAACCGGAAGTACCCAAGTCTAATTTTGCTGTAACAGGTTTATATTTTTATGATAATTCTGTTGTTCAGTTAGCTAAAAAAGTAGAGCCTTCACACCGAGGTGAGCTAGAGATTACTTGCCTCAATGAAATGTATTTGAACCAGAATAAGCTAAATGTTGAACGCTTAGGGCGCGGCTTTGCTTGGTTAGACACTGGTACACATGAAAGCTTACTTGAAGCAGCTCAATTTGTTGAAACCATTGAGAAACGGCAAGGCTATAAAATAGCTTGTTTAGAAGAAATAGCTTTTAACAATGGTTGGTTAAATAAAGAACAAATTAAAGAGCGTGCCGAATTATTTAAAAAAAATAGTTATGGTCATTACTTAAGCATTTTAGCTGAATAAACAGTATAAATTTTCTCTGCTTTATTTACTCTTTAAAGTATTTATTAGCACTTCAGCAGAAAAGTCTACGTGGAATAAAATATGAAAATTATGATATTGGGTGCAGGAATATACCAAGTTCCTCTAATAAAAAAAGTTAAGGAACTTGGCTATATTGCGATTGTAGTTTCTCCAATAGGGAACTATCCAGGACTTAAAATTGCTGACCATATTGTAGATTCAGACACCAGAGACAAGGAAGCTATTTTAGCTGCTGCTATTAAGTATGAAATTTCAGGAATATTAACAACTGGCACAGATGTAGCTGTTCCATCAATAGGTTATGTTGTAGATAAACTCAATTTACCTGGTACTGGTTTTTTAGCGTCTCAAAGAAGCATGGATAAAGCCCTTATGAAAAAGTGCTTTATCAGCCACAATGTTAAAACTGCCCATTATAAAGAAGTGCATACTCTGGTTGAGGCAAAAAAAGAAGCCAACTTTATAGGCTACCCTGTAATGGTAAAGGCTATCGACTCTTCGGGAAGTAGAGGAATCACTAAGGTTGAAAATGAGGCTGAAGTCGAGCCCGCATTTAAGGAAGCTTTAGCAGTTTCTCAAGCGTCAAAAGTGATTGTAGAACAATTCATTGAAGGCTATGAAATAGGAGCTCAAGCGCTAGTTCGTGGCGATAAGGTTGATAAAGTTTTTATTCACAATGACGTAGTTACCCAACCACCCATTAGTGTTCCTATAGGACATTCATTACCTATTACATTAGCTAGCAGTGTTTTAGAGCAATGCATAGAAGTTATAAATTCAGCTGTTAAAGCAATTGGTTTAAAGAATACAGTCGCTAATGTGGATCTAATGATATGCGATAATGATGTTTTTGTTCTAGAAATAGGCGCTAGGATGGGAGCGACATGTTTACCGGAAAACATTTCAATTTACCAAGGGATTGATATTTATGAATACTTAATAGGGTTAGCAATTGGCAAGCCTTTACCAGTTCAAAGTAATATGTCAAAGCAGCCTAACGCCTCATTGTTAATATGCTCAGAAAAGACAGGGGTTGTTGAAAGTATTAATATACCCTCTAGGCTCAAAAACCACCCAATGTTAGTCGATTTAAAACTTGATGTAGTTGAAGGTGATCAGGTAAATGCATTTAAAGTAGGTCCTGATAGATTAGGGCATATAATTGTTATATCTGACACTAGTACTGAAGCTGAAGCGTTAGCAAAAGAATTAGCATCTTCTATAGAGCTTATTATAAAATGAGCAATCATATTGGAGTAACTGAAAACTTAGCACATGAAAGTGTGAAGCTTTACAATAGCGTTACTGTTATTGACTCGCAATTGGGTGAAAACGTAAGCGTGGGAGACTTTTCCAAGGTAGCTAATTCTAAACTTTTTTCCGCTGTTAAAATTGATCGAAACAACCATATAGATAATACCGAAATTGGCGCTTATAGTTACACTGGGCGTAACACCATCATTCTTTACTCTGTCATTGGTAATTACACGAGTATTTCTTGGAATGTCTCAATTGGTGGCGCGAATCATGATTACTCTCGTATTACACAACACTCATTTCTTTACAATTCTACAGATAACATACGTCCAAAATCTGAGCCAGTAGCCTACGAACGTTATAAAAGTTCGGTACAAATTGGTAATGATGTATGGGTTGCTGCAGGTGCAGTTGTAACTAGGGGGGTCAAAGTTGGAGACGGTGCAGTAATAGGCGCAAATGCAGTTGTAACTAAAGATATCCCCCCATATGCAATTGTCGCAGGCAGTCCAGCAAAAATAATAAAATATCGGTTTTCAAAAGAGGTTATTGAGATACTTCTTAAATTAAAGTGGTGGGACTGGTCTGTAGATAAAATACAAGAGAACTATTCAACAATTTCCCAATCACCGAATATTGAAAAACTAAAAAGCATACTTAAGGCACAGCAATGATTGAGTTTAATAAGACTCCCTACACTGGCAATGAAGAACAATACGTACTGGAAGCCATGAAAGTCGGTAAATTATCTGGTGATGGTAAGTTTACAAAGCTTTGTCATACTTGGTTCGTCGAGGATTTAGCATGCCATAAAGCACTATTAACTCCTTCATGCACACACGCCTTAGAGATGGCTGCTATTTTAATTGATACTCAGCCTGGTGATGAAATTATAATGCCAAGTTATACATTTGTTAGCACTGCAAATGCTTTTTTGCTGAGGGGTGCTAAGATTGTTTTTGTCGATATTAGACCTGATACTATGAATATTGACGAGTCTTTGATAGAAGCTGCTATAACAAGTAAAACTAAAGCAATTGTACCTGTTCACTACGCTGGTGTTGCGTGTGAAATGGATACAATTTTAGCCTTGGCAAAACAGCATGGGCTCTATGTAATAGAAGATGCTGCACAAGGAGTAAGATCTTATTATAAAGGTAAGCCGCTTGGTACTTTAGGTGATATTGGAGCATTTAGTTTCCATGATACAAAAAACTATACAAGTGGCGGTGAAGGAGGGTTACTAATTATTAATAACCCTAAATTCGCTGAAAGAGCAGAAATAATAAGAGAAAAGGGAACGAATAGAAGTAAATTTATCCGTGGAACAGTGGATAAGTATACTTGGGTCGATATAGGAAGTAGCTTCTTACCTAGCGATTTGCAAGCTGCATACTTGTGGGGGCAATTAGAAAGAGCAGATCAAATAAACCAAGCGCGTTTAAAGTCATGGCAAATATATTATGAAGCATTTAAAGACCTGAAAAATGAAAATAATGTTGAATTACCTCATATCCCTGCTGAATGTGAGCATAACGCACATATGTTCTACCTAAAACTTGCAAATCTTAACATACGAAACCAATTTATTGATTTTTTGAAGTCCCGTAATATCTCTTCGGTTTTTCATTATGTTCCATTGCATAGTTCGCCGGCAGGAAATCAAGCGAGTGTATTTAGTGGCAGTGATGTATTCACCACAAAAGAGAGTGAAAGATTAGTTCGTTTACCTATTTTTTATGGTATTTCGCCATCTGAACAGGCTAAAGTTATTAGTGCAGTATCGGAGTTTTTTGCTTGAACTTAAAGAAAGTCTTGCATTTTGCTATTGGTCCTATCGCGGCAGCTGGCTTAGGTCTAATTACACTTCCATTTGTAGCTTGGTTTTTTTCTGTAGAAGATGTCGGGAAATTAACAATGATGCAGGTTGTGCTAAGCCTATCTGTATCGTTTTTTAGTTTAGCAATGCACCAAGCTTATGTTAGGGAATACCATGAAGAGAAAGATAAAGCTGTATTATTCAGAGTGAGTGTGCTCCCTGGCTTACTCTTCTTATCGTTCACAGTTATAGTGTGTCTAGTAGCACCATTTTCCTTATCAAAACTTTTATTTGGCATTGAATCAAAGTTATTAACTGGTTTATTAATAGTAGGTATCTATGCTAGTTTCTTGATCAACTTCTTGTCGCATTTACTTAGAATGGAAGAAAAAGGATTAGCGTTTTCTGCAACAAAAATAGCCCCTAAACTCTTTTTTGTATTTTTTATAGCGCTGATTATGTGCTTTAGTTTGACAGCTAACTTTACTACTTTAATGCAGATGAATACGTACGCTATACTATTTTCTTTATTAATATTTTTATTCATTACAAAGGAAACGTGGCTCAGCGCTTTAAAGAGTCAAACTGATCTATTTTTATTAAAGAAAACCTTGCTATTCAGTCTCCCACTAGTTGCAGGAGGCCTAGCTTACTGGGGCTTAACAACAATGGACCGCTTTTTCTTAAGGAGTATGGTCGGTTTTGAAGAGCTTGGTGTGTACGCGTTAGCTGCTTCTTTAGCTGGAGCTGTATCGGTAATCTCAACTGTTTTTTCTAATCTCTGGCACCCAACTTTATATAAATGGGTTAAACAAGGGGTTAGCAATAGTAAGATTCAAGCAGTAACAGAAAGTATATTATTATTAGTGTGCCTGATTTGGTCTCTTGTAGGCATATTCTCTTTTATTGTTCCCTATTTCCTACCTAGTGAATACAGGGCAATTGAATACCTAATAGTAGCGTGTGTATCTATGCCTTTATTTTATATGCTGTCACAAACTACTGGGGTTGGTATTGGTATAAAGCGTAAGTCTTCATATGCAATGCTAGCATCTTTAATTGCTTTTTTATCGAATGCAATTTTTAACTATTTTTTAATCCCTATATATGGTGCCGCTGGGGCTGCATTAGCAACTGTTATTTCCTTCTTTATTTTTTTCCTGATTAGAACAGAGGCTAGTGCGATAACATGGCAATCACTTCCACGCTTAAAGATTTATCTAGTACTAACAATGTACACGGTAGCAACCTGTATATGTTTGTTAACCCAAGGAAATTTACCATATTTTAGCATTGTTTGGGTCTGCTTATTTATGATTGTAAGCGCTACTTTTTATCAAAGAATAGAAACAAGCTTACAAACAATTAAGCAATATATAAAAAAAAGAGGCTAAATGTTATTTATTTATAGTTCATTGTCGGTCGGAGGGATCGAAACATTTTTTGTGCGTATGGCTAAAGAAAGAGCACGCCAAGGGCTAAAAACCTCAATTTTACTCTTATCCGAGCCTAAACAAAGTAACCTTGAGCTACTCACGGAGGCTAGACTATACGCTAGCGTATTTTTTGCGAAAGACATTTTTTTATTCAAACCAACTCTAAGTTCACGACTATCAATTATTGCGCCTGTTAATAAAAATAAACTAAAAAGCATAATGGAAGGCGTTGATCAAATTCATAGTTTCGATGCTATGCAATTACTCCTGGGTGAAAGGCTTGCCCGTCTAATAGATAAAAAAATTCCTATAACAGTTGGCTTTTACCATTACATTAAGTATTTGTGGGGCGGTAATAAAGTGGCGTTGCATGAACGTATTAATCGAAAATTTATTTTTGATTATCTACCAGAACAATCTCTGCTTTTTTTCTCCCCTGGGAGCAGAGATCTGTATGAAAAAAATAGAAATAAGTCATTCAAAAGAGCAAATACATTTAGTCTAGGAGTCGTGGATAAAAAAGATGTTCATTTATCTAGTGATATAAGTACCCCATTAAAACTGGTTGCTATTGGCAGGTTGGTTGAATTTAAAACGTATAACTTTTATATGATTCAAGTTATAAAAAACTTAGTTAGTAAAGGCTACAATATTGAGTTTGATATTTATGGGAATGGCCCGTTATACGATGAATTAAAAGAAAAAATACTTAGACTTGAAGTTTCTAACTCAATAAAATTAAAAGGAACACTGGATTATTCAAAGTTTGACGAAGTTGTTAGTAATAGTGATATGTTTATTGGTGACGGCACTGCAATAGTACAAGCTGCTGCTCTTGGGATCCCTTCTATCGTTGGTGTTCAGAACTTTGTTGAGCCCAAAACTTATGGTTATTTTTGTGATGTTTATATGCATCAATATACGCGGAAGGGCCTAGATTTACCTCTATTCTCAGTCGAGAAAATGATTGCTGACTACATTGATATGCCTAAAGAGTTAAGGGTAGAGCTAAAAACTAAACATGTAAATTGCATAGAGCAGTTTACAAATGAATCGTGTCAACATTCACTCGACAGTTTAAAAAGCATTGAAATGCCTGCATGTAATTTTAAGTACAATCGGTTTATATATTTGCTCTCAAGAACTGCCGACAGGTTTAATATGAAATATAACAAAAAGCATCCTAGAAGGACGCAGTTTGAAGATTTTAGAGCAATGAATGAAAAGTGATTTTAATTTAGAGATCTTGAAAGAGTCATATAATGATTGATAAATACAGCCTTGGTAACCCGTGTTTAAAGCTTGCGTCTGATTTAGCTGGTGAGTTACCACTATACATATATTTATCTGAAGATAAAAAGACCTTGCTTTACTCTAATTCGGTAACAGAACTGTTCGAAGATGCAAGAGTTACAAAGCCTCTAAAAGTATCAGATGAAGGTATCTCTTTTTTGCTACAAAGTAGTGTAATCCCGCCGCCGATGACAGCTTATCAAGGTGTTTTTATTGTAGGAATAGGTGATACAGCGGAGATAAAAACTGTAGATAATGAAATTGTTATAGATTTCAGGCATGAATTTCCTTTTATGGACAACAATAGAGAAGATTTTGATACTTACAAAAAACCTAATCTTGATGATATTGTAAAACTCTTAGCAGAAGAAACAGTAAGTAAATTAGATATAAGTAAAAAAACGTTTCTCTTTCATAGTGCAGGTAAGGACAGTAATAGCATTGCCATTGCGCTTGCCGAAGCAGGCCTACAGGATCAAGTCACATTGGTTACACATTGCTCTAAGGGTAATTTAGATGAGAGCCAAATTAGTAAAAATATTGCTAAACAATTGGGTTTTTCACATCAAGTTTTAAACGAAGTTGATGAGCTAAATAATGAGCACTTAAAATATATTGAAGAGTATTTTACAAAAGCACCATTTCCTTGTGTAGATAACTTATGCTTAGCGTATCCTTTATATGCTAAGCAACTCCCAGAACTATTCAATGCAAATATAATCTTTGGGGATGGCAACGACAGCCATATGATTAGCCCACCTTCTGCTAAAGATAGCTTAAAAACAAAAGTCAGTAATTTTAGCTCACGGTTTTCTTTTATTAGAAAGTTTATAGATTCAGAAAATAAATATAGTTCATTATTAAGAACACCAGCTGAATGGTTTGGACAATCTGGGTTTTCATTAAAAGATAGTTTAAAGGTTTTTCCAAATACAGTATCAACTTATGGGTACTGGAGAAAAGAGTCTAACTTGAGAAGTAGTTGGGATTTATTTTATTTTAAATCTGATATTTACTCTACACGTGTAATTAGCGAAAAAATGATTCGTAAACTATTTAACTTTTCAGATTACCTGGGTGCTCAAATAGTACTTCCCTTTGCAACTAAAAGGGTTGCAGAATATTTTGGAAAGATGCCTGAACAGTATTTATTTGATCGTAAAACTTTTAAAAATAAGCTTGTTTTAAGAGATTTACTAAAAGAGAAAATCAATATCGACTCTGATGAAATAGGCAAGATGGGTTGGTCTTATGATACTAAAGCAATCGTGAATAATAATTGGGATATTATTACAGCTGAGATAAGTAAATGTTCTTTGTGGGATCATAGTGAAGTAGACCGCATTATTCTCAGACTAAAAAAATCTATGGATAAAGATACAAAGTACTCCCAACTTTCATGCCGATTGATTTACCGACTCTACTTATTATCTATGTGGAAAAACAAATGCAGATATTTAAATGAAAGATAATAAAATAACACTTTTTGTTAGCTCTTTGGCCGGAGGCGGGGCAGAAGGGGTTTGTGTTAATGTAGCAAATGGACTAGCCAAAAACGGCTGGGATGTAGACTTAATTGTATTACATTTAAAAAATGCAGCTTATTTAGATCGTGTTAACGAAAACGTAAATTTAATATCGTTAAATGCAGGCAATGCAAGGTACGCTATTGTTCCGCTATTAAAATATATTCGCCAAAACAAAATAGAAAAAATAGTTGTATTTAAATATGAACTAGCGGTATTACTTATTCTATTAAAAAGTGTTTTAAGGCTTAACATAAAAGTCATAGCACGGAATATTAATACTTTTTCTCAATCTAGTGGCCAAGGTAAAGGGATATGGCGTAGATATATTGCCAACCCATTAATCCAACATTACTTTTGTAAAGCTGATCATGTAATAAATCAATGTGAAGCAATGCAGGAAGATTTATTAACTGCGTTTCCTGAATTAAAAGGAAGAACCAGTGTAATCTTAAATCCTGTAGCAAAGCATGTTGAAGACTATGCGGAAAACCATAATAAAGAAAATAATCACAAGCAGAACTATATACTCTGTGTAGGGCGTTTGGAGAAACAAAAGGCCTTTCATTTTGCATTAGAAGCGTTCGCTAAAATAAGTAATAACTACCCAGACTTACGACTAAAAATTGTAGGACAAGGTAGTCTTGAAAGTGAGCTTAAAAGCTTAGCAAAACAGCTTGAAATCAGTGAGAGCGTAGACTTTGAAGGCTTCCAACCTCACATGCTCGATTATTATTTAAATGCTAAAGTTACTTTATTAACTTCTATTTACGAAGGCTTTCCTAACGTACTCGTAGAGTCTATAACCTTAGGCACTCCTGTTGTTTCGTTTGACTGTCCTAGTGGACCAAGTGAAATAATAAACCAAGGGAGCAATGGCTACCTTGTAGAATATCAAAATATCGACGACCTTATATTCTATTTAGACAAAAGCTTAAATACTCAGTTTGACTCTAAAGTTGTAATGGAAACAGCTAAAAAAAATAAAGTGTCAGAAGTTATGAAAAAATATTCAGAACTCTTAAAGAATATCTAACTGGGTTAGTAGAATGACTTCAATTGAAAAGCAGTTAATAAAATACAGAAATACCAAGCTTATTTATAGTTTGGCGGTATTGGCTTTAGCATTTTTATATGCTTTGGTTCTATCGAATTACATTCCTATGGATGTGACTATAAAAGACCGACTAAACTACATCGAATATGCAAGCAATCCAGAAATAATATTTGTTAGATATTGGTCTAGCGGCGTAATTTCTAGCTTTTTTAACGAACCTGTGTGGTTGGGGTTAAACTTTATATTTAGCCGCTTCTTAACTCCAGAACAAGTTGTAGCAACAATAATATTTTTTTCAGCTTTTAGCTCTGCGTTTGTAATACTTAAAATTAACCCAAGGTACATCTTTTTTCTCGTTTTTATTTTACTTTTTCCACAAGTGATAACTAAATATGTAGTTCATATTAGGCAGGGGTTTGCTATTAGCTTATTTTTGCTAGGGTGGTTTTGCCAATCTCGTTCATGGCGATGGTTCTTCTTTGCTTTAACTCCATTAATACACGCGAGCTTCTTTTTTATATTATTTTTATATGTTTTTACTCACATTCTTAGAGATGTAAAGCTATCTAGTGACATAAGAACAATAGCGGTTATTTTATTCGGCTTAACGATAGGGGTAGGCCTAGGCTTTTTAGCCGGTGCAGTTGGGGCAAGGCAAGCAAACGTGTATGAATTTAGTGCTAGCTCGGTCAGCGGTTTAGGTTTTGTTTTATGGTTATGTGTTTTTACTTTGTATTACTTGCAAGGACGTACATTCGCCAAAAAGAATGCTTTTGCAATGAGCATAATAGCCTTTTATCTATCCACTTATTTTTTGATTGAAGTGACAGGGCGAATTTTCGAAAGCTCTGTCGTAATAGTACTATTAGCGAGTTTGGGCTTAACTTCGTGGCGAAGGCTTTGCTTTTTTGGATTAATAATATCGTTTACGTTAATTACGTGGATTCTCAGATTTAAAGAACCTTGGTTAGGCTGGGGTACAGGGTTGTAATGAAAAAAATTATTCATATTTCTACCGGCTTAGAAAATGGTGGTGCAGAAGGCGTTTTATACAGGCTTTGTAAAGGCGATAAGCACAATACTCATATTGTGGTCTCATTAATTGGTAGGGGTAAATATGCTGACCTATTGGAAGCTGAAGGAATTAGGGTTTACTGCCTCAATATGCCTTCAGGAAGGGTTTCTATTAATGGCCTATTAACCTTATATAGATTAATTAAACAGCAAAATGCTGACGTAATACAAACATGGATGTATCATGCCGACTTGATTGGTGGGGTAGTAGCTAAGTTAGCTCGAGCAAAATCAATTTACTGGAATGTACGACACTCCACGATAGAAATTGAACATTCTAAAAAGTCACTCGTGCTTGTCGCTAAAGCTTGTTCAATACTTTCTAAATGGATCCCAAAAAAAATCATCTATTGTGCTGAGCAAGCTAAAGTCACCCATGAGCAGTTAGGGTACGATAGTTCAAAATCCATAGTCATTGGAAATGGCTACGATTTAGAGTTATTTACCGTTGATAATGTAGGGGCACATACCTTCCGTAGCAGTATAGGTCTTGAGCAATCTGAATTGCTTATAGGTATGATCGGTCGATATAACCCGCAAAAAGATCATCATAATTTATTACAGTCACTTAACTTAGTAAAACGAGCTGGTTATTCGTTTAAATGCGTTTTAATAGGGCGAGAAATAGAGCGGAATAACCAGGTGTTATTTGAGCAAGTTGATAATTTAAATTTGACAGAAGAAATTATTTTATTAGGTCAAAGAACCGATATACCTCACATAATGAACGCACTTGATATAAATATTTTATCTTCATCTTTTGGGGAGGGGTTTCCAAATGTCTTAGCTGAGGCTATGGCCTGCGGGACACCATGCGTAACTACAAATGTGGGAGATGCTGGGTTAATTGTAAAATCGACAGGTTGGGTTGTTAGCCCAAAGAATCATAATGAACTAGCTGACGCTATTATTGGTGCTATTAAAGAAAAAGAGTTACAAGAAGAAAATTGGTTAAATCGCTCAAAGGCATGTAGAAAAAGGGTTGAAGATAATTTTAGTATTAATTCAATGATTAATAACTATCACGCAGCTTGGTCAATATAGTTTAACTATTAATTATCTGCGTCTGTATTTATTAAAATCAAACAAATAGGAAGTATTAAAATTTTTTCAAATTACCAACTTAGGGATAAAGCTAATGCCTAAACTTTTATTTTTAGTTAATGTGGACTGGTTCTTTATTTCACACCGTTTACCAATTGCACAAGAAGCGCTTAAACAAGGGTATGATGTTACCATAGCTTGTCATTTTACAGAGCATAAGCAAGAGCTTATAAATATGGGTTTTAATGTTGCAGAACTACCATTTAGTAGAAGTGGTGGCAGCATAGGTAATGAGCTAAAAACACTTAAAGCTATTCGTAACTTAATTAAGCAAGAGCAGCCATCGGTTATTCATGCTGTAACAATAAAGCCTGTTTTATATGCAGGGTTAGTATTAAAAACTATTAAACAAAAAATACCGTTTGTAGCTGCTATATCTGGCTTAGGCTATGTATTTACTGCTAGTACGTTTAGGGCAAAGCTAACTAAATTTATAGCATCAATGGTGTATAAAGTTGCGCTAGCTCATAAAAATAAAACGGTTATCTTTCAAAATAGATCAGATGAAAAAATACTAACAGATGTAGCTAAACTTGCAGCTAACGATAAAATACTTATTAAAGGCTCTGGAGCCGACTTATCTGTTTATAATCACATCCCTGAAATAAACCGCACGCACATTAAAGTAGCAATGGCATGTCGTTTATTACGTGAAAAAGGTGTTTACCAATATATTGAAGCTGCCAAAATAGTTAAGGCACAGCTCCCAAATACACAGTTTTTGCTTATAGGAACACCCGACTTAGAAAATCCAAATACAATAAAACAAGCTGAAATTGACAAGTGGGTTAATGACGGGGTAATCGATTATTTAGGGCATCGTAATGACATTCCTGCAATTTTCTCAGATGTAAACATTGTAAGTCTACCTTCTTTTTATGGTGAAGGCGTCCCTAAAGTACTTATTGAAGCAGCAGCCTGCGGTAGAGCGATTGTAACAACTACAAACCCAGGTTGTAGTGATGCCATAATTAATAATGTAACAGGGCTAGCTGTTCCTCCTATGGATGCAAAATCACTTGCCGATGCTTTTATTCAACTAATCAATAACCCAGAGCAACGTAAAGAAATGGGTGTTAAAGCCAGAATATTTGCAGAAAAAGAGTTTGATGTTAAAGCTGTCGTAGATACTCACATCAAAATATATAAAGCATTGCTGGATAATAAACTATGATCGCTATTACTGGTTATAGTGGTTTTGTCGGTACAGAGCTACTAAAAAAAATAAATACCGAAAAGCAGCACTTATTGCTCGGGAGAAAACCGATATCTGGCAATTACAAACATCAGTATTTTGACCTTAGTAACTCAGTTCAAAAATTAGATTTAAGTGGAGCTAAAGTGCTTATTCATTGCGCCGCTCGCGTCCACATAATGAACGATAACTCTGAAAACCCAATTGATGAGTTTAGAGCTGTAAATACAAAAGGGACTTTAAATTTAGCGACTCAAGCTGCCCAAGCTGGTGTTAAACGCTTTATATTTATAAGTACTATTAAAGTAAATGGCGAAAGTACAACTGGTCGTAAGCCTTTTAACGAACAAGAATGCTCCCCAGAAGACCCATATGGAGTTTCTAAAGCGGAGGCCGAGCAGCAGTTGCTCGCTCTAGGGCAACAAACAGGTATGGAAATAGTAATAATAAGGCCACCGTTAGTATATGGCGAAGGCGTAAAGGCTAACTTTGCATCTTTAATGAGATTAGTAAACAAAGGTTTTCCTCTACCTTTTAGATCAATAAATAAAAATAAGAGAAGCTTAGTATCTGTATATAATTTAGTTGACCTAATTAAAGTCTGTGTTGAACACCCAAATGCGGCTAATAAAGTATTTTTAGTAAGTGATGATCATGACCTTTCCACTGCCGAAATGGTACAATTAATGGCTAAGGTACAGGGCAAGTCAAACTTAGCACTTCCAGTACCAACAACGTTATTTTCAATAGCGGGCTCTATATTAGGCAAAAAACACGTAGTTGATCGTTTAATAGGCTCTTTGCAAGTAGATATTACGCATACAAAAGATACCTTAAAATGGACACCTCCATATTCAGTTGAAGATGGTTTTAAGTTATCAGCAAAAATTAAATAGGTTAGTTAATGATTCGTATACTCGACATTTTGTTTTCATTGGTAGGTTTAATACTTACTACGCCATTCTTAATTATTTTATATATCATTGGCCTATTCGATACTGGCTCGCCGCTTTTTATGCAAGAGCGCGTTGGTCGTAATAAAAAACCGTTTACTTTAGTTAAATTTAGAACAATGACAGTAGATACAGCCTCTGTAGCTAGCCACTTAGCAAGTACAGCATCTATTACACCATTTGGCGGTTTTTTACGTAAAACAAAGTTAGATGAACTACCACAGCTATGGAATGTACTTAAAGGTGAAATGAGCTTAGTTGGGCCGCGCCCCGGGTTATTCAACCAAGACGAGCTTACCCAAGCGCGCGAAGCGAAAAATATATACACAGTACGTCCTGGCATTACTGGCTTGGCGCAAGTAAACGAAATAGACATGTCTACTCCACAACTGCTAGCTGAAACCGATGCAAGAATGATTGCCACACTTAATTTAAAACACTACTTTACTTATATACTACAAACCGTCACAGGAAGTGGCAGTGGCGATAGAGTAAAATAGCTAAATTACATACACAAATTTACAAAAAGTAACCAAATACATAAAGACCATATAATCTTTTGCATATAGTCTTTAACTATTAAGTGCAATAGTTGTTCATCTTGTAGTAAAATTGTAACCAATAGAATAGTAGTATCACTGCTAGCTTCAGGGAAATGTATTGTGTTTTTAAAATTCTTAGTTAACTTGCCTCGCCCCCAAAAAAGAGTTGTATCACTTGTTGTAGATAGCATTTTTATTATTGTAGCTTTTTGGCTTGCCTTTTTACTTAGGCTTGACAGCACCGCTGTTTTAAAAAATACACACACATGGATTCTGCTGGCAACAGTATTACCGTTAAGCTTACTTAGCTTTGTAAAGCTTGGCTTATACAGGGCAGTACTTCGTTATATGAATACCCAAGCTATGTGGGCCATTATTGCAGGTGTTGTACTTTCTACCGTTTACTTAACCGTTTTATCTTTCTTTTTAAGTGCCCCTGTACCACGCACAGTGCCATTTATATACGCAAGTTTTTGTATTTTATTTGTAGGCGGAGCTAGGCTTACCGTTCGTGCAGTTGTTGGGCAAATTACAATGCGCCGTAAAGAAGGGGTTATAATATATGGCGCGGGGTCAGCTGGCCGCCAACTTGCAACTGCCTTAGCTAATGGCCCAGAGTACTCACCAGTTGCCTTTATTGATGATGATCCTAAAAAGCATTTATCACTAATACAAGGTGTTTGTGTTCATGCTCCATCTCAAATAGCTGAAATAGCAAAGCAAAAATGTGCTAATAAAATTTTACTTGCCCTGCCAAGTACTTCTAGAAGCCGTCGTAAGGAAGTGCTTAACGCAATCGAAAAGTTCAAGCTACAAGTTATGACCGTTCCTGGTATGGCTGATATTGTTTCGGGCACGACTAATTTAGATGAAGTTAAAGATGTTGAGATAGACGACCTGTTAGGTAGAGACTCTGTACAGCCTCGTCAAGATCTTATGTCGGCAAATATAGAAAACAAAGTAGTCATGGTAACAGGGGCGGGTGGCTCAATCGGCTCTGAGTTATGCAGACAAATAGTTAAAAATAACCCTACAAAAATAGTACTTTTTGAACTTTCTGAGTTTGCTTTATACGCGATAGAAAAAGAACTATCAGAGTACTGCACTGTAAATAACTTAAGTATAGAAGTACTGCCTATTTTAGGCTCAATACAAAATAAAAAACTGGTTGAATCAACATTCTCTACCTTTAATGTACAAACTGTTTATCATGCAGCAGCATATAAGCATGTACCATTAGTAGAACACAACGTAGTAGAAGGTGTTCGCAATAATATTTACGGTACTTACAATGTAGCCACGGCGGCAATAAACGCCAAAGTAGATACATTTGTTTTAATATCAACCGATAAAGCCGTACGACCTACAAATATTATGGGAACGACAAAGCGCATGGCAGAACTTGTGCTTCAAGGGTTGTCTGAGGTTCAAAATACAACACGTTTTACAATGGTACGTTTTGGTAATGTATTAGGGTCGTCTGGTTCTGTTGTTCCATTATTTAGAAAGCAAATTAAAGCAGGCGGCCCAATAACGCTGACGCACCAAGATATTACACGCTACTTTATGACCATACCTGAAGCTGCTCAGCTTGTTATTCAAGCTGGTGCTATGGGGGTAGGTAGCGATGTATTTGTGCTTGATATGGGTGAGCCAGTTAAAATTAAAGACCTAGCAACTAAAATGGTTCACTTATCGGGGCTTGAAGTTAAGCACGAAAAACGCCCAAATGGCGACATAGAAATAAAATGTACAGGTTTGCGCCCAGGCGAAAAACTTTTTGAAGAGCTCCTTATTGGCGACAACGTTATTGGCACAGACCATCCAAGAATTTTAAGTGCACAAGAAATAAAAATGCCATGGGATGAGCTTGAGCCATTCTTAGGAAAACTCAAAAACGCATGTGATGAATCTGATCATATTTTAATACGTAAGCTATTACTTCAAGCGCCTACCGCATTTTCGCCAACGGATGGTATATGTGACCTTAACTGGCAAGAAAAGCAAAATAGCCAAACAAATGTTACCGCTTTACCCAACGTAAGCGGCTCTTAAAATGGCTAGGCTGCAATAGTTTAATAATTTGCAGCCTATTTGTTTGAGCTAGCCTGACGCAAAATGTACCTTTACGTTCGGTATATATTTATTGTGTTATAGACACCTTACTTACTGTCATATTAAAAGCACTGCTTTTGCATATTAACCAAAATTGCGTGAGCAAGCTTCACGCCTACGTGGACTTTATACTCGGTGTATATTGTATTGTAGGCGCCTTGCTTGCTGGCGCATTAAAAGCAACGCTTTTACCTATTTACCAAATTGAGTGAGCAAGCTTCACGCCTACGTGAATTTTTATACTCGGTGTATATTGTGTTGTAGGCGTCTTGCTTACTGGCGCACTAAAAGCAACGCTTTTACATATTTACCAAATAGCGTGAGCAAGTTTCACGCCTACGTGGATTTTTATACTCGGTGTATATTGGGTTGTAGGCGTATTGCTTGCTGGCGCAAAAAAGCACCGCTTTTACATATTTACCAAATTGAGTGAGCAAGCTTCACGCCTACGTGGGGTTTTATACTCGGTGTTTATTATGTTGTAGGCGTCTTGCTTGCTGGCGCATTAAAAGCTTTTACAAATAAACACAATCCCAATACGGATATTTGTTTATGTTGTTTACTAACTTTGCGCGTAAAGGGTTTGCTATTATATATCTAGCTTGAGCTATTAAATCTTCATCATCTCTTATTTTGTGGTCATAATAATTTGATTGCCATATCTTTCCGTCTGTACCGTTATATTTATTAAATCTATAAGTTGTAATGTTCTTAAACTTTCTAACTAGGTTTGATAGTTCTGGGCTACGATTTAGTTGTAAAAGCCAATGTATATGATCAGGCATAATTACAAAGCAAATAGTGTTAAGCGAATTACTTTTGGAAAACACAGTAAGCTCTCTAGCTACTAACCGTGCATTTAAATAATTAGCAAATAATGGCTTACGGAAGTCGCAACATAAAGTTATGGAGTAAAAAGCATTAATGGTAGGGCACCTACCTTTTAAACGTTTATGTGTGTTAGCCATAGTTTTATTCCTTTTAAAGTGCTTTTTCGCGTGAGCAAGCTTCACGCCTACGTGAATTTTTATACTCGGTGTATATTGGGCTGTAGGCGTCTTGCTTGCTGGCGCACTAAAAGCAACGCTTTTACATATTTACCAAATTGCGTGAGCAAGCTTCACGCCTACGCAGGTATTTACACATATTTTCGAATAAGCTCTGTATTTACCCCTTACCTATCTCAATTTTAACACCTTCCCCCAACACCTCTTTATATTTACTTGCTAATGCGCGCTTTGCGTCTTCATCGCCGTGTACAATTTTTATATGGCTTGGCTTTTTACGCATGCCGGTTACAAATTTTACTAATCCGTTTTGATCGGCATGTGCGCTGTAACCACTAATGGTATGCACCTGTGCGTTAATTGTAATACGTGTATCGTTTATAAAAACATACCCATTGCGGGGGCCATATTTTTGTATATCGCGGCCAAGCGTCCCTCGGCCTTGGTAGCCAACAAACAAAACATCGGTTGTTTTGTCGCCTAAAAAGCGCTCAAGGTAATTAACTATTCGCCCGCCACTGCACATACCGCTGGCAGCTAAAATAATGGCAGGTGTTTGGCGAGAAGCTAAATAATTAATAATAGCGATATGCTCGCTATGGGTATCAATCGTGGTTAGGTTTTCAAAGTCTAGCGGGTGGCGGCCTTTGGATACTTTGCGCTTAGCCTCTGCATCCCATAAGTGTTTAAACTTAATATATTGCTCGGTAAAATTGGCAGCCATGGGGGAGTCTAAAATTACATGAATACTTCGCCAAGGCGATCCTTTAGCTGATTGATGTATTAGCTGCTCTAGCTCGTAAAGTAGCTCTTGTGTGCGGCCAATACTAAATGCCGGCACTAACACTACGCCGTTATCTGCTACTGCGCGTTCAATTACATTTTTTAGTGTTTGGGTACGCTCTTTTCGGCCTTGATGATTTTTATTACCGTAGGTTGACTCTATAACTAATGTGTCGGCCTTATAAGGAGGTTTTGGAGCCGGTAATAGCGGCGTGTAGGGGGCACCTAAATCGCCTGAAAACACAACCCTATGGCTTTTATCATTCTTTGTATTAATGCCAATGTCTATTTCTACATAGGCTGAACCTAATATATGACCAGCACGCTGAAACCGCGCTTTAGCTATTTGCACGTTGGCGCAAGGCAGCTCAAACCAAGTATTAAAATTAACCGCTATTATCTGCTTATTTAGCAAGCTTAAGCACGCATTTATAATTTTTATATCGCGGGTAACACCTACCTTTAACGCATCTTCAATCACTAGTGGCAGCAAGCTAGCCGAGGCAGGCGTAGTATAAATGGGCTCCTTAAAACCGGCTGCTAATAAATAAGGAATGCGCCCCACGTGGTCAATGTGGCAATGGGTAACAATAAGCGCGCTAATGTGCGCAATATCAAACTCTATTGATAAATCATCTTTTGCGTCTTCTCCCTGAAAAAGCCCGCAATCTATTAGCACGCTGGTTTTATTATTAATAACTAATTCGTGGCACGAGCCAGTCACGCCATTTACCGCTCCGTGGTGAAGTATTTGCATAGGGTATCTATATTTGTTTTTTTTAGGGTAAAGTTAAAAGTAGAGTTAAACAGCGGTTTAAGCAAAATTTAACTATGTTGTTATTGTTGGCACATTACTTGCCTGCGCATCAATTTTAGTTCACATAGCTTAGGTGTTTCTCTTATTTACTCCTCTTTTTCTTCTCTTTGTGCAATAGGTTTTTAAGTGATTAATTCATAAAGAGGTTAAAAGCACGCCGTGCTTTAGAGAGGAACGTTGTAGGCGTCTGGCTTGCTGGCGCACTTAGGCTTTATGCCGCGTTAAAGCAGTATGTCAAACGCGAGCTAAATTCACTGCTACTCACATGTTTTTAAGCTAGATTTAGTCTATATAAACACCAGCGGGAACAATAAATTCATTTGCTGCTGTTAACAAAGTAAGTGTGCATTTACCTTAAAGGCTATTTACTTAATAAACCTAAACTGTTTATAATTGCACGCTGTTAAAAATAATGTTGTGTTTGTTGCAATTGTGTATGTAGTAAGGATTGCTATGAAAAGTTGGTATTTAGTTACATGTAAACCTCGCCAAGAAGAGCGAGCAGCCACCAACTTACTTAATCAAGGCATTGAAGTTTTTTATCCAAAATTAACCACAGAAAAACTCATTAAAGGCAGGCGAACTGTTAAACAGTCTGCTCTATTCCCAAGCTACTTATTTATTTGCTTAGAGTCTCAAAACGGTAACTTTTCTGCTGTAAAAAATACGCGCGGAATTAGCGGGTTTGTAACTTATGGGGCTCATTACCAGGTTGTGCCAAAAGGCCTTATAGAACAACTTAAATGTGAGCGCACAGAATTTGCCGAATCAACAATACCAAAGGCAGGCGATACTGTGAGCGTTCACAACAACGCATTCAATAATATTACAGCAATATATAAAGAGCCTGATGGCGACATGCGTAGCATTTTACTAATTAACTTACTTAATCAAAAAATCGAAGTAAGTGTCGATAATAAAGATATTAGGCAGTAAAGATTAAAGGCAGAAGGTTAAAGCGTAGTTGTGCCTTTATATCGCAAAAATTAAGTAAATATCAGTACGTAGGAACTGCAACCTAGGGGCGGAAGCGTGCCCGAAGGGCTAGACAAGCAAAAAGTTTTGCTTTCAAGCTGGAGCGAGAGGAGCTCTGCGACGAACTGGAACGTGAAGCGTGCCCGAAGGGCTAGACAAGCAAAAAATTTGTAAGTTGAATTTTTACCTAATTGATAAAAAATAAAAACATTATTATCACCACAGAGAAGACAAGGAGAAGTGAAGGAGAAGAGCTAGTAAAGCTAATAACTTCTCGGTGCAGCGCGCAGCGCCTCTGTGCTCTCGGTGGTCAGATTGTTCTGCGGTTGAATTTTTACCTAATTGATAAAAAATAAAATATTATTATCACCACAGAGAAGACAAGGAAAAGTGAAGGAGAAGAGCTAGTAAAGCTAATAACTTCTCAGTGTAGCGCGCAGCGCCTCTGTGCTCTCGGTGGTAATTAATGTGTAACTTAAATAAGCTAGCAAGCAAATGCACAAGTGGCGAACAAAATATGTGCAACTTAAATAATTAGTCTATATTCCAAGGTGACAAATTTGCAAAGGATCGCCATGGAAGACTTATTAACTCAAAAAGTAATTGGTTGCGCCATTGAAGTACATAAAAACCTAGGGCCAGGTTTATTAGAATCAAGCTACGAGAGCTGCCTAATATATGAACTGCAGCAAACAGGTTTATCAACAAAAAGCCAAATAAAATTACCAATCAAATATAAAAACACAACCATAGATGCAGGGTATAGGCTCGATATATTAATCCCAAAGCAATTAATAATAGAAATAAAAACAGTTGATAAACTATTGCCAATTCATACAGCACAGCTAATAACATACTTAAAATTAAGCGGTATAAAAACAGGATTGCTCATAAACTTTAACCAAGTAAAGCTAATTGAAGGTATAAAGCGAATAAGCGTTTAATAGAAAAGCTGATAGCTTCAACAAATCGATTCGCGCTTGCGCGTAAACATACCTCATGCTTTAATTACACCGCTAAAAAAATAAGTACTCACCAAGGTTGGTGAGCAAGCGCAATATTTAAAATAATTTTGGGATTCTACAATGGCGTTAAGCTGTAAATCACTCGCAACTTCTCTCGTAATGCTAGCAATATCAGGTTGTACAATAGTACCCGGTAGCCATTTTGAAGGCATAGACTCAGGCGAAAAAACATATAACCTTGAGCAAGATCTCGAAAAAGTAAACATTCAAATTATCGACTCTCAGCTTTTAAACACACAAAAGTTAGAACAGGCCGCCGCTAAGCCTATTTCAAGTAATGCAGGTGTAAACACCAGCAACTACGAATACAAACTAGGTGTTGGCGATGTACTAACAATAGGCGTGTGGGATCACCCCGAGCTTACAATACCTGCTGCCGTACAGCGTACCGCAGAGTTTGATGGCTTTAGGGTACAAAAAGACGGCACAATTACTTACGCGTATGCGCCTAACATACCTGCCGCAGGCCGAACTATTAGCCAAGTGCGTGACGACCTAGTAAAGCGCTTAAGCCGAGTAATAGAAGACCCACAAGTAGATGTAAAAGTAGTGGGCTTTAGAAGCCAAAAAGCATACGTAACAGGTGAGGTAAATAAGCCAGGTGTTTACCCTGTAACCGAAATACCGCTTACCCTAATTGACGCACTAAACCAAGCAGGTGGCCTAACAGACTCAGCCGATTGGCGGACAGTTACTTTTACCCGAGGCGATAAAACAGAGGTCATTCAGCTTGATGATTTTTATGCCCACGGCGATATTTCGCAAAACCGTTTACTGCAACATGGCGATATAGTGCATGTAAGCCGTAACGATGCGCAAAAGGTATTTGTACTAGGCGATGTAAAAAAAGCGGGTTCAGTAACCCTTAATCGCTATGGTTTAAACTTAGCCGAAGCATTAAGTGATTCGGGCGGCCTAAATGAAGCAACAGCAGATGCAAACGGCGTATTTGTACTACGTAAAAGTAACGTAGAACAAACGGGCTATATTGCAAACGTATATCAGTTACATGCAAAAAATATTGCAGCAATGGTACTAGCAGAGCAATTTGAATTGCAGCCAAGCGACATTGTATATGTAACCTCTGCACCGCTTGCACGTTGGAACCGTGTAATAAGTTTATTACTACCATCGGTAGCATCAGTTGATAGCTTAGATGATATTTCATCAAACTAAGGGTTAAAGAATGTTTGATTCAGTTTTAGTAGTTTGTGCGGGTAACATATGCCGTAGTCCTACCGGTGAATATGTATTAAAGCAAAAGCTTGAAGGTAAAAATATTAAAGTTTCGTCGGCTGGGTTAACCGCACTTGAAGGTAAACCCGCCGATGCCACAGCAAAGCAAATTGCACAAGCTAATGGTGTAAATATGGATGCCCACCAAGGGCGCCAATTAACATCGGCTTTAGTGGCGCAAAACAGTGTTATTTTAGTAATGGAAGAACGCCATTTAAACGATGTACACGCTCGTTACCCAGAGGCACGCGGTAAAACCTTTTTACTCGGTAAGTGGATTAACAACGCCGAAATACCCGACCCATACCGCCAAAGCCAAGAGGCTTTTGAACACGTGTACACACTAATCGATAGCGCATGCAGCGCTTGGCAAAAGTATTTATAAGGAATGGCTAAATTAATGACTGCCCAGCCAAGTAATAAAAGTAAAAATACCGCACAACCAACTCAAGAAATCGATTTAATGGCCCTCCTTGGTGCATTGCTCGACCGAAAGTATTTTATAGCCGGTATAACCGCATTATTTATGTTTGTAGGTGTGGTTTATGCTGTATTAAGTACACCGGTTTACCAAGCCACCGCCATGATCCAAGTGGAAGATGGCGGCGCATCGGTCCCTGGGTTTGACGATATGGCCGGCATGTTCGAAAGTACATCGGCCGCAGTAACCGAAATAGAACTCCTTAAATCGCGAAGCGTTATTGGAGAGGCAGTAGATACATTAAAGCTTGATATAACAGCCGAGCCTAAGCTCTTCCCATTTATTGGTAATCGCGCTTACCGGAAGTTTATGCCAATGGAAGAGGGCGACCTAGCCGAGCCAAGCTTTGGTGCAAGTAGCTATGCGTGGGGCGGCGAAAGCATCAATATATTTAGGTTTGATGTACCTCGCACTGCTGTAAACCAAGAGTTCACACTTGTAGCACAAATAAATAATAGCGTAGAACTTTTAAGTAGTGATGGCGAACAAATACTCGCTGGTAAAGTAGGCGAGGAGCTTACCAATGGCAAGTTTAACTTAACAGTGCGTGAGCTTAACGCTCGCCCAGGTACTGAGTTTATACTAACCCGTAAAGATCGCTTAAATACAATACTTGATTTACAAGCAGCCATTGGCGCAAGCGAAAAAGGTAAAGACTCAGGCATCATAAATTTAAGCCTTCAAAGTACCAAGCCAAGCTACGCCGAAAAAGTACTTGATAAAGTAGCCGCTATTTATGTACGCCGCAATGTAGAGCGAAACAGTGCCGAGGCACAAAAGTCGCTTGAATTTTTAGAAGTACAACTACCTGAGATTAAAAAGCAACTTGAATACGCCGAGCAACGCTTTAACGATTACCAAATAAAACGCCAGTCTATAAACATAACGCTTGAGACCCAAGGTGTACTTGAGCAAGTCGTAAAGCTAGAAACCAAACTACAAGAGCTAAACTTAAAACGCTTAGAACTTGGCCGTAAATTTAAAAAAAATCACCCATCGTATCAGGGTATTATTGAGCAAATACAAGCAGTAGAAAAACAAAAAGACCAACTAATTGGCGAGGTAGGTAGCCTGCCCGAAACCCAACAAGAGCTACTACGCCTAAAGCGCGATGTTGAGGTAAGCAATCAAATATATACATTGCTACTTAGTAAAACCCAAGAGCTCGACATAGTGCGTGCTGGTACTGTGGGTAATGTACGTGTTATTGACTACGCAGAGGTAAACACCACAAAACCAGTTAAGCCTAAAAAGGCATTAATAGTGGTTATGGCGACTATGCTAGGCGGTATGTTGAGTATTGCAATTGTGCTTATACAAAAAGCAATGCATAAAGGGGTAGAAGACCCAAGCGAGATAGAAGCGCTAGGTATACCTGTTTACGCAAGTGTACCGCACTCAGATCATCAAGATAAGCTAACCGGCTTTGCTAAAGCACGCAAAAATAAAACCGCAAAAGCAAAAACCATACTCGCGCTCGATAACCCCGCAGACCTTTCAATAGAAGCGCTACGTAGTTTACGTACAAGCTTACATTTTGCGATGATGGAAGCTAAAAACAACATTATTGCTATATCGGGTCCAAGCCCTGGCGTTGGTAAATCGTTTATTTCGGTTAACTTAGCCTCAGTACTCGCACAAAGTGGTAAAAAAGTGCTTATTATTGACGCCGATATGCGCAAAGGCTATTTGCAAACACAGTTTGGCTTAAAATGGGACGACGGACTAAGTGATTACCTATCGGGGCGTTTAAACCTGGAGCAAGTTACTAAACCGACCAAAGTAGAAGGGTTAAATGTTATTACCCGCGGGCAAATACCACCCAACCCATCAGAGCTGTTAATGCACAGCAACTTTAGTAAGTTGGTTGAAGAGGTAAGCAACGCTTACGACATAGTAATTATAGATACACCACCAATACTTGCGGTAACCGACCCAGCTATAGTTAGTGCCCATACAGGTACTACATTATTGGTAGCACGCTTTGGCCAAAACCATTTACGTGAAATAGAATTAACACGAGATCGCTTTGATCAAAACGGTATAGATGTAAAAGGCTTGGTATTTAACGGTGTAGTTAAAAAAGCCAGCAATGCATATGGTTATTATGGCTATTACAATTATGAGTATAAATCAGGTGATTAGTTTTGAATAAAGACATACGTAAAGTCTTAGAAAATGGCTTTTCACTTCTAGTCTTACAATCTGGTAACTATATAGTACCACTAGTCCTTACGCCGTATTTGATCATCAAGCTTGGTGTAGGAGCCTTCGGCACTTTAAGCTTTATAATCGCAATTAACACTTTTTTTAGGGTTTTTGTTTCCTATGGATTTGATTTTACCGCAACAAAAGCAGTTGCAGAAAGCTCAAATGATTTAAGAATCTTAGGTAAGATTTTTACTGACGTAATATTTGCTAAGTCCTTACTGTGTATTATTAGCTTCATTATTTTATGCACTTTGATCTTTACAGTCGAGCAATTTACAGAAAACAAATTATTATTATTGTCTTATTTTATATTAGTAATTGCAGATGTGTTTTTTCCTGCTTGGCTGTTTCAGGGCTTGCAGAATATGAAAGTTATAACTTTTTTAAAACTCTTTAGTAAATTTACTTTTGTAGGCTTAGTACTTGTTTATGTCAACTCACCAGAAGATATTTTATACATTCCTTTGATTGAGGCGTCTATATCTATCATTATTTCATTAGCCTCAATTATAATTGCGGTTAGAATGTTTAAGCTCAAGCTTTATTCATTATCTTTGAAAAGATCTTTAGATTTATTAATAAGTGCACGCCATGTATTCCTTTCGAAAGGAGCAGTCTTATTCTATACAAGTTTAAATACGGTAATTTTAGGACTTATGTTTTCGAATGTTATTGTTGGGTATTATTCAATCGCTGAAAAAGTGTATATGGCCTCAAGAGAACTCTTTCGGCCATTTATACAAGCTGTTTTCCCTTACTTAGCGGGTTTTAGAAAACGGAGCTACACTTCTTTTAAAAAGTATGTTCAGTATTCCTTTCTAACACTCATGCTATTACTTTCAATATTTTCAGGACTCTTATTTATTTTTGGAGAGGCCTTATTGATTTTCTTAATCGAAGGGCCTGTTTCAGAAAGCTTACCCATACTAAAAGTATTTTCAATGACGCTTTTATTTGCTATCGGTGGGTTTCTATCCTCAATTTTAATACTTGAAGAAAAAGGAAGTGTATTAACTAAAGTCACTTTTACCACTGTGGTTGTAAATCTAATTTTGGTCTATCCAATGCTACTATTTTTTGGTGCTATTGGGCTTGCGTACTGTTTTTTTATAGTTCAACTTGTTCATTTCATTATCCAAATATATGTTAATAGGGAAATTCTAAAACGTGTTCATTAAAAAGTTTTATAATATAAGAGAGATGCTAGTTAAGCGCTTTTCTACTGCTAATAGATGGGTTAGTTATATTGGAGTAAGTTATGGGGCAAGATGTAAATTTAATAAAGGTATAACTTTTGGAAGTGAGCCTTATTTAACATCAATTGGTGATGATTTCTATTGTGCAGCCGGTGTGAAATTTATAACACATGATGGCTCTGTTAATGTGCTTAGAAATATTTATGATGAACTTACTAACGCTGATATTTTCGGAAGAATAGTTATTGGTAATAATGTTTTTATAGGCGCTGACGTTATAGTTTTAGCTGGGAGTGTTGTGGGAGATAATGTAATAGTTGGAGCTGGTTCAGTTGTTAAAGGAGTGTTAGATAGTAATTATGTATATGCAGGTACCCCAGCCAAGAAAATTTGTACTATCAAAGAGTATAAAGAAAAGAATCAAAATAAAATTTACCAAACTAAAAAGTTGAATAAAAAAGAAAAGAGAATTTTCTTAAGTGAAAAACTGTAATTTTTATAAGTAGAACGGCGAAACTGTAATGATAAAAAACAAAAGTGATTTGATTTATTACTTGAGACAAGATAAACAAGCTTTGAAAGTAAAAGGAAGTATTAAGGATTATTTGTTTAACGATATCTGGAAGTTTCAAAAACTCTTGAGAAAAACAGAATATTATAGCAATACTAATAAGAAAATCAGAACAATTTTTTATCGAATTGCCCTATATCGTATGTCACTTAAGCTTGGCTTTTCTATTCCTATAAATACTTGTGGTGCAGGCTTATCTATAGCGCACATAGGCACTATTGTGATAAGTGGTAAAGCTCGAATTGGTGAAAATTGTAGGATTCATGTATGTGTTAACATAGGGGCATCAGCCCATGATTCGCATGCTGCACCTAAAATAGGTAATAATTGTTACATCGGACCTGGTGCAAAGCTGTACGGTTCAATAGAGTTAGGTGATAACATAGCGATCGGTGCAAACTCTGTCGTGAATAAAAGCTTTAATACGGAAGGGGTAATAGCCGGTGTACCTGCAAGAAAAATATCAGAACAGAAGTTGGTCAGGTGATAATGACTAAGCTAGGGTCTGATTCCTTTCGTAACTTTTTATTAATCTTTTGTATATTTATATTATCATTAGAAAATCATGGAAATATACGCTTTATTTTGTGTATTCCTCCTGTTATTTATTTTATTTTTTATGCCTTTTATGTAAATTTCAATAAAGCTACTCTTACTGCTTATATAAAGCTCTTCTTATTTTTGATCCTAATATCTGTAATATCTTATCTCGGTGGGCTATCTTACAAAGAAAATATGAAAGCTTACTCTTTATCAGATTTTTTTTATGCTACAAGCTTTAAATTATTAATAGTCTATTTTGCTGTCAATACCTTAAACAATAAAAAAAATAATTTGGTTTTGATATTAAATAAAGTATTAGCTATTCATGTTACCTTATTTTTTGTACAGTTTATTTTAGTTTACACCTCAGGTTATTATTTAGATTTCTTAGAGCCATTTACAGCTGAAACCTCACGATACACGTGGGGGGTAAGCGTTCCTGTGATTGGGGCTACATACCGCCCTACAGGTTTTTTTAATGAACCCTCAACCTATTTGTCAATAGTCTTCTCATTACTATGTGTTAAATATTATTTTACAGGTTTTTTGACGAAGGTAGATAGATTAGTAATTTTAAGTTTGTTTTTAAGCTTATCCTTTGCCTCAATAGCTATCGCGGTAATCTTCTTAGTTTTAATAAATTTGAAAGGGAAAAAGATATATAGATATTTACCCCCTATTACCGTAATCATATTATTAATTATACCTGTAGTTATAGATTTATATGTTATGAGGACATCAGGTAGCTATGATGCATTAGGAATTAGGTATAGGTTATTTGATATAGCTATAAGTCAGAGTTGGTTAGAGATAATGTTTGGGAATGGTCCTGTCGGTGTTCCTGATGCATTATCTTACCTTTTTCGCTCTGATACTATATCTTGGACTAAAGAGGGAGTAGCGGCTATTAATGATAACGGCTTAGCTTTTTTTCTTTTTTTGAAGTTTGGTGTAATCGGTATTATAGCTATTATTTACTGCGTATTTAGTAGAGGACAAGGTATGTTACGGCCTTTATGCTTAATGCTACTTTTTCTTACAAAAATAAAATTCACTAGTGCTGTTTTTATATTTATTTTATTTTTAATATTAATTACTGATAGGGAAAAGAGTGATGGTTTATAGTTTCTTGATAAATTCATTGCATGGAGGCGGTACAGAGAAAGTTTGTTTGCTACTTGCAGAGGAGCTTACTAAAAATGGAGATTTAGTAGAAATATATATATTTGATCACAGACCAACAACCCCTTTGGACGATACTGGCGTAAAATATATATATTTAGGTAAAAAGAGTACCTTAAGTTCATTCCCTTCACTAATAAAATTACTTAGTACTTTTAAAAGTAAGTCGGTATTGGTTTTTAATCATGAGTTAGCAATTATGTTGTTTTTAGCTAAGAAGATAACATTTTCTCGAATTAAAATAATATCTAGGATGAATAATACATTTTCTCAAACAATTAAGTTTAAGAAATATTCATATAGGCTAGTTATGAAATTTCTTATGGCGTGCTTTTATAGGTATATGGACTTTTACATTTTTCAGTCTAAGGGTATTAAAGCAGACTTGATAGATAACTTCTCAGTCAAAGGACCCAGTATACAAATCCCGAATCCAGTTAATATACCTCCAAAAGAACTATCAACTGTTATAAAAAAAAGTACTAAAAATTTACTTTATGTAGGGCGGTTGGTTAAACAGAAAAATGTACTGGATATTTTGTTAGTTTTTAAAGAGATGAGCAGGTTTGATAATGATTTAAAATTAACAGTCGTAGGTGATGGTAGCGAAAGGAAGAGTTTAGAATCTTTTTGTGAGCTTCACAGCCTAAATAACAAAGTATCTTTTGTGGGGAAAGTTGATGATGTTTCTAATTATTATAGGGATGCTTCATTAACGCTGTTGACATCTTTCAATGAAGGTTTTCCAAATGTGCTACTAGAATCTATAGCGGCTGGTACTCCAGTTGTTTCTTATGATTGTCCAAGTGGGCCTTCTGAGATAGTCCAGGATAATATAAACGGATTTCTCGTAAATCATTTAGATAAAAATCATTTAAAAGAATCTATTATAAATGCACTTGAATTTGATTGGGACGAAAGTATTTTAAGGTCAAGTATTTCTATATACGAGTCTTCAAATATAGTTCGAATTTATAAAAGGGTATTGTTACAAATTGAAAGCAACCCTTCGTGAAAAACGAGCTATTTTAGCTTAATTTATTAGGAATTATAGGTGTCTAATGACAAAAAACGTAGTAATTGTTCCCGCATGTACTGATTTGAATAGAGGTGATCAGGCTTTAGTTTGGGAAACCGCTTATTTAATGAGGGATGCTCTAGGTGATGACGAGTTATCAGTTGATATTGTTGACTATGGTAATACCGAAGCTGATCGAGCCAGGCAGTCAGCTCAAACAAAAGCTGAAGGCTTCAATGTTATAAGGAATTTAACGGAAAACCCTAAAAGGTATGTTAATAATTCTTCAGTGCATAATAAACTGTCTGCTTTTTTTATCTCTGCTACGGTTGCTTGTTTAGATTTTATTAAACACTTTATTCTTTTACTTTGCCCAACAGAATTAATTATTAATCTGTTTTATAGAGGGAAAGGCTACAAAGAGAGTTTTGAAAGAATTAAACGAGCTGATGCTATAGTTATTAAAGGGGGCGGATATTTGCATACTTATGGGAAAATAGAGGATCTATATTATCTTTGGTTTGGTCTTTATTACGTTCTTCTCGCTAAAAGATTAAACAAGAAAGTTATTATATTCCCGAACTCTATTGGACCTATTACGGGGGGGCTAAATCGCGCTTTCTTTAAGTATGTGATTAGGAAGGTTGATTTATTATTAGTTAGAGAGAGAATATCGAAGGAGTATCTCAGTTCGATGGGTATTAGTAATGCTATATACGCTTACGACTTAGGTTATTACTCCAAAAGTAAGCCTATATCAGATAATAAAAAGAACCTGGATGATAATAAAGCTAAGAAAATAGGTATAACATTACGGCCATATCGTTTTCCTAAATCCGCAAATCCTGAGGAAAAATACTCTTCATACATAAAAGCTGTTGCTGACTTTTGTAATAATAATATCGATGGTAGGAAATATTATTTTATAGTGCAAGTACAAGGCCCAAGCGCTCATGAAACTGATTTAATTGCTATTAATGATGTATTAAAAATACTTTCGGATGATGTGGTTTATGAATTAGTTGATGATTCTTACGATTACAGAGAGCTACTAGATGTTTATTCAAAAATGGATTATGTGATAGGTACAAGGTTTCACTCAGTTATTTTTTCACAAATAATGAATATACCTTCTATTGCAATTGCTTATGGTGGCAACAAAAGCAGAGGGATAATGAGAGAACTGGATCTTGAAGAGTTCGTCGTTGATATTGAAGAAGTATCTTGCTCTAAGCTAACTGACATGATGAGAACTCTAGAAGCATCTAAGGAAGATTACTTAGGAAAACTTAAAAGTGGGATGGCTATTATTGAGCAAGACAGAAATAACTTGATCAATTTGATTAGAGAAACCTTTTAAAACTAACCACTAATTTAATTATATGAGTATCTAATATGGTAGTAGGCTTTTTTCACGATCATAATTTTATCAGTAATGGTCATAATATTTATACTACGGGAACATTGAGTAGTACTTTTTGGGAGCGATATTTAGAGCATGATGTCGAAGAGTTGATTGTCTGCTGTAGGAAATCAGCAGAGGTTACTACAGATAACCTAGTTTTATCTTCTACTGACAAAGTTAGTTTCAATTTTTCGCCTAACTTATCAAGTCCTAAATGCTTATTTTTTGGTGCTGATCATCAGGTCGTGAAAAATCAAGTAAAAAAAGTTGATTTGGTAATATGTCGTCTACCCAGTGAAATTGGTTTTGCAGCTGTTAAAGAGGCTAAGAGACTGGGTAAGAAAGTTGTATGTGAAGTAGTTGCATGCCCATATGATGCGTTGAGCTATCATGGAAGCATAACAGCGAAACTTTATGCGCGGTTAATCAAATATAGGATGAAAAAGTGGGTTTCAGTTGCAGATGGTGCGTTATATGTAACTAAGTCTGAATTACAGGCTAGGTACCCATGCTACGGATTAACTGAAAATGCTTCTAATGTTGAACTAGATAGTATTCACTATGATACTCTCGATTTCCGAAGTGAAAGATTTAATGCAAGAAAGCAATGTAAGTCTTTAAAGTTTGGTATCGCGGGAACTTTAAAGAATGATACCAAAGGTATTCATATAGCTATAAAGGCTCTAAAAAATATACCCGGTAGTCTCCATGTAATTGGAGCTGGAGATCCTTCAAGGTATATTCGGCTAGCAAAAGAGTATGGTGTCGACTTTCAATATGAAGGCTTTAAAGCTAATAAAGCTGACGTATTAGATTGGTTTAAAGATATAGATGTATATCTTCAGCCTTCTTTTCAAGAGGGGTTACCTAGGGCAACAATAGAAGCGATGAGTACTGGTTGTCCTGTACTTTCTTCTGATGCAGGTGGGCTTAGTGAGTTAGTACGGGGTAAATACATTCACTCTAGAGGTGACTTTATTAAACTAAATAATGACTTAACTGAAGTGGTGGAAAGTTACAGTCTTGAAGATGATACTAAGCGAAGTCTTAATATAGCCAGAGAATATCTCTCTGACGTACTTAAAACTAAGCGAAGAAAATTTTATAAAAACTTTATAAATTAAGCCTTACAATTTATTTAATTAAAGTGATTTTATTTCATGGGTAAAAAATTAAAAGTTGCACATTTACAGTTATTGCCATTATTGACAGGGGTGCAACGTGTAACCTTAGAAGAGTTAGAGCGTTTAGAGGACAGTAAATATGATAAATTTATTGTTTGTAAAGAAGAAGGCCCTCTGATTGAAGGCGCTAAAAACAAAAATATAAACTTTTTTTTTAACGAAAATTTAGAGAGAAGTATATCACCATTAAATGATTTAAAAGCCTTTATTAAGCTTTATAAATTATTTAAGCAGCAGAAGTTTGATATTGTACACAGTCATTCTTCAAAGACCGGAGTAATTGGAAGAGTAGCCGCTAAGTTGGCTGGTGTACCTATGGTTGTTCATACAGTCCATGGATTTGCTTTTCCTGCAGCTAAAGGTCGATTGGATAAGTTATTATTTTTTTTTATGGAATGGCTTGGCACAAAATGTTCAGACAAAATAATTTGTCTTCATGAAGTTGACAAAAATATTGCAGTTGACAAGTTAGGTGCGAAAGAAAAGCAAGTTGTAATTTTAGCTAATGGGGTTGATACAGTTAAATTCTCTCCAATAGATCATGTAGCAAAGAATAGATTACAGTCGAGTTTTAATGTCCCTCCGAATACAATTTGCGTTGGAATGGTGGGACGTTTATGGGAACAGAAAAACCCAATTGTATTTGTTAATGCTGCTATAGAAATATTATCGCAGAAAAAAAATGTTCAATTCTTTTTAGTTGGTGATGGTGAGCTAAGAAGTCACTTAGAAGAAATAGTAGAGCAGTCAGGTTTTTCAGATAAAGTACATTTTTTGGGCTGGCGCAATGACATCCAAGATATACTAAGAATGCTAGATGTCTTTGTCCTTCCTTCATTATGGGAAGGAATGCCTCTTGCTATACTTGAAGCTCAATCATCAGGTCTACCTTCAATAGTCTCAAATATTCCAGGAAATAACCACTTAGTTACTGAATCGGATGGCCTATTATTTAATTTATCTGAACAGTCAAAACTAAATCTAAATATCCATAAATTAATTGCAAATAAGGCCCTCAGGGAAAGTTTAGGTAGGGCTGCACGAGCAAAAATCATGCATAAATATGATATAAATCTAAGAATTAGAAATATATCGGCTTTATATTCAAGTTTTATGAAAGATATAAACAGTTAAATAGCTGGTACTTCCAGAGCAAGGAGGCAATTGATAAAGCTTTCTTAGAATAGCTCTTACGCGAATTAAGTTTTAAGCAGGAGTAGCGGAAGGCTGGCTTTAGTTAGTTTTAATTTTGACTAAAAATAAACGATTCTATTGCTAACATAGTTGTTTAAGAAGTAGTAATAAAACTAGAAGGAATATCATGTTATTAGACTTAATGTTTACCTTTTTTATATCGTTCGCTGTGCTTTTTTTAATGCGAAAAGTTGCAAGGCAAGTTGGTTTGGTTGACAAACCTTCAGGACGTAAACTTCATACGGGTAACATACCCTTAGTGGGCGGCGTAGCTATATGTATTACCATTGTACAATACATATACTCTCACCCAGCTATGATTAATAATGCTAACTTGTATATATTTTGTATTATTGGGCTAACCACTGTTGGGGCATTGGATGATAGGTTTGATTTAAGCGTAAAAGTACGCATGTTGGTACAAGCGATTATATCGGTAGCTATGATTTATTTTGCAAAAGCTGAGTTGGTTACATTGGGTAATATACTAGGGTTTGGCGAAATAGCGCTAAATTATGGCTATGTTGGTGGGGCTATTACTATAATTGCAGTTATAGGCTGTATTAACGCATTTAATATGGTTGACGGAATTGATGGCCTATTGGGTGGGTTATCGGTAGTAACCTTTGGCGCAATTGGTATATTACTAAATTTAGCTAATGAGCAAAGCTTAAGTTATTTATGTTTGCTATTAGTTGTATGTATGATCCCCTATATTGTGATGAACTTAGGCCTAATTGGGCGAGAGCGCAAGGTGTTTATGGGCGATGCTGGCAGCATGATGATAGGCTTTACCGTTATTTGGCTATTAATTGGTGCAAGCCAAACACCTGGCAACCCGATGATACGCCCTGTTACTGCACTATGGTTAATAGCCCTGCCGCTTATGGATATGGCGGCAATTATGATTCGCCGTATAAAGCAAGGTAAATCTCCTTTTAAGCCCGACCGTGAGCACTTGCACCATATTTGCCAGCGTTTAGGTTGCTCTCCACTGCAAACGCTTATATTAATATGTAGTATTGCTGCTGTATTTGCAGGTGTAGGGATAATTGGTGAAATGTTTGTAATACCTGAGTTTTTAATGTTTTATAGTTTTATAGTTATGTTTGCAATTTACTTAGTAATTTTAATTAATTACTGCAAAATCATTAACTTTTTTAGACGTAAATTAGACTTACCAGAAAAGCAATATTCTGCCAATAAATAGTACTATTGCTGATAGCTTAAATCTAATACCTAATGCTATACAATTCTGATAAAATTATATTTATTGATCACTAACTAAATCTTAAAGGATTAACATGAAAATCGCCGTGGTAGGTACAGGCTATGTAGGCCTCTCAAACGCTATGCTTTTGTCGCAACATAACGAAGTGGTTGCGCTTGATATAGACGAGCAAAAAATAGCTCTTTTAAACAATAAACAGTCACCAATTGTTGATACAGAAATTAGTGAGTTTTTAACGCGTGATGATTTAAATTTTACAGCTACTACTGACAAGGTAGCCGCTTATAAAGACGCTGATTACGTAATTATAGCTACACCCACTGACTACGATGTTGAAAACAACTACTTTAATACTAGCTCTGTTGAAGCCGTAATTAAAGACACAATGGCGCTTAACCCTAATGCGGTTATGGTGATTAAGTCGACTATTCCGGTAGGCTTTACGGCTGATATTAAGCTGCAACTTAACGCAGAAAATTTAATATTTTCCCCTGAGTTTTTACGTGAAGGCAAAGCGCTTTACGATAACCTACACCCGTCACGTATTGTTGTAGGTGAGCAAAGCGAGCGCGCAACTACTTTTGCTAACTTACTTAAGCAAGGTGCAATTAAGCAAGATGTTGAAGTGCTATTCACTGACTCAACGGAAGCTGAAGCTATTAAGTTATTTTCTAACACCTACCTTGCAATGCGAGTTGCTTATTTTAATGAGCTTGATAGCTACGCAGAAGCACATGGCTTAAACTCTAAGCAAATTATACAAGGTGTAGGCCTAGACCCACGTATTGGTAACCATTATAACAACCCGTCGTTTGGTTACGGTGGCTACTGTTTACCAAAAGATACCAAGCAGCTACGAGCTAATTACCAAAATGTGCCAAACAATATTATTGGCGCTATTGTAGATGCCAATACAACACGTAAAGACTTTATTGCCGACTCAATTATTAAACGTAGCCCTAAAATTGTAGGTGTGTACCGTTTAGTAATGAAAACGGGGTCTGATAACTTTAGAGCGTCTGCTATTCAAGGCATTATGAAGCGTATTAAAGCCAAAGGTATTGAGGTTGTTGTATTTGAACCTGTGCTTGAAGAAAACGAGTTTTACCACTCGCGTGTTATTAAAGACTTAAACGAGTTCAAGCAGATATCTGATGTAGTGGTTTCTAACCGTATGGTTGAGGAGCTTAGTGATATTGCAGATAAAGTGTATACACGTGATTTATTTGGTAGTGATTGATTAGATAATAGCTGTTAGAGATTACTTTTAAAAGCCGCTGAAATGTATGTTGATGCGGTTTTTTTGCTTAAATTAGGAATTTTATGAAATATTTAGTTACAGGTGCAGCGGGCTTTATTGGTGCTGCAACGTGCCAAAAGTTATTGGCTGCTGGCCATGTGGTTGTTGGTATAGATAACCTAAACGATTATTACGATGTAAATTTAAAGTTGGCACGTTTAGCGCAATTTGAAAGCCACGATAATTTTACGTTTATTAAGCTTGATATAAGCGAACGCGCAGCAATGAGCGAATTATTTGCAGCACAGCAGTTTGATAAAGTAATACACTTAGCTGCGCAAGCGGGTGTGCGTTACTCAATAGAAAACCCAGATGCCTATGCCGATTCTAATTTAGTAGGGCATTTAAATGTGCTTGAAGGATGTAGACATAACAATGTTAAGCACCTTGTTTATGCATCATCTAGCTCTGTTTATGGCCTAAACGAAAAAACGCCATTTGAAACTACCGATAGTGTTGATCACCCTGTATCGTTTTATGCGGCGACTAAAAAAGCAAATGAGCTAATGGCGCACAGCTATTCGCATTTATATAATTTGCCGACCACTGGGCTACGCTTTTTTACGGTTTATGGCCCGTGGGGGCGCCCTGATATGGCACCGTATATTTTTACTAAAAAAATACTCGCCGGCGATACTATTGATATAAACAACAATGGTGATATGTGGCGCGACTTTACTTACATTGACGATATTGTAGAAGGTGTTGTACGCGCTGCCGATGTTATACCTAAAGCAAACCCTGACTGGCGTGTAGAGAGCGGTTCACCAGCTACGAGCTCTGCTCCTTATGCTGTTTATAATATTGGCCACGGTAGCCCAATAAACCTGATGAAGTTTATTGAAGCAATTGAGGCTGAGCTTGGTACTGAGGCAAATAAAAACTTCCGCGAAATGCAAGCGGGCGATGTTTATAAAACATATGCCGACACGCAAGATTTGTTTAATGCGACTGGCTATAAGGCGCAAGTGGGTGTTAAGCAAGGCGTTAGTGAGCTAATTAAATGGTATAAAGACTTTTATAAATAAGCTTTATAGCGAAGTAAACACTGCTTTTTTTAAAAGCAGTGTTTACTTAAAAATAGTTTAATTTACACTTTGATAGCTATCAGCTTCCCATTCATTCAGCCCCCATCTACATTTAACCTGTTAACTTAAAAATAATTAATTAATTTATAAATAAAGGACTACCCATGAAAGCTGTGATTCCTGTTGCCGGCCTTGGCACTCGCATGTTACCTATGACTAAAGCAATTCCTAAAGAAATGCTACCGATTGTAGATAAACCACTTATTCAATACATAGTGAGTGAGTGTGTAGCTGCCGGTATTAAAGACATTGTACTTGTAACGCATAGCTCTAAAAACGCCATAGAAAACCACTTTGATACCAGCTACGAGCTTGAAGCTACTTTAGAAAAGCGTGTTAAGCGTGCTTTACTTGAAGAAGTACGCTCTATTTGCCCTGCTGATGTAACGGTAATGAGTGTACGCCAAGGTGAAGCTAAAGGCCTAGGGCACGCTATTTTGTGTGCAAAGCCTATTGTAGGCGATGACGATTTTATTGTATTGCTCCCTGACGTAATACTTGATGCTTATACGGCCGATCAAAAAACTGAAAACCTAGCCGCGATGATCAAGCGCTTTAACGAAACTAAAGCAAGTCAAATTATGCTTGAGCCAGTAGCACAAGAAGATGTAAGCAAATACGGTATTGCTGATATAAACGGCGTGCAGTTAACACCAGGCAACAGTGCGGCAATTAAAACAATGGTTGAAAAACCAGATGCCGATAAAGCGCCATCAAACCTTGCTGTTGTTGGTCGTTATGTATTAAGTAAAAACATTTGGCCACTACTTGCTAAAACGCCGGTAGGCGCTGGTGGTGAAATACAGTTAACAGACTCTATTGATGCGTTGATGACTCAAGAAACCGTTGAAGCATTTCATATGAGTGGCCGTTCGCACGACTGTGGCGATAAGCTAGGCTACTTAAAAGCAATTGTTGAATACGGCATGCGTGATACTAAGCTTGGCGACGATTTTGGACAATATTTAAAAACATTGGTAAATGATGAGCCGGCTGCGCAATCTGATAATGTTGTAAACTTATAATATTTTAAAGCTTATATTATTTTAAGCGCGGCTATATGCCGCGCTTTTTTGTGGGTGTATGTATTTTGCTAGAGATAAGTCATTATGTTTTGCGTGAGTAAGCTTCACGCCTACGACATTGTGTTTTTACCGTAGGCGCCTTGCTTGCTGGCGCATTTGGAATTTATGGTGCATTTATTTATTAATGCAAAACGTCTGACACGAGGAAAACTCGCTACTACTTAAATACCTTACTCATTTACTCCTCTTTTACTTCTCTTTGTGCAATAGGGTTTTAAGTAACTTATTCACAAAGAGATTAAGGGACGCTGCGTTATAGAGGGTAACGTTGTAGTAGCGGCTTTAGGCCGCGTATTGAGTATTAGTGCCTAACGCCAAGTAAATTCGCAGTTTTGCGTGAGCAAGCTTCACGCCTACGACATTGTGTTTTTACCGTAGGCGCCTTGCTTGCTGGCGCATTTGGAATTTTTGGTGCATATATTTATTAATGCAAAATTTAGAAAGCTTAACTCACAAAGAGATTCAGGGACGCTGCGCTATAGAGGGTAACGCTGTAGGCGCGGCTTTTATGCCGCGTATTGAGTATTAGTGCCTAACGCCAAGCAGTTTTGCGTGAGCAAGCTTCTCGCCTACGACATTGTGTTTTTACCGTAGGCGCCTTGCTTGCTGGCGCATTTGGAATTTTTGGTGCATTTATTTATTAATGCAAAATTTAAAAACCTTAACTCACAAAGAGATTCAGAGACGCTGGGCTATAGAGGGTCATATTGTAGCAGCGGCTTTATGCCGCGTATTGAGTATTAGTGCCTAACGCCAAGTAAATTCGCAGTTTTGCGTGAGCAAGCTTCACGCCTACGACATTGTATTTTTACCGTAGGCGCCTTGCTTGCTGGCGCATTTGAAATTTTTGGTGCATTTATTTATTAATGCAAAATTTAAAAACCTTAACTCACAAAGAGATTCAGGGACGCTGCGCTATAAAGGGTAACGCTGTAGGCGCGGCTTTTATGCCGCGTATTGAGTATTAGTGCCTAACGCCAAGTAAATTCGCAGTTTTGCGTGAGCAAGCTTCATGCCTACGACATTGTGTTTTTACCGTAGGCGCCTTGCTCGCTGGCGCATTTGGAATTTATGGTGCATTTATAAATGCAAGATTTAAAGGATTAATTCACAAAGAGGTTAAGAGACGCTGCGCTTTAGAAGTTAACGCTGTAGTCGCGGCTTTATGCCGCGCTTTGGCTTTATGCCGCGTTAAAACAATAAGGCCAAACGCGAGTTAAACCCGCTGCTACTAAAATATTTAAAACAAAACTTTAAGGTGCGCTTTTAATAAGCGTTAAAAATTTGCAAATATAGCTAACCTTGCAAATGTTTCTCCGTATACATCTTTGCCCTGATACAGCTCTGCTCCCCAACTTTGTGCCCCCATTATTGGCTTGCTTAATTTACGTGTATAAGCTGTTTGCAGTTCGTAGCCTGTTTTATAGCCGCTGTTTTTATTTTCAAGTGAACGAATAGTTGTATTTAGCGTTTCTATGGGACTCAATTGCCAATGCCAATTTACGCTCATTGATTTAGCTGGCGTATAGTCGGTGTAGTTGTGCTCATCACCACCCCAGTGGCCAATAACATTACCAGAATTACGATTACCATCTAGATAAATACCATTGGCGTACCAAAGCTTTTGCCAATTACTATGTTCAAAACGTAAACTGTGATTGTTTGCAATATAAGGTAAATATAAACCAAAGCTGTAAGCGTTATTGCGTGAGCCGCCTAAGGTATCTTCAAGCGCGACTTCACCATAAAACTCAAATGGTAGTGAATATAGGCTGTTGTTGTATTCAAATGTTATAGAGCCTAGTTGATCGCCTAGCTCGTAGTTTTCTCCTAGTTCGTCAGCGTCTTCTCGGCCTATGTTGTCTTTACTTCCAGGGCTAAAAAAGCCTTCAGCAAAGTCTTTTAGCGTTACGCTACGCGGCCCGCCACCAAATTGCATTAAGCGGCTTAAACCAATGGTTAAATTATCGGTAGCTGCAAAGCTTGTATGTAAACCGAATAAATAGGGCTTGCCCGGCTCGTAAACTCTTTCAACGCCAGTTTGTTTACCTTCTTTTAATATGCCGCTTTGCTCTGTCATTTGGCTAATAAACATGTCGTATCTAATTTTAAAGCTAGTGATTGGCTCTACGTTGCTTATTGTTATAGAAGGTGTTGTTTTAGCTTGTGTGCTTAGTAGCATGGCGCTGTCTTCAAAGGGAGAGTACCAATGTTCACGGTAACCAATATCTAGTTGTGCGTATTTATAACCTAGGTAAACAAAGCTTTGTGTTGGAAGTATTTCGTCTTCGTTGGCTATGCCAGCCACACTTACACCAAAGTGCCGGCCAAAGTTAGCGTATGCTCCGCCTTCGACAATTAAGTTGGTTTTTGTGGTTTGCCCGCGCTGGTTTGGCAGTGTTTTGTTTTTAGTACCTGCAGCAATGGTTAACTTTGCAAAAGCGCCTGCGTCGCTTTGTACATATGGACTAAGCTGATAAGAAAGCGTTTGATATAACTCGGGGTAAGTATGCCTAACTGTCTGTAGCACTCTATAGATATCATGCGCTTTATAGGGCTTACTCATTATGTGTGTGTTTTTACTTACAGCTAAAAGGCGTTGTACTTGATGTTCAAGCTCAGGAACTTGATTTAAAGGTAAATAAGGTGAAACCCCGCCTTTAGCCATTACATTTGCACTGATTGCCATCCCGACAAGTAGCGATATTTTTTTTAGCATAATTATTCCGTTAGCAAAAAATTGTTTAAGTAAAAAAACGTTAATGCGAGGTTAGCAATAAATAACTAAGTAAGAAAGAAAAAGACTCAACCCCACGTAGATTAGTCGTTATTTAGTATGGGTAAGATCTACATTTTTAGCCCAAATGAGCTTTGAGGTTAAGTTTTATTTTGCAGGCGCCCAGCTTGCTGGCATATTTGGAATTTATTCTGTGTATATTTATTAATACAAAATGTCTGACGCGAGGTAAACTCGCTGCTACTTGTATGTTTTCTCATTTGCTTCTCACTTACTTCTCTTTGTGAAAAAATAAAAATACTAATTCACAAAGAGGTTAAGAGACGCTGCGCTTTAGAGGGTAACGTTGTAGTCGCGGCTTTATGCCGCGTATTGAGTATTACTCGCTGCTACTTGTATGTTTTCTCATTTGCTTCTCACTTACTTCTCTTTATGAAAAAATAAAAATACTAATTCACAAAGAGGTTAAGAGACGCTGCGTTTTAGAGGGTAACGTTGTAGACGCCTTGCTTGCTGGCGCGCTTGGTAATTATTATGCGTATATTTATTAATGCAAAATGTCTGACGCGAGGTAAACTCGCTGCTACTTGTATGTTTTCTCATTTTCTTCTCTTTGTGCAAAATATTAAGTGACTTATTCACAAAGAGGTTAAGAGACGCTGCGCTCTAGAGGGGAGTGTTGTAGGCGCCTTGCTTGCTATCGTTTGGTAAAAATATAGGTGTTTTATTTTTTTGCGTGAGCAAGCTTCACGCCTACCAATAAAAAAGCACTGCGTTTATTGTAAACGCAGTGCTTAATAATTTATTTTGGCTAACAGCTAACAGCTAACAGCTAACAGCTAACAGCTAACAGCTAACAGCTAACAGCTATTTTTCTTGCATAAAGTTGGTTTTTTGTTAACCTACCTGCCTTCCTTTTTTAGCTTGTTGAGGTGTATATGGCGTTGTTATCTCGTTCGATATTGGCGTTGTGTTTAGCACTTTCAAGCTCTGCAGTTTTAGCTCAGTCGCAGTGTGATGTTGAGCTTAGTCATGGCTTAATTATCACCGACGACGTTATACGTATTCTTGATAAAGGCCAAACACGCGTACAAATTAATAATAACAACCAGCTTTTTATTCGAGGTTACTGGGTTGATTTAAGCATTGAAGAAAGCAAAGTGCTTGAGCAATTTAGCAATGGTATTCGCCATACGGTGCCGGAGCTTGTTAATTTGGCTACCGATGGTGTTAACTTAGGTTTAAGCGCCATTGAACATGTAGTCGAGGGGATGTCTGACAAAGAGCCAGAGGTGCTAAAAACCCAGCTCCAGTACGTAGAGCGTGCGCTTATGGACAAATTTAAGCGTGGTGATGACTTCTTTTTTATCGCGCCACAGTCGCTCTCGCAAATAGATGATTTTTTCACTAAAGAAATTAGCCAGCAAATACACTCTGCCGTACATGGTTCGTTAGGGGCTATTTTAATGTCGCTTGGTGATGCGTTTAAATCACGTGAAGGTAATATTGAAGACCGCATTAACGACATGGGCCAACGTATGGATATTATCTCTAAAGAAATAGATAAATCCCTGCAGAAAAAGGCTCAGCAACTTGAGCTTAAAGCCTCTGAATACTGTGAATGTTTAAACGCACTCGATGTGACCGAATCACGCTTGCAAGCGATTGTCCCAGGTATGGCAGACTTTGATTTAGTGCAGATAAAATCGTAAGAAAAGTGGGGAGCTGTAAGCTGTTAGTTATCAGCTTTTAGCTATCAGCTATCTGATCTGACTCCATAAAAGTAGACACGGGGTTTTAATTCATTGATTCATATTGTATGGGGCTAACATTTCCAATCGTCCCATGCATTCGCACTGAGTTGTAGTAATTCTCAATATAAAAACGACTTTGTATTGTCATTTCGCTACGACTCAGTTCATTTAGATTACTCATCCATTCTTTTTTGTACTGAGCAAAAAAACTTTCTGAACAGGCATTATCCCAGCAGTTCCCCTTTCTCGACATGCTAATCGTTACACCTCGCTTGTTCAACCACGATATAGTCTCTTTAGCTCGATACTGGCTCCCTTGATCTGAATGAAACAGTAAACGTTGCCCGTTCGGCTTGCGCACATTCCAAGCCTTCTTTAGTGTTTTAATCACTAAAACCGCATTATTAATTCGACTTGTTGCCCAGCCCACAACTTTGCGTGAGTATAAATCTAAAATGACACATAAGTACTGCCAGCCTTCTTTACAGCGCACCTGAGTTATATCCGATACCCATACACTATTAGGCTCTTCAACATCAAATTGACGAGCAAGTAGATTCTCTGTCGTTATAAAACCCTGCTTTTTATTACCACTGGTGTAGCGACGCTTACCTGATTTAGAGCGATAACCTACGCTTTGTAATAAACGCTGCACTCGGCCTTTACTGCAATCATATCCGTCGGCTATGGCGGCTTGCCACAATTTTCTGTAACCAGGTATGCAGTGCTCTTCATTACTTCTTTTTATTAAAAACTGAAGTAAAAAATCATTTTTTCTTTCAACTGGATTCGACGACTGTTTCAACCATTTGTAATACCCAGCCTTAGAAACAGATAATAACTTACATAACTTGCTTACTGTTTTCTTCACCGTCGTGGTCTTATGAATATATTGAAACCTTATTCTTTTAGACTGTCGAAGTAGGCCCTCGCCTTTTTTAGTACGTCGTTCTCCAACTGTACGTCCTCAAGCTGCTTTTCAAGGTTACGAACTTGACGTTCAAGGTCTTTATATGACTTTTCTGGACCATGGTTTTTAAGTGGCTTAGGCTCTTTTCTTGAGGTCATTTTACTTCTCCAACTTGACAGCATATCGGGATGAATACCGTATTTATTAGCGGTCATTTTAACGGTACCGTGTGAGTCTAATGACTCCTGCACCACTTTTCTTTTAAATTCCTCTGTATGTTTACGAAACGCTTTTACTTTCATGAGAACTGACTCCTAAATAGGTGTCTACTTTTATGGAGTCAGATCAATCAGTTTTAGGCTTTAATTGCGTTTAGGGTTTCTATTTCTTCAAATACTTCTAAGCTAAAAGTAAATAGCTAGGATTTAGCCCATGAACTTTGAAAACTTGGAAGTATGGAAACGATCTGCTCGCTTAAGTGCTGATATTTATAAAGCGACTAGCACTATAAAAGATTACGGATTTAGAGATCAATTAACGCGCTCTGGCTTGTCTGTTCCTAGTAATATAGCTGAGGGAATGACAAGAGACAGCAATAAAGAAAAAGTGAGGTTTTTAGATATCGCTCGCTCATCAATAGCTGAAGCAAGAACGCAAATTTATATTGGAATAGATATTTGTTATATAGATAAGTCCGTTGGTCGAAAGTGGCTTGATGAAACCGTAGCGCTTTCAAAAATGTTGACTAGTTTAATCGCAACATTAAAAATGACCGCTGACCGCTGACCGCTGACCGCTGACCGCTGACCGCTGACCGCTGACCGCTGACCGCTGACCGCTGACCGCTGACCGCTGACCGCTGACCGCTCTATAGTTTTACCTCTCCCTCTTTTAACTCCCTATACTCTCCACTTGCTAAGTTTTCGTCCAGTATAATATTACCTATTTGCTCGCGGTGTAGCTCTACCACTTTGTTACCTACCGCGGCTAACATGCGTTTAACTTGGTGGTATTTACCTTCGCTGATTGATAAACGTAAGCTGTAGGTGGCAAGTGCTTCTGCTTTAGCTGGACGGGTGAGATCTTTTTCGTTGTGAAGTTGTACGCCGCTGCGTAGTTGCTCTAATGCTTCTTCGGTTATAGGCTCTTGAGTTTCTACTAAGTAGGTTTTTAATTTGTTGTGTTTTGGCGAGGTTATACGGTGCGACCAATCGCCATCGTTAGTAATAAGTACTAAGCCGGTGGTGTCTATATCAAGGCGACCTGCTACATGAAAGTCGGCCATATTTGGCTCATCGAGTAAATCAAATACGGTGGGGTGTAGTTCATCTACATTGGCACACACGTAGCCTACAGGTTTGTGTAGCATGAAGTAGCGTTTGCCTAAAAATACCATAGGCTCACCAGCAAATGTTACTTCATCTTGCTGGGTTACTTGAAAATCGAACGCGCTAACAACTTCCCCATTTACTTGCACTTCTTGGCGTTTAATACCCGCGCGAGCTTTTGAGCGTGGTAGCTCGGCTAGGTGGCTAATAAATTTATCTAAGCGGCAAGGGAATTTCATTTTGGTTCACATTTTTAGTCGGCTACAATGGCGGCGATTATAGCCGATAGTGAAACCCCATGTCAGTAGACTACCCACAAATTTTAAGGCTTTACCAAGCAAAAATAGATGCGGGTGAACTGTGTGTTGATAGCGCTCAGCAAAATGCGGTAAATGCGTTAAATAACCTAAGTATACAGTTACACATAAAAACACCTTGGTGGAAAAAAGCGCCGTTAATTAAAGGTATTTATTTGCATGGGCCGGTGGGGCGGGGTAAATCCATGCTAATGGATTTATTTTATAAAAATTTACCCACTGAGCGTAAGCAGCGGCTACATTTTCATCACTTTATGGCGCAAATACACACGCAACTTGCCCAGCTACAAGGTCATAAAAACCCCCTCACGTTAATTGCTAAACAATGGGCGAAAGATATAAAAGTGCTGTGTTTTGATGAGTTTTTTGTTAGCGACATTGGCGATGCAATGATTATGGCAAGGTTATTTAATGCCTTGTTTGATAGTGGGGTAGTGCTGGTGGCAACTTCTAACGCAAAACCTGAGCAGCTTTATCGCAATGGCCTACAGCGCGCGCGGTTTTTACCCACAATCGATTTAATTAAAAATTATTGCCATGTAATTAGTGTTGAAGGGCAGGATGATCATCGCTTTAGGTATGGTAAAAATAGCTGCCATTATTTTATTAATTTACCTATAAGCGAGTTTAAAAAGCAGTTTTTATCTCAGTATCCACAAGCAAAGGAAAACCAAGTTTTACAGGTACACTCCCGCAGCTTACCGTGTTTATTAACCGCAGATAATGCATTAATGATCGATTTTATGGCGCTTTGCTCAGGAGCGCGTAGCGCTTACGATTATATGTTTTTAGCCAAGCAGTTTGATATTTTATATATAGAAAATGTGCCAAAAATGGGTGTAGGCGCAACAGGTAAAGTAATAGTGCATGGTATTGAAGACAGTTATCAACGCGAAAAACAAACCCCAAATGAGCATTATTTAGATGACGAAGCGCGGCGCTTTATTGCATTGGTGGACGAGTTTTACGATTGCCACAAGTTATTAGTTATTAACGCCCACGCGCACGTTGAGTATTTGTATCAGGGGCAAAAGCTGAACTTTGAATATGCGCGAACGCAGTCGCGTATTGTCGAAATGCAAAATTGGTAATTAGCGCTGACGCTAAGTTTATTTATAGGCGCTTTGCTTGCGCGTTGGTATAAAAATACTGGTATTTCAACTTTGTGCGTGAGCAAGCTTCACGCCTACGACTGAAATAACACAGGTGCAGTGGGTGTTGTAGGCGCGCAGCTTGCTGGCGTTTAAAAGCAGCGCTTTTACAGTGTTTATTACTTTTTAAAACAATGGGAAGCTATGCATCAACCCTGAGCAAGCTCTACGTCTAAACCAAAAATTACGCGGTGGTTAAATTTACTTGTAGGTAATTTGCCTGCTTGCGAAACAGGCAAAATCTATGAGGTATTTTTTATTAACTTTTATAACCATTAGGGTTATTTGACTGCCAGCGCCATGTGTCTTCCATCATGGCATCTATTCCACGTACTGCTTTCCAACCAAGCTCATTAAGGGCTTTTTCTGGCGCGGCATAACATGCAGCAATATCGCCAGGGCGGCGTGGCGATACTTGATATGGAACCTCTTGGCCGCTGGCTTTTATAAAGGCGTTAACCATTTGCAGCACAGAGTAACCATTGCCTGTGCCAAGGTTATATACCAGCGCGCCGGTATTGTTGGCAATTTTATCAAGCGCTTTTAAGTGCCCCATCGCTAAATCTACAACGTGAATATAGTCGCGCACACCAGTGCCATCAACGGTGTCGTAGTCATCACCAAATACAGCAAGCTGCTTTAATTTACCTACTGCAACTTGGGCAATAAATGGTAATAAGTTATTAGGAATACCATTTGGATCTTCGCCAATTAAGCCTGACTCATGTGCGCCCACTGGGTTAAAGTAGCGTAAAATAGCAAATGCAAAACGCTCATCTGATTTAGCAATATCTTGCAGCATCATCTCAACCATCAGTTTTGATGTGCCGTACGGATTAGTTGTGCCACCTACCGGGAAGTCTTCTTTAATCGGTAAGCTTGCAGGGTCGCCGTAAACTGTGGCTGATGAGCTAAATACTAATTTAAATACGCCTGCATCACGCATGGCATCTACAAGTGTAAGCGTACCTTGTACGTTTGTTTGATAGTACTCAACAGGTTTAGCTACCGACTCACCCACTGACTTTAAGCCTGCAAAATGAATAACGCTCTCTATGGTATGCCTTGTAAAAATGGCATCTAAAAAAACTTTATCAAGAATGTCGCCTTGGTAAAACGTGGCTTCTTTGCCTGTGATTTGCTTTACGCGTGCAAGCGACTCTTTTGATGCGTTACTTAAATTATCAACAACAACAACTTCGCTGCCTTGCTGTAAAAGTTCTAAAACGGTGTGTGAGCCTATGTAGCCTGCGCCGCCTGTTACTAAAATTGCCATGAATGCTCCGTGGATACCTTTTTCAATTATCTTAATTTCATCATATATTCTTACTATTTACATGCTTTATTTTAAAAGCGTATTAAAATAGGTTAATTAAGTAATGGTTAATAAACTAGTGTTAAACTTGTATGGTCTATTACTGGGCTAAGTCTAAATAATTAGTACTGCCCCTTTGGAGAATGCTATGAATTCAGTTAAAACAATCGCTATGGCAATGTGTATTACATTACCTGCATTTGCACACGCTGGAGAATCTGTAGTTAAGTGGCAAGATTTTAAAGACTACCGCGATGTGCGCGCTTCTAGCCAGGGTAAAGCGTCGTACCATAAACAAATTGCTACTCAGTTCGAAAAACATTTTTCTAAACTGGCCGAGCAATTGCCAAAAGGCTACAAGCTAAATTTAGAAATAACCGATATCGATTTAGCAGGGGACGTGCGCTATGGCGGTATGGATGAAATACGCGTAGTAAAACCTATTTATTTTCCGCGCATTAAGCTCAATTACTCGCTAAGCGATAATAAAGGGAGTGTAGTGAGTGAAGAGGACGATGTAGAGCTTAAAGACATGGGCTTTATGGATAAAATTAAAATGGGTCGCGACGAGCCGTTTTTTTATGAAAAACGCTTAATAACCGAATGGTTTGGCGAGCAAATTTTAGCAAGCATTGATTAAATTAAACTTGCCACCAACAATGGCAAGTTACAAAATCAAAATGACTTAAAGTAAGCAACTATTGCAGACTAAAAAAGCGATTTATAGTTTTCCTTATTAAAATTAGTTTTATCAAGCGGAGCTTAAATATAAGTAGGCTTTTTTATCATTTTGATTATGCGTACAAAGAGAGTTATTAGCTTTTGCATTTCAAGCTGGCAATTAAGTGATTAAATTACTTTTTGATTGTGTTTTTATCAATATAGGGATGTACCCAACTTTACATTAAAAATTTTTGCTGCTAATTTAAACTAATGTCATCAGTGTAAGTGTTCTGGTTTATTGTTTTAAATTGAATGTGTTGTACTTGCGTTGACTTTTGATAGTTCACATGGAGAAGATTATGAAAAGTTTAAAATTACTAACGTTAGTAATGGGTTTAAGTTCTATTGGTATTGCACAAGCTGGTGAGTCTGCAGTTAAATGGCAAGATTTTGACAATTACCGCGATGTGCGTGCAGCAAATCAATCACCAACTTCTTTTGAAAAGCAAATTACTATTAACTTTGAAAAGCATTTTGCGAAGTTAGCTGAAAAATTACCAAGTGGATATAAATTAAATGTAGAGGTTGCAGATCTTGATTTAGCAGGTGCAATTGAGTTTTCTGGCGCTAAAAAAATAAGAGTAATTCAACCATTTCATTACCCACAAATTAAGCTGTCTTACACGGTAACTAATCCGCAGGGTGAAGTTGTGAACCACGCCACAGAAGTGTTATTAAAAGATAGAGGCTATTTAGATAAAATTAAGCGCTCAACCTCTAGATCATTTTATTATGAAAAACGCTTAGTAACTAACTGGTTTCATTCAAAAGTTTTATCTAATATAAGTTAAATACAGTTATAAAATAAATAAAAAATGCCGATAAACATTATCGGCATTTTTTGTATTTGATGTTTACTAAATTAAACTTTAATTTTTAGCTACTTAAACGTAGCGAGCAGGGTAAGTAACTGTTGTAGCTTAATAACCGTTGTTTTAAGCTTTTCTTCATCAAAACCATCTGTGCTTAAGCTTTCTACATCGGCTGCTACATCAAGTACGTATGGCTTAAAGCGTTTAGCTTCAAAACTAAATCCGGCATCAGCTGGGAACAAGGCTTTAAATTTACCGTGGCCTTGTTGCTGTAGCTCATCTAGTTTTTTGTCGGCATCAAGTGCTTGGCGATAAACAATTTTTAAGTTAGCGTTGAGTTGTTCAATTATAGAATCCATGGTTTTCCTAAAGCTTTGTACTGCATTGCCGATATAGTACTTGGATTACATTTAAATGTCAGGTTGATTAAGGCTTATAACGATGAATATATCAGGTGGAAATCTACCCGCTATGTCTAGCTCTGGCCAAGGTGGTGAAGTATATACCGCTGCTTTGTCTAAAAAGCAGCAATTAGCAGATGGCGCAGCAGCACTTGCACTAATTGAAGGTGCTGCCCAGCCAACAAATGCGCAATCACCGGCTCAGTCGGTCACTGCAACACTGGGTAACAATGTAAATATATACGTTTAAACTAACTTAAGGTCGATAGGTGTTTTGCTTTTTTGACCGCCTATTTCTCTTACTAATTTAGGCACTAAAAATCCAGGCAGGGCTTTTAATAGTTCTGCCATTATTTTTATTGCCTGTGGCTCTTCTATATCAAAGTGGCTTGCGCCTTCAACCTTATCTAGCAAATATAAATAGTATGGCAGTACGTCGGCATCAAATAACGCCTCACTTAAATTTATTTGTGCCTCAACGGTGTCGTTCACCTCTTTTAAAATAACTGCCTGGTTTAATAACGTTACGCCTGCTTGCTTTAGCTTTTGCATGGCTGCTTTAAACTCGTCGTCTATTTCGTTGGCATGATTTATATGGTTAATAAATATAATTTTTAGCGGTGATTGCTTTAGCCTCGCGCAGAGCTCATCGGTAATACGCGCAGGTATAACAACAGGTAAACGGCTGTGTATTCGCATGCGTTTAATTTGAGGTAACTGTTCAAGCTCATCTAAAAACCAGCTAATGGCATCGTCTTTGGCCATAAGTGGGTCGCCACCACTTAAAATCACTTCGTTTATGTTGGCATCTGATTTTATATAGCTCAGCGCATCAAGCAGGCTTTTTTTATTAAGCTGGTTTTCTTGATACGGGAAGTGGCGTCTAAAGCAGTAACGGCAATTTACTGCACAGCCAGTTTTAAACATAATTAAAACACGGGATTTATATTTATGTAAAAGCCCAGGCTGTTCGTTGTCTTGCTCTAGTAAAGGGTCTTTATTAAAACCTGTTTTGGTTAAAAACTCTTGATGGCGTGGCATAACTTGTAGCAATAAGGGGTCGTTTGCATCGCCCTTGCGTATTTTTTTTATAAAAGGGACTGGCACGCGTACCGGAAATAAACTGCGGGCTTTTAGGTCGTTTTCATGGGCTTGGCTCGATAAACCGACCATTTCAAGCAAGGTTTTTGGGCAGGTAACTACATTTGCTAATTCTTTTTGCCAGTTTTTATGCAAATTTGCTTCATTTCTTTGTATCATTGGCACGTAGATTACTCGAAAAAAATTAAATAGAGGAAACGATGGCGAATTATAGCACCAACGAGTTCAAGGGCGGCCTAAAAATTATGATGGACGGCGAACCTTGCAGTATTTTAGAAAATGAAATGGTAAAACCTGGTAAAGGCCAAGCGTTTAACCGTGTTCGTATCCGCAAACTTATCTCTGGTAAGGTGCTTGAAAAAACCTTTAAATCGGGTGAATCAGTTGAAGGCGCCGATGTAATGGATACCGACTTAGCGTACCTATACACAGACGGTGAGTTTTGGCATTTCATGAATAACGAAACATTTGAACAAATTGCCGCTGACGAAAAAGCACTTGGCGATGCCGTTAAATGGTTAGTTGAAAACGATGTATGTACTATTACATTATGGAACGGTAGCCCAATCGCGGTTACTCCACCTAACTTTGTTGAGCTTGAGATCACTGAAACTGATCCTGGTCTTAAAGGCGATACAGCGGGCACAGGCGGTAAACCTGCAACGCTTAGCACTGGTGCAGTAGTACGCGTTCCATTATTCGTACAAATTGGTGAAGTAATTAAAGTAGACACCCGTAGCGGTGAATACGTAGGCCGTGTTAAGTAAGCTTGAGTACGGTTTATAAAATCCCGGCTTAAGCTGGGATTTTTTTTGGAGAAAATATGTCAGCAACACCTTGGGCACCTAGTGCAAGCATAAACACCCTTAAGCAGCGTGCAGCCATACTGAGAATCATTCGTGAGTTTTTTTATACGCGTAATGTAATGGAAGTAGAAACACCGAGCTTAAGCAGTGCCAGTGTAACCGATGTGCATTTAGCAAGTTTTAATACACAGTTTGTAGGCCCAGGCCACGCTGGTGGCTTGCCACTTTATTTACAAACATCGCCTGAATTTGCAATGAAGCGTTTGCTAGCAGCAGGCTCAGGGCCCATATTTCAGCTTTGTAAGGCATTTAGAAACGAAGAAGCGGGACGCCATCATAACCCCGAATTTACCATGCTTGAGTGGTATCGCCCTGGGTTTGATGAGTTTGCATTAATGGATGAAATGAATGAGCTAATGCAGCTCATTTTAAATGTAGAACCTGCAGAGCGACTGACTTACCAACAAGCATTTGAGCAAGTGTTAGCGCTTGACCCATTAACAGCTACGCTTAGACAATTGCAAACACTTGCCTGCGATCACGGTTTTGCCGATATAGCCGAAAACGAAACCAATAAAGATACCTTGCTGCAGCTGTTATTTTGTATGAAAGTAGAGCCAACTATAGGGCAAACTAAGCCGTGTTTTGTGTATCACTTTCCGTCATCGCAAGCGGCACTGGCACAAATTTGTGAGCATGATAACCGTGTAGCAGGGCGATTTGAGCTTTATTATAAAAATATGGAATTAGCGAATGGCTTTAATGAGCTAACTAATGCTAAAGAGCAGGCAAAGCGCTTTGATGAAGATAACGCTTATCGCGCTGCCAATGGGTTAAACCACGTGCCTATGGATACCCGCTTAATCGCCGCACTTGAGCACGGTTTACCGCAATGCGCAGGCGTTGCTATGGGGATAGACAGATTAGTTATGCTAGCCACCGCTAAAGATACAATAAAAGAAGTCATCGCGTTTGATGTAGATAGGGCGTGATGCTTGTCCTGTAGGCGCCTTGCTTGCTGGCGCGTTGATATAAAATCTATTTACGCTTTTTCTTTTTGCGTGAGCAAGCTTCACGCCTACCAATAAAAAAGCACCGCGTTTATTGTAAACACGGTGCTTAATATTTATTTTTTCTAACAGCTTACAGCTTACAGCTTACAGCTCTAACGTAAACGTTATACCCGCTACTCTTGGCTCACCTAATTGCACGTAGGTGTGTGTAGCGTAGCCATCAAGTGGGTCGTTACCAAACTCAAAGCCGCGGGTTGGTACTTCTTCGTCAAATACGTTACGTGCCCATGCGCGCACTGCCCATATGTCGGCTTCGTAGCCTAAACTTAGGTTTACTAAATTGCTGCTGGGTGCTTTTGAATTATGGCTATCGGAGAAGTAGTAATCGTCCTTACCTTCAACACCAATCATACCGTACAGCTCATTAGTAAAGTTGTAACGTGCGCTAAATGCGTATTGGTATTTAGGTGATTGCGCTTGCTCACGACCGTCTTGATTTAAGCCTGATTGCGTTACAAAGTCGTCAATTTCTGTGTTTAAGTAACCGGCGCTACCTGTTAAGAATAAATCTTCGGTAAGTTGGTAACTACCTTCAACTTCTAGCCCGTAGTTGCTACCAGAGCTTGCGTTATCAACGTAGCCTGTAAATTGCTGACCTTCTACTTGCCATGCTTTTAACTGTATGTTGTCGCGGTGCATATAAAATGCTGCTAAACGCAGGGTAAATTTATCATCAAGCGATGAACCCTTAACGCCAAACTCACCGCTCCAGAGGTATTCTGGGTCAAAGCTTGTATGCTGCTGGAAAAAATCAGCATCTAGGTTTAAGCCTTCATCTTTAGCTTTGGCTAATGCTTCTGAATTAATACCGCCAGCTTTATAACCACGGGTAATACTGGTGTAGATCATAGTGCGATCAATCACTTGGTATTCAAGTGCTATTTTACCGCCTACCATTACGTCGTCAGTCTCTTCAATAAAGCCGTTGCTGTCGGTGTAATCACCTTGGTATTGCTCTACACGTAAACCGGTAATGAGCGTGGTTTTAGGGCCAATAGGTGTGGCTACTTGGCCGTAAACAGCTACGTTACTGGTTTCGTAGGTTGATGCAAATGGACTTGCAAGCCAAGTGTATTCGCGCTCTAAATCTACGTCGCGGTTTTGATAGTAAACACCGGCAACCCAGTTACCTGTTTTAGAATTAAACTGTAAATTAGCCGACTGATCATCGCGATCACGCGTGTACACATCGGTTGAGCTATAACCCCAAGGGTGTAGGCCAGCTGCACATAATTGTGGCTCGCTTGCATCGTTACATACCCAGTCTTCATCAAAGCTGTAAAGTAGCTCTGTATCAATGGCTGAAAGGTTTAAGCTTACATCAAAGGCATCAAAGCCTGTGTAGGTATTATTAATACCAATGGCGTAGCTTTGTTGATTATCTTGGCCTGGCTCGTCGGCTACACTATTACGGCTGTTATCAAGCGTGAACGCATCGTAGCCGTTGTTTATATCTATGTAGTGCAGGTTTAACTCTGTGTTTAAATGCTCAGTAAGTTGGCTGTTTAATTTAAAGCGGGCTACTTGCTCATCCTGTTGTTGAGTTTCGTCGTTTAAATATAGGTTATCTACGTAGCCATCTGATTTTCTGCGAAAGTAGCTTACGCGGGCACTTGTGTCGTCGGTTAATCCAGTACTTGCTGCAAGGCCTGCTTCGCGCGAGTTATAAGTACCCATACCCACTTGTAATTTTAAGCTAGGATCGGCAGTTGCCTGAGCTGATTCCATTTGGATCATACCGGCCATGCCGTCTGCACCAAAGCGAGTGCCTTGCGGGCCGCGGTAAATTTCTACCTGGTCTATATCAAATAATAATGAGCTGCCACCTAAACCCGAGTAGTTAATGCCGTCAATGACTAAGCCAACCGATGGGTTAATTGGATCTACAAATTGTGAACGAAGTCCCACTCCACGAATTTGAATATAACGACCACGAGAGGCACCAGATGTAAAGTTTACGTTGGCTGTACTACCTAGCATTTCGTCTAAGTAACTTGCACCACGTTGATTAATTTCATCTTTGCTAAATAGGCTAGCGCTAGCGCTTAATGTTTGAATGCTTTCACGTTGAAAGTCGCCTGTAACAACAATTCGTTCTAGGTCGCTGTCATCAGCGTTTGCTATAAGTGGTGTACTAATTAGCGGTAATAACGCCGCAGTAATTAAAGACAAACGTAAGTTCATTAGGTTACTTAACTCCATTTTGGGGACTCGTATGGTAGCAATTATTTTAATACTTGTGTTATAACGCAGCGATTATACGTTAAATAATCAGGATTACTAATATGACCTTTAAAGTTGATTTTAAAGTGCGCCATTACGAATGTGACCTACAAGGAATTGTAAATAACAGTGTGTACTTTAATTATTTAGAGCATGCTCGCCATGAGTTTTTATTTGCAAATGGGGTTGATTTTGCACTGCTAGCAAAGCAAAAAGTTAACTTAGTAGTGATACGCAGTGAGGTTGATTATAAACATTCGCTTGTACCAGATGATGAATTTTATATAGCAGTTGAACCTGAGCGTATAAGCCGTATAAAGTTTGCGTTTAAGCAAACCTTAGTACGTAAACACGACAATAAAGTAATGCTACAAGCCAAGGTTATAGGCACTTCGGTTAATGAAAAAGGGCGCCCTTTTTTACCTCCCGAAATAGATAACTTATTTAAAAATTACACCCAAGATTAGCGGGTATAATTTTTAGGGGCTGTGACCTTTAGGCTAAATTTAACGTAGTTTGTTTTAAAGCAGCGCCTAGGCAGTGGGATTGTTTATCGTAAATAGCGGGTAGCGCAGGTGCTGTTATCGAGCCCACTAAGTTACAAGCCAAGCAAAGCGATTAAAGCCCCCTTACTGTGAACACGTTTTAATCTGCAAAGTTCAACACTCTCTAAACTATCATAGAACAAAAATTTACATTTAAAACATGCATTTTTAACGGATAAACCGCATAAAAATTGTTACTATTACGGTAATTAAATATTTAGTTAGAAATAGCATGAAATTAGCAGCACTACCGATGCTTTTAATCGGTTTATGTATTGGTTGTACAGCCACAGGGACGGTGACCACTGAGCAGCTAAAGTACACACAATGGCAACTATCAAAGGTTGATGGTTTAGCTGTGCCGGCCTCTTACAATGCATCAATGAGCTTTATTGAAGCGTTGCAAGTAAACGGGTTTGCAGGATGTAATAAGTTTTTTGGTGAAGGTGAGCTTAAAGACAGCAGTATTAGCGTTAATAAACTTGGCATGACGCGTAAGTCGTGCGGAGCAGACGTTGATGAGCTAGAGCAGCAGTTTTTACAAGCGCTACGAGAAGGTGCAACGCTTACCATGCAAGGCTCACAGTTAGTTATGCAGGGCGATCAAACTTTTTTATTTATTGCAAAGTAGTGGCATGAGTATTTAAAACTGCCCCTTGCAGGCAATTTTTAACTGGCGTACACTCAACGCTGATTTGATCAAAATAGCAAATCAACGAACATAATTTTACTTGTCGGAGTGCCTTAAATAATTAAGGCTGAGATCGCGAAAGCGGGATCCGTGAACCTGATCAGGTTAAAACCTGCGTAGGGAACAAGCTGCCTAAAATGGGACGCTTGTGCGTCTTTTTTTATGCGCACAACAAAATAACTAGCCATTTTAGGCCGCAAAGCAGCGTAACCACTGCTTTACGATCTTTCTCTATTCCTTATGGAATATCTGACAAGACAACCCTTTAGCAATGAGGTAAGTCATGTCAAACACTACAAATAAGTCTACACGTCGAGAAACGCGCGCTGCTGCGTCAGATTACATTTATAATTTAACGGGTCAGCCATTTCCAAGCTCACAAAAAGTGTATGTTGAGGGCAGCCAAAGCGGTGTACGCGTGGGTATGCGCGAAATTACATTAAGCGATACGTTTATTGGTGGCGATGAGCAAAACCCTGTGTATGAGCCAAACGATCCACTGCGTGTTTACGATACATCAGGCCCGTATACCGACCCTAACTTTGAATTAGACGTACGTAAGGGATTACCTAAATTTCGTGAGCAGTGGATAAAAGAGCGCAACGACACCGAAGTGCTCGACTCAGTCACTTCGCAATTTGCTCAGCAACGTATGGCCGATGACGGCCTTGATCATATTCGCTTTGATCATTTACCTAAAATTCGCCGTGGTAAAGCGGGCAAAAACGTGACGCAAATGCATTATGCTCGCCAAGGCATTATTACCCCTGAAATGGAATACGTAGCCATACGCGAAAACATGGGCCGTGCACAAATTAGAGAAGAGCTATTAGCAGCACAGCATAAAGGCGAGTCGTTTGGGGCGAGTATTCCCGATTTTATTACCCCTGAATTTGTACGCGACGAAATAGCCCGCGGCCGCGCTATTTTACCAAATAATATTAACCACCCCGAAACCGAGCCCATGATAGTTGGCCGTAACTTTTTAGTTAAAGTTAACGCTAATATTGGTAATTCATCGGTAAGCTCATCAATCGAAGAAGAAGTAGAAAAAATGGTGTGGTCTACGCGCTGGGGTGCCGATACCGTAATGGATTTATCAACCGGGCGTTACATTCACGAAACCCGTGAATGGGTAGTACGTAATTCGCCGGTGCCTATTGGCACGGTACCAATTTATCAGGCGCTTGAAAAAGTAAACGGAGTGGCCGAAGACCTAACGTGGGAGATATTTCGCGATACGTTAATTGAACAAGCCGAGCAGGGTGTTGATTACTTTACTATTCATGCCGGTGTATTGCTGCGTTACGTGCCAATGACGGCAAAGCGTGTAACCGGCATTGTATCGCGTGGTGGCTCAATTATGGCTAAGTGGTGTTTAGCGCACCATAAAGAAAACTTTTTATATACGCACTTTGAAGATATTTGCGAAATTTTAAAACAATACGATGTGTGTTTTTCGCTTGGAGATGGCCTTCGTCCTGGTTCGATTGCTGATGCCAACGACGAAGCGCAATTTAGTGAGCTACGTACGTTAGGGGAGCTTACAAAAATTGCGTGGAAACACGATGTACAAGTATTTATTGAAGGCCCAGGCCATGTGCCAATGCACATGATTAAAGCCAATATGGATGAGCAATTAGAGCATTGTGGCGAAGCGCCTTTTTACACATTAGGCCCATTAACGACCGATATAGCACCAGGGTACGACCATATAACATCGGGTATAGGCGCTGCACAAATAGCGTGGTACGGCTGTGCCATGCTGTGTTATGTAACACCAAAAGAGCATTTAGGTTTGCCCAATAAAGAAGATGTAAAAGAGGGCTTAATTACCTACAAAATTGCAGCGCATGCGGCCGACTTGGCCAAAGGCCACCCCGGCGCGCAAGAGCGCGATAATGCATTATCAAAAGCGCGCTTTGAATTTAGATGGCACGACCAATTTAACATTGGTTTAGACCCAGAACGTGCCCGTGAATATCACGACGAAACCCTACCGCAAGAGTCTGGCAAAGTAGCGCACTTTTGCTCTATGTGTGGCCCGAAATTTTGCTCAATGAAAATTACCCAAGAAGTACGCGATTACGCCAAAGATCTCGAATCACGCGGAATCGATCCTAACAATGTTGGTGATGCAATTGAGATCAAAATGGTTGATGTAGAAGCGCAAATGAAAGCGAAATCGGAAGAGTTTAAACAAACGGGCTCAGAAATTTACCACAAAGCAATATAAGCCAATAACAGGTTAGCGGCTTATGGCTGCTAGCCTGTTATTAAAAGGAGGTTTTATGTTTTACAACATTGCTGTTGTGGGGTTTGGTTTAGCAGGGCGCTTAGCTGCCCTTGAGCTTAGTAAGTCGCATCATGTAACCGTGTTTGAAGCCAGTGACGAACACACACAAAATAGTGCCGGTAAAGTGGCTGCGGCAATGCTTGCTCCGCTTGCTGAGTCGGTATTGTGTGAAACGGATTTAGCCATCATGGGGCTAAATTCACTCAAGCGCTGGCCAGAGATAATGAGCGAGCTTGAAGGCGAGGTTTTTTATCAGCAAAAAGGCACGCTGGTCGTGGCACACCAGCAAGATAAAGGTGACTTACAAAGCTTTAGCCAGCGTATTAAGCCTATAGCAGGGCACAGCGCGCAGGCGTTAAATGCTCAGCAAATAACACAGTTAGAACCCGAATTAGCTAATCGTTTTAACCAAGGTGTGTTTTTACCCTGCGAAGGGCAAATAGATAACCAGGCCTTTTATAGAGCAAGCTTTACCATGCTTAATAAACGTAAGGTTAAGTTTGTTTTTAACCAACGCGTTAGCATTCAAAACGGCGAAGTGAATAACCGCGCGTTTGATTACATTATTGACTGTCGTGGCTTAGGTGCTAAAGGCGATAAACCCCTTAGAGGGGTACGCGGTGAGGTGGCTAGATTACATGCACCTGAGGTTAATTTAACGCGGCCGGTGCGTTTAATGCACCCGCGCTACCCAATTTATATAGCGCCAAAACCTAATAATGAGTATGTAATTGGTGCAACTGAAATAGAGTCTGATGATAGCGGCCCTGCAACAGTACGCTCCACGCTTGAACTACTTTCGGCGGCTTACACTGTGCACAGCGGGTTTGCCGAAGCACGGCTGTTAAATATTCAAAGCGGGTTACGCCCCGCATTTAGCGATAACCGCCCTGCGGTTTTAAAAACAGGTAACGTAATTAGCATTAATGGCTTGTATCGTCATGGCTACATGTTAGGGCCTGCCTTAGTGGCTAATGCGTTATCTCAAATAGGGTGAGTAATAAATGACTATAACAATTAATGGTGAGCTGCTAACTATTAAAAGCGCAATGCTTGTTGATGTATTACAAAATTTTGGTGCAAAGCCTCCATTCGCGGTGGCACTAAATGGCGAATTTATTCCACAAAGTCTGCACGCCAGCACCACAATTAACGAAGGGGATAGCATTGAATTGTTATCGCCTATTCAAGGTGGGTAGCATTATGCAAGGTAACGATTGCTTAACTATTTATGGCGAGCAACTAAATAGCCGTTTATTAATAGGCTCGGCGCTTTACCCCTCTCCAGCGGTGATGGAAGAGTCTATAAAAGCCTCTGGTGCGCAAATAGTAACGGTGTCATTAAGGCGCCAGCAAAGCGCTGCCGCAGGGGATGACTTTTGGCAGCTTATAAAAAAAACCGGCCTTAAAATACTGCCTAATACCGCAGGGTGCCACAGTGTAAAAGAAGCCGTAACACTTGCTAAAATGTGCCGTGAAGTATTTGCAACCGATTGGATTAAACTTGAACTAATAGGTGATGACTACAACTTACAACCCGACCCATTCGCATTGTTAGAAGCCACAAAAATATTAATTGATGATGGCTTTAAAGTATTACCCTACTGCACCGATGATTTAGTTCTTTGCCAGCGTTTAAACGAGCTAGGGTGTGAGGTGCTTATGCCTTGGGGCGCGCCTATTGGCACCGGCAAGGGGCTTTTAAATAGATATAATTTAAAAACAATTCGTGAGCGCTTACCAAACACAACATTAATTGTAGATGCAGGGCTTGGTTTGCCTTCGCATGCCTGCCAAGCGCTTGAATTAGGGTATGATGCGGTATTATTAAATTCAGCGATAGCAGGGGCTGGCTGCCCAATTACGATGAGCCGTGCATTTAAAGCCGCGGTAGAGGCAGGGCGCTTTGCGTATAATGCCAAAGCAATGCCTGAAAAAGACTTAGCAGCCCCCTCAACCCCTACAATGGGTATGCCGTTTTGGCATCAGCAGTAAGGAAATAAAGAGTATGAATAATTTAGTGTGGACAATTGCAGGCTCAGACTCAGGTGGTGGCGCAGGCATTCAAGCCGATATAAAAGCAATGCAAAGTTTTGGCGTGCATGGCTGTACTGCAATTACCGCGCTTACGGCGCAAAATAGCTTAGGTGTAGAGGCCATTAACGCGGTATCTACCGATATTATTGAATCGCAATTACTCGCACTCGAAAGCGATATGAAAGCCAAAGTAATTAAAATTGGCATGCTGGCTAATGTGCAGCAAATTCAATTAATAAGCGAGCATATAGCACATTACAAAGCTAAATGGCCTGTACCGCCTGTGATTGTTTACGACCCCGTTGCAATTGCTTCAAGTGGTGATGTATTAACAGAGGAAGATACCGTAAGTGCCATTAAAGAATGCTTAATGCCGCTGGTGGATGTAATAACGCCTAACACGCACGAAACGCAATTGCTAACAGGGGTGTATTTAATTGGCCCAAGCGCCGTGAAAGACGCAGCTAAAAAGCTATTAAGTTGGGGCGCAAAAGCGGTTGTAATTAAAGGCGGGCACTGGGATTACCCAACTGGTTATTGTATTGATTACTGCACACAAAACGGCGAAGAGTATTGGCTTGGGAATAAAAAAATTCAAAGCCCTCATAGCCATGGCACAGGTTGCAGTATGGCCTCGGTTATTGCCGCGTGTTTAGCAAAAGGCTACCCCCTAAAAGATGCTTTTATTTTAGCTAAAGCTTATATAAATCAGGGCTTAAAGCAGTCGGTTAGATACGGCGAAGGAATAGGCCCTGTTGCACATACTGCTTTTCCTACACAGTTAGATGACTACCCGCAAGTAATTGAGCCTGGCAGCTGGCTTGGTGATGAGCTTGATTTTGATGTGCCGCTGGAATTTAATATGGCGGCTGATTTTGCACCTTGTGAGAGCAAAAAGTTGGGCCTATATGCTGTGGTCGATAGCCTAGATTGGCTAGATAAATGTTTGCAGCAAGGTATTACTACGGCGCAGCTTCGCGTTAAAAATAAAACCGACCTTGAGCTTGATGAGTTAATTAAGCAGGCCGTAGAGCTGGGTAAAAAGTACCACGCTCACGTATTTATAAACGACTACTGGCAGTTGGCAATAAAGCACGGTGCCTACGGCGTACACTTAGGCCAAGAAGATTTAGAAACCGCTAATTTAGCAGCGATTAAAGCTGCGGGGCTAAGGCTTGGGCTTTCTACCCACGGTTTTTACGAAATGTTACGTGCGCACAACTATCGACCAAGTTATATGGCATTTGGTGCTATTTACCCAACCACGACCAAAGATATGAGTGGCCAAATACAAGGTCTCGATAAACTTAAAAAGTGTGTGCCATTAATGCAAAGCTACCCAACTGTTGCCATTGGCGGCATAGATTTAACCCGCGCAAGCGAGGTTGCAAGTACTGGAGTAGGCAGTGTTGCGGTTGTACGCGCGATTAGTGAAGCGGATGATTATATTGCTGCAATTAGTGCGCTACAAAGTGCTATAAACCAGCCTAATGAATAAGCTTAGCGATAAAGAAACCCTGCGTTATAGTCGCCACTTATTATTAAAAGAAGTGGGCCTAGAAGGTCAGTTAGCACTTAAAGCAGCCACCGTTGCAGTAGTGGGAGTTGGCGGGCTAGGTAGCCCTGCACTTTTGTATTTAGCTGCGGCAGGTATTGGTAAACTTATTTTAATAGATGATGATGCGGTTGAGCTTTCTAACTTGCAGCGCCAAGTGCTTTTTAAAGTTAATCACTTAGGGCAAAACAAGGTCACCGCTGCTGGCAAAGTATTAACAAGCCTTAATAATCAAATAGAAATAGTGACGCATTGTAAAAAACTTGATGATAACAACGCAGGGGAGCTTTTAAAAAATGCCGACATAGTACTTGATTGCTCTGATAATTTTGCCGCACGTTACAGTGTTAACCGTTATTGCTTTACTCATAAGTTGCCTTTAATTGCAGGTGCAGCACTGGCAACGAAAGGGCAGTTAATGGGGTTTGATTTTAGGCAAAATAATAGCCCGTGTTATGGCTGTGTTTTTGCAAAAAGTGACGCCGCACCCGCTGTAAATTGTAGTAATGCAGGTGTAATAAGCCCACTGTTAGGAATTATAGGCTCTATGCAGGCACAGCTTACGCTTAATATGCTGTTAGGGCATGTTGAAGGTAGTGTGTTTATCAGCTTTGATGCGCTGAGCTTAAAGCAACAGCAATTTAAAATGATTAAAGATATAAACTGCAAAGAGTGCGGTGAATAAAGTATGAGGTAATTCGCGGGGCTAAACTCGGGGTTAAGCCATGAGAAGCTGCGCTTCTAACGTAAGCAAGCTCTTCGTCTACAGCTAAAATTAGCATCGTAGTTTAATTAATCTATAGGCGCCTTGCTTGCTGGCGCGTTGATATAAAATCTATTTACGCTTTTTCTTTTTTGCGTGAGCAAGCTTCACGCCTACCAATAAAAAAGCACCGCGTTTATGGTAAACGCGGTGCTTAATATTTATTTTTACTTACAGCTTACAGCTTACAGCTTACAGCTTAAAGCTGTTCACTTTCTTTAATTGTTGCAAATGCGGTGTTTAAACGCGTTACTGTTTCTGGCAGTTGGTCGTCTAAAATGTCTGCTTTATCTGCACCCCATGCTAATACCACTGTTGAGCCTAGTTTAAAGCGGCCCATTTCTTCACCTTTTTTAAGGGTAATGGCGTTTTCGCCTTTAGTTGGGTAGTTCCAGCTAAACACATCGCTACCGGCGGGTGGTGTTACTGTGCCTGCCCAAACAGTTTCTATGCTAGCTACAATGGTTGCGCCTACTAGTACCATAGCAAGTGGGCCAATTTCGGTTTCAAAAATAGCCACTACACGTTCGTTACGAGCAAATAAATTAGGGACATTTCGCGCTGTAAGCGGGTTTACCGAAAATAAGTCGCCCGGTACGTAAATCATTTTACTTAGTGTGCCGTCTATAGGCATATGAATACGGTGGTAGTCTTTTGGCGCTAAATAAATGGTAGCAAATTTTCCGCCTAAAAATGGTGTTGTATCATCTTCAGAGCCACCTAATAGTACTTGTAGACTGTAGTCATGACCTTTTGCTTGTATCAGCTGCCCATCAACAATGTCGCCCAGTTGGCTAATAGCACCATCAACAGGGTGAGTAATTACGTTCTCGCCTTGCGCCATTGGACGCACACCATCTTTTAATGGGCGAGTAAAAAACTCATTAAATGTTTTGTACTGCGCTGGGTCTTCATATAAAGCCTCGTTCATGTCTACTTTATATTGTTTAATAAATAGTTTAATAAGCGTTGTAGTTAAAGCACCGGCTTTTGCTGCTGCTAATTTACCTACTACGCGTGAAATAAAGTGCTTTGGCATTGCATACTGCATTGCAATTTTAAATTTGTCTAAACTCACAGATTGTTTCCTAAATTAAACGCGAGGTGCGCGTGCACCAGCACGGCCATCGGCCATTGTTTCTAAAATACGGTGGTAGCTGTCGAATCGCAATTGCGAAATATCGCCATCGGCTACCGCTTGTTGAATTATACAGCCAGGGTCGTTTAAATGCTTACAGTCTCTAAAACGACATCCACCTATAAACTCTCTAAACTCTTTAAAGCACCAGGTTACCCGTTCAACATCTAAGTGCCATAAACCAAACTCACGTATTCCCGGTGAGTCAATTAGGTTACCACCACTTGGTAGGTGATGTAAGCGCGATACAGTGGTGGTATGTTGCCCTAAGCCACTGTTTTCTGATACTTCTTTAGTTAATATTTCGGCATCAGGAAGCACAGTGTTAACTAAGGTTGATTTACCTACGCCACTTTGACCAACAAAAATATTATTTTTATCAACCAGTACGTTTTTTAAATCATCTATGCCTTCGCCGGTTACACTACTTACAAGCAGTACCTGATAACCAAGGCCTCGATAAATATCGAGTACTTTTTGAATTTCATTTAGGCCTTCGTCGTCGATTAAATCGATTTTATTAAGTACTAAAATAGGTTCTATACCCATGTCTTCACAGGCAATTAAGTAACGGTCGATAATACTGGGCGTAAACTCTGGCAGTACCGCTGAGACCATTAAAATTTGGTCAATATTTGCAGCGATTACTTTTACGCCATCGTAAAAGTCGGGACGCGTAAGCTGTGAGCGGCGCTCTTGTGTTGCTTCAATAACGCCTGCTAAGTCGCCTTCACTTACTTTTGCGCGGCGAAATAGTACTTCATCACCACACACTAAGTTAGTAACGGTACGGCGAATATTACAGCGTAATACGTCACCTTCTTGTGTTTCTACATCGGCGTGTTGGCCAAAACGGCTGATCACGACAGCGTTTTCGGTTGCGCCCAGATTATCTGTTTGCCACTCTTGTGCGCCACCTTTTGCCAATTTTGTATCGGCATTATTTAAGCGCTTTTGATGATTAGCCTTGATCCTGCGAGATTGGCCTTTACTTAATTTTTTCTGTTTTGCCACTTTTGGCCTATAACCTTGGTTTAAATGTCGGCTTTGCGTATAAAAAAGCTTTAGCTCGACGGTTGATGCTAATATGATATATCGAAATGCGTTGGATCTAAAGAAAAGCACTGTTTAAGGTTACTATGACTATTAATGAATCTAATTTAATTTGGCTTGATCTGGAAATGACTGGACTTGAGCCGGCCACAGATAAAATACTCGAAATTGCAACAGTAGTAACTGATGCCGATTTAAATATACTCGCGGAAGGGCCTACTATAGCTATTCACCAAAGTGATGAGTTGTTAGATGGCATGGACGAATGGTGTACTACACAGCATGGTAAATCAGGTCTGACGGCCCGTTGTAAAGCCAGTACATATGATGAAGCTTATGCGGTTGAACAAACGCTTAATTTTTTAAAGCAGTGGGTTCCTGCTGGTAAATCACCTATGTGTGGTAACTCAATAGGTCAAGACAGACGCTTTATGAATAAGTATATGCGCGAGCTTGAAGACTTTTTTCATTATCGAAATTTAGATGTAAGCACAATTAAAGAGCTTGCCCGACGTTGGAAGCCTGAGGTACTAGAACAGGTAAATAAAAAAGGCTCTCATTTAGCTCTCGATGACATTAAAGATTCTATTATGGAATTAAAGGTGTATAGAGAAAAATTCTTTAATTTGTAAAAAACACTTGCAAACACATTAGATTATTGTAGAATCCTGCCCCGCTCAAGACGATAACCCTCGCGGGGTTGGTGTGTTTGAGTGGTTTAAATACCATCAGTAATTGCGGCACTAGCTTGGTTGCCAGAACGTTTAACGCGACCTGTCGCGCACCAACGGACAAATTACTGACTAAATATGAAGCGGCACTAGCTCAGTTGCCAGAACGTAGGACGCGACATGTCGCGCACCAACGGACAAATTACTGACAATCTATAAAGCGGCACTAGCTCAGTTGGTAGAGCGCGACCTTGCCAAGGTCGAGGTCACGAGTTCGAGCCTCGTGTGCCGCTCCAATTTCTCACCAAAGAAATTGGAGTATTGAATAAAATGTAATGCGGCACTAGCTCAGTTGCCAGAACGTAGGACGCGACCCGTCGCGAACCAACGGACAAATTACTGACAATCTATAAAGCGGCACTAGCTCAGTTGCCAGAACGTAGGACGCGACCCGTCGCGCACCAACGGACAAATTACTGACAATTTATAAAGCGGCACTAGCTCAGTTGCCAGAACGTAGGACGCGACCCGTCGCGCACCAACGGACAAATTACTGACAATTTATAAAGCGGCACTAGCTCAGTTGCCAGAACGTAGGACGCGACCCGTCGCGCACCAACGGGCAAATTACTGACAATCTATAAAGCGGCACTAGCTCAGTTGGTAGAGCGCGACCTTGCCAAGGTCGAGGTCACGAGTTCGAGCCTCGTGTGCCGCTCCAATTTCTCACCAAAGAAATTGTAGTGATAGTAAACGAAGTAAAGCGGCACTAGCTCAGTTGGTAGAGCGCGACCTTGCCAAGGTCGAGGTCACGAGTTCGAGCCTCGTGTGCCGCTCCAATCTCTCTAAATATCCCACTAAAATAAACACTTCTTTAAAACAATATTTTGATCTGATTTATACCTACGAAAATTATTTATAAATATTATACGCACGAGTGGCCGCATGCCGCCGCGCGATATAAAGGGTTTTAAATAATGCGAAGTGACGTGGTAAAAGCTAGGGAGGGGAGGTTAATACAAGGTTAAAAGGTTTCGCCTTGCAAGGTCGCTATAATACATCTTGCACCGCCAGCGTCGCGATGCTCGCCTAAGTAAATACCTTGCCATGTACCTAGCGCTAAGCGCCCATTGCTTATAGGAATACTTAATTCACACCCTAACGTACTGGTTTTTATATGGGCTGGCATATCATCATCACCTTCGTAATCGTGACGATAGTAAGGCTGGCGCTCGGGAACAAAATGGTTAAAGTGGCTTTCCATATCCATGCGCACTGTAGGATCGGCGTTTTCGTTTATGGTTAAACTTGCCGATGTGTGCTGAATAAACAAATGTAATAGGCCAACTTTATAATTAGCCAGCTCGCTCAGCTGCGCGAGTATTTCATCATCAATTAAATGAAATCCTCGAGCGCGCGGTTTTAAAGTTATTTGAGTTTGTTGCCAGCTCATAACTTATCAAAGCTAACTTCTATATTTGCATCGCCTGCATCACAGCTAAATGGCATAATTATTTTTTTGCCCTTACTTTTATGTGTGATGGTGTGGCCTTTACCTGCAACTACAATTGGCGTAGCCATATCAAAGTCATAGCCTTTTTCGCCGAGTAAGTTTTTAGCTCCACCGGTAACCATATTAGTAATTTCCCCAACCATATCAGTTACTTCATCGTCTATGTTGTCAGGGCGCTCACCAAGCATGCGTTCCATGATAGTCAGAGCTAAGTTTTCATCAAAGGTAATTGAAAATGAGCCACGAGTTTGCGCGCCCACCATGCCAATTAAACCAGATACATCGCCACAGGCGACTTCGTCTGTTTTAATACGCGGCTTACCTGGTTTTAACTCGGTTTGTGCCATTGTAGATAACACATTGATCAAAGAAGATAAAAATGGGTTAATGAACTCAACATTCATGTTAGGTACTCTTAAAATTGGTGCTAAAGTGGCTATCTAAATATGAGTATAGCTTTAAAACAAACTTTGGGTTTAGCTTCTACAAGACTCACACTTACCGTGTGCTTCAATAGTTTGCCCTGATACAACAAAGCCGCTTTCTGCTGCTAAGCTGTTTAGCTCGTGAGAAATAACCGTAGAGTGCAGCTCTTTTACAAAGCCACAACTGTCACAAATCAATAGCTGCACAGGATGAATATGATCAAAGTGATGGCAAAGCATAAATGCATTGGTGCTTTCTATTTTGTGAATAAAGCCCAGCTCTGATAAAAAGTCTAGCGCACGGTAAATTGTTGCAGGTTTTGCGCCTGTTTCTGTTACTTTTAATTGCTCAAGTAAATCGTACGCCCCAACGCCGCCTTGGGCGCTAGCTAATAGGCGAAATACTTTTTCGCGGATAGGCGTAAAACGCGCACCACGGTTGTCACAAACTTGTTTTGCTTTACTTACGAGTGATTCTATATTCATCATTCTCTTATCCTTACGCTACCGTGATATACTAACATACTGTGTTGTACTTGCAGCGTTTTTATTAAACACTTTTTATCTAGGAACCCCATTAATGCATGAACTGGTAGCTATATTTATTTTCTTTTTTGCGGTGATAGACCCTATAGGTACAGTGCCTGTATTTATTGCTGTGACACGTGGGGAAGATGAAAAGTTTAAACGAAAAGTTGTTTTTAAAGCCGTGGGTGTATCCGCTGTGGTTTTACTCTTTTTTGTTATTGCCGGTGAGCAGCTATTAAATGCAATTGAAATACCGCTGTCGGCGTTTCAAATAGCGGGGGGCATAGTCCTGCTTATTTTTGCGCTTTCAATGATTTTTGGTGAAAGTAAGCCCGAGTCTGAGATTAAAAGTGTGCGCGACAGCACAGAAACCGCTATTTTTCCGCTAGCCATTCCCTCTATAGCAAGCCCAGGCGCCATGCTTGGCGCAGTACTGATGACCCGCAACGAAGAATACACGTGGGTTGAGCAAGTTACTACATCGTCGATGATGTTGGTTGTATTAGTTGTTGTGCTTGTGCTGTTGTTACTCGCAAATCATGTGCATAAATTAATAGGCGACAGTGGCGCAAGTATTATAAGTAGAATCATGGGGTTAATTTTAAGCTCTGTGGCAGTTACAAATATACTCAACGGTATCGCGCATTATTTTGGTTTACAAATATACAGCTAACATTGATGCTAATTAGGCTTTTGTGTAAAATACAGCGCCTTTTTATGGGCGCATTTACTTATAATCCCCGAGGCTTTTACATTGCAAAAACGCACATTAGATAATCCAACGTTAAACAGACGTTTTTCTGTTGCACCCATGCTTGATTGGACTGATCGTCATTGTCGCACTTTTCATCGTAAGATGACTAAGCACGCTGTTTTATACACTGAGATGATCACCACGGGGGCGATTTTATTTGGTCGCGGCGATTACCTACACTTTAATCAGCACGAGGGGCCGGTTGCTTTGCAGCTGGGGGGTTCTGATCCCGAGGCGCTAGCAAAGTGTGCAAAGCTTGCTGGTGAGCGCGGTTACGATGAGATTAACTTAAATGTAGGCTGCCCTTCAGATAGAGTACAGAACGGGCGCTTTGGTGCATGCCTAATGGCCGAGCCTGAGCTGGTTGCCCAGTGTGTTGCGGCAATGAAAAGCGAAGTTAGTATTCCTGTTACGGTAAAAACACGTATCGGTATTGATGAGCAAGACTCGTATGAATTTTTATGCGCATTAATTGAAGCCAGCCATAAAGTTGGCTGTGATGACTTTATTATTCATGCCCGTAAAGCGTGGTTAAATGGTTTAAGCCCTAAAGAAAATCGTGAAGTACCGCCTCTTGATTACCCACGCGTTTACCAACTAAAAAAAGACTACCCACAGCTCGATTTAAGCATTAATGGCGGCGTTAAAACAATTGAAGAAAGCCTAGCGCATTTAGCGCATATAGACGGCGTTATGATTGGTCGCGAAGCATATAGTAATCCATTTATACTTAATGAGGTGGATGAAAAGATTTACGGTGAGGTGGCTAATACTCAGACTCGTCACGATGTGGTGCGCGCTATGTATGATTACATAGAAGAGGAAATGCGTTTAGGTGCTAACTTTTGGCATATAGCACGCCATATGCTGGGGATTTTTCAGGGGCAGCCAGGGGCGCGCGGATTTAGACGTCACCTTTCAGAAAATGGTCACGGTAAACAGGCTGATTTGTCGGTAATGGATAAAGCATTAAGTTTTGTGCCTGAGTAATACTAAAGCGCTGAGCAGTTATAAAAAAACCACTTTTTAAAGTGGTTTTTTTATAACTAAAATTTAGTCAAAAGATAAATAAATTAGTGATTTTCGCTTATTAACATTCAGTTTTTAGTCAGTTTAAAATAACTTATTAGCTGTCTAACTAATTGAATTTAAATGCTTATAAATAACTTTTTGTACTTGGCATAACTCTTGGAATCCTGTTGTTGTTATCAATTAAAAACAACAGGACAAAACAATGAGTATATTTAATCGCGTAAATGATGTTATCCAATCCAATATTGCTGCCATGCTGGATAAAGCAGAAGACCCAGAAAAACTCCTCAACCTTATGCTAAGTGAAATGCAAGAAGCGCTTAACGAATGTAGAAGCACGGCCGCAGCCTTGCTGTGCGAAGAAAAAACGCTTAAACGCCAAATTGCACAAAAACAAAAAGACTTAACTTTGTGGCAAACAAAAGCTGAGCTGGCAGTTGCTAAAAACCGTGACGATTTAGCCAAGTCTGCGTTAGTAGAAAAACAGCGAGTAGATGAGCAAATTGCAGCAAAAAACACTCAGCTAAATACTCTAAAAGAGTCGATAGAGAAAATTACGGCAGATTGTGAGCGTTTACAGCAAAAAATGGCGCAAGCTAAAAGCAAACAAGCTCAATTAATAAAACGCCACGATATTGTTGCTGCACGTGAAAAAGTGAATATGCAATTACACAGCGACAACGTCGCAAATGCTTTGTCTCGCTTTGAAATGATAGAGCAAAAAGTGGAAGGCATAGAAGCACAGGTTGATGCTTATGAACTTACAAATACAGCGCAATCAACCGCTGAGCAAATTGAGTCTTTAGTAAAAAATGAAAAAATAGATGCAGAGCTGGCTCGTTTAAAAGCCAGTGTTAAGCAAAGTAATACCAATACAACTGCGCCAAGCGCTTAAGGAGTAGAGTATGAATAACTTTAAAACACAGCGTAGTTGGTACAAAGATTCACTGAATAAAAAAATATCGGGCGTATGCAGTGGGTTAGCGCGTCGCCTTGATTTTCCAGTGTGGTCAACACGCTTAGTAACAATTTTATTATTTATAAGTTTTCCGTTTGCGGTGGCGCTTGGTTATTTGATTGCTCACTGCTGCCTTGAAGAGCGTGCGTATTAGGAGAGGGGTATGAAAACCTTAGCAATATGTGTTGTCGTATATGTGTTACTTTTTACTGATACTGTGTCGCTAATACATTTTGATTCATGGCAGTTTCCACTTTGGATTGCAGATATGAGCTGGGTGGGGCTTGAGCTGGCTGGCGTATTAGTCGCTATTATTGCAGTGGTAGCCGTAATGGCTTTAGTGACCATGGGGTTAATAGGCGCAGGGATTGTCGCGCTGGTTGGCACCATTTTGGCACTGTTATTTGGTTCAGTGATGATAGCCTGGCCATTATTATTTGTAGCTGTACTGTGCTGGTTGGTGCTCGATAACAAAAAAGTAACCTCTTAAGCCTTAATTTAACTGACTATTATTAGTTAACTATGTTAAATTTAAAGTGAAATTTTATGCTTTCACAAGGAATAAAGCGATGATGAAGCAGTGCTTTTTTATGGCCTCGGCGTTAATGATTAATGTGTTTTCGTCATCGGTTGCTGCACATGCTGGGCACAGCCACGATACAGACGAAGCTAAGCTTGAAGTAAGCCATGCACAAGTAAGGGCGTTTTTGCCTGGTAGTAAGTCGAGTGTTGGCTATTTAACAATTTCTAACCACGGTGGTGGTGTTGCTAAATTAACTAAAGCAACCATCGAAGGTTTAGGGCGTGTAGAAATACATGAGCACAAACATGTCAATGGCATGATGAAAATGCAACAGGTTAAAGCCGTTACTATTAAGGGCCATGAAAGCCTAAGCTTTGAGCCTGGTGGTTACCATTTAATGGTATTTGATCCACAAGAGCCACTAAAAGTAGGGCAAGAACGTAAACTCACGCTATATTTTAGTGACGGTAACCGCTTGTTTACTAATGCTCAAGTGGTTTCGCTTGAAGCGCAAGCTGCGCATTCAAAGCCATCTAAAAAACAACACGCTCATCACTAGGAGGATAAATGTCGCAACATAAAGGAAAAATAGCTGGTGCCTTGGTGGTACTACTTATTATTTTTTACGCTATTGCAGTTTATTGGAGCATTGAGCCGGCACGTTTTAACGTAGTAACTAATGCAAAAGAAACCGCGCAAGCACGCAACGAAAAAATGGTAACAGGCTATACAACCACCTCAACGCTTATTACCGTTGCTAGCACATTACTTGATAAGCAAGGTGGATATTTATCAAACGATGTGATGCCGCCAAGTGTGATAATGGATGACATGCCTGCGTGGGAATATGGCGCGCTTGAAATGGTGCGTGATTTAGCGCTATCAATGCGTAAAGACTTTAGCCGTTCACAGTCGCAATCTACCGAACATGAAGCCCTTAAAAAAGCGCAGCCGCAATTTAATATTAGCTCTGAAGCATGGGCATGGCCAAGTGCCGAGGGAGAGTACCAAAAGGGAATAGACTACCTTCTTGTATACCGCTCACAAATTGCTAACGAGCATGAGCGCGATAGCCAATTTTATTCACGTGCAGATAATCTACGTAGCTGGTTAAAAGAAGCCGAAAAGCGTTTAGGCAGTTTAAGTCAGCGTTTAAGTGCAAGTGTTGGCCAAGACAAAGTAAATACCGATTTAGCTGGTAATTCTTCAAACACGCAAGCGACCTATACACCACTTCAGCAACAAGTAAGAACGTCGTGGTGGGAAATAGACGACGTGTTTTACGAGTCGCGCGGTGCAACGTGGGCGTTATTACACTTTTTACAAGCAGTTGAGTATGACTTTGCTGATGTATTAGAAAAGAAAAATGCACGTGTAAGCTTACAGCAAATTATACGTGAGCTTGAGGCAACACAAGAAACCGTGTGGAGCCCAATTATATTAAACGGGAATGGTTTTGGCTTTGTGGCAAATCATTCTTTAGTTATGGCAAATTATATTTCAAGAGCCAATGCGGCTTTAATCGAACTTAGCGAACTACTAGCTCAAGGATAAAAAATGAAAAAGTATTGTTTAGCAGCTGCCCTTTCAATGGCATGTTTAGCCCCTGCAGCACAGGCAGACACTCTATTAGGTTTATATGTAGGTGTTGATGGCTGGCAGTCAGATAACGACGGTCAGTTTTCTTACAAAGATAACGCACCACAAGATTTTAATTTTGAAGACGAAACCTTTATTAGCTACTACGCGGCACTAGAGCACCCAGTGCCATTAGTTCCTAACCTAAAGCTTAAATACACTGAGCTTGAACTTAATGGCTCAGCAACCCTTACTGATACGTTTAGCTTTAATGGCTCAGATTACGTAGTTGGTACAACTGCAAATACATTAAGTGATTTAACTCACATTGATTACATTCTTTATTACGAAATTTTTGATAACGATTTAATTTCAATTGATTTAGGTTTAAACGCAAAGCAGTTTGACGGTGACATTGTTGTAACTGGTACCACTCAACAAGGTGGCACTAACTTCTCTGAGACTAAAGATTTTTCGGGCTTTGTTCCACTTGCGTATGGCCGTGCTGAAGCAGGCTTACCATTTACGGGTTTAAGCGTGTTTTTTGAAGGCAGCTTTTTAGCTATCGACGATAGTAAAGTACAAGACTACCAAGTAGGCGTAGCGTATGAGCTTATTGATAACCTAGCGGTAGATGTAGCTATTAAAGCGGGTTACCGCTCAATGACGTTAGAGCTAGATGATGTTGATGATATTAATACCGATATTGACGCATCAGGCCCATTTGCGGGTATTCAAGTTCACTTTTAATTAGTGAGCTTACAGCGTGGTGTGTTATTTATTAACATGCCACGTTAAATCAAATTCTCCCTCCAATGCATTATTAATTAATTGCTTATACACCTTATTTACAGGGTAATTAATAAGCTTAGAAAGCTCATCGCCTGTTTGGGTAAACTTGTAATAGCTTAATACTAAGTCACTGCTTTTAGCTTTTAACGTCACTTTTTGCGATAAAAACGACAGGGTGAGTTCTTGACCTGCTTTTAATACCGCCGATTCTATTTCTTTTCTGTAGAGTAAATTAAGATCCATGAGCGTTAAAATGTCAGGAAAGCTGATCCCCGTTTTTCCTAAATTTAGCGATACCTTATTGCCTTTTCGTAGTAAGTCGAAAAGCGAAGGCTTTTTATAAAACCCTAATAAGATAAAGTGACTGTCGTCTTTTGCGTTGTAGCTGCTCAGCGATACACACTTTTGTAATGCATCTGCTTCGCGTTGGGTCATATGCTTGAGTGTTTGTAAGCTTTTTATAGAAAATGTACCGGGGTTGAGGGTCTCGCCAGTTAAAATTTTAGCCCACAGTGTTTGCATCGATTCATTTGAGGTGTCTTCACATAGGGCAATAAAGCGTTCTATCCAGTCGGCATCTGGTTGCTTATTACTTGCCACATCGGGGCAAAATTCCATTGCTTTAGCTAAAATGGTTTCTATATTTTGCTGCTGTTTTATAAGCAGTAAATCTTGGTGCTTTTGGGCGCGCGCTAAAATAGGGTTATCGCTATTTATGTGATAAAGCGGGTTTAGATCGCCTTTAGAGCCGTAACTTTGATCTGTACTTGGTTGCCCAGTATTTGTGGTTATTTTTTTTACGGGGTAGCCAAGTAAAGACTCAATGATATTGGCGAGGTTAATTCTCGCTTGGGCTGATTTTACTGTCATCGTTATCCAGCTGTGTTTTTTGGTCGCGTAATTGCGCCACTGTTAGTAAGTTATTTAAGCCAAGTGACACTGTATTGCTTAATACATACTCGCTAAAAATTGATAGATAACCCGAAATTAGCGGGGTATTGGTTTGGCCATTAATATTACACGTTACATTTACCACACCTTCTACTTCGGTAAATGTAATTTCACCTTCAATAATATGCTCATTTTTTAAAAGTGCATTAAAGGTCATTTTATTTTGCGAAAGCGAAGTAATGGTCATTTCTCCATACCCCCAGTCACTTTGCCACGATTGATGCGCGCCTATACCGCGACTAGGTTCGCCTAAAGTAAAAGTGATAGAAGGATCTACTTTGCCCCAAGGTGACCATGTATGCCAAAGGCTAAAGTCAGACACCAGCGATTTAACGGTCGCTACATTGGCATTTATTTGTATGTTTTTATTTACGCTGTAATTTTGCGGCAGGGTTAAACCAATCAAAATAGCCACTAAAACTAACAATAAGAGCGTTTTTATAAGGATTTTAAAAAATTTAATAGGCACACCTTTTACGAGTTTTTTAGTTTGAAATATAACAACTTTTTATTAATCGACTATAGTATGAATTAGCCTATAAACCAAAAATATATTTTTAGCACATAGGTATGAGCTTATATAAGTATTAAAACTGATAAAGGGTAGATAATGTCGTCAGAGCAAAGCGATTTTTTATTTTTAGCGCCAGACAGCGAAGAAGAAATAACCCAAGAATTATCTGATTTTTGGGATGTTTTGATCGTTGATGACGATCCTGAAATACATTCAGTGACTAAGCTTGCGTTATCGGGCGTAGAGTTTTGGGGGGCAGGGCTGCGTTTTCACGATGCGTACTCTGGCAGCGAAGCCATCGAAATACTCAAAAACAATAATACAATATCCGTTATTTTTTTAGATGTAGTGATGGAATCTGATGATGCGGGTTTGCAAGTTGTAAAACGCGTACGCGAAGAGCTTAACAACCAGCATGTGCGAATTATTTTACGTACCGGCCAAGCGGGCAACACCCCAGAAGAAAAAGTAATTCGCGAATATGACATTAACGATTATAAAACAAAAACAGAGTTAACTCGTTCTAAATTAGTAACTTCTTTAATTACCGCTATTCGCTCGTACGAGCAAGTATGCCAACTTGAGTATCAAAGTGATGCGATGAACACCATTGTTTCGGCTTCAAAGTCTATTTTAGGGCTTACCGATATTAAAGTGTTGTGCAAAGAGATTATTAAACACTTGGGCATTATTTTAGAGTGTCAACAAGTTGGCTTGGTATGCAGTAAGCTAGATGGCGATAACTTTATTCAAGTATTGGGTGGCAGTGGCCATTATGAGAGCTACTTTGGTGAAAAGCTTGCTAATGTTGATAGCGTTGCGCTTGAACAAGTAGAGCAGTGTTTTGAGTCGGCTCAGCATTGCCAAACCGATTCGAGCGTAACTTTTATTGTTAAAAGTAAGCACCGCCAGGCTGCTATTTATTTAGAGTGCGAGCATAAACCGAGTGATGCGCAGCTGCAATTTGCAGAGATTTTTCTTACTAATGTGAGTGTAGCCCTTGATAACGTAAGGCTGTTTGTAAAACTAAGAGATGCGGCCTACAAAGATGTACTAACCGGTATTTCTAATCGTACTAATTTTATTGAGCGGGTGGTGCGTTATCAAAAACCACATGTTAATGACTACGTTTTTGTATTAATTGATGTGATTGGTTTTGCTGATATTAACAATGGCTTAGGACAAGAAATTGGCAATCATTTGTTAATCGAGATTGTAAAGCGGCTTAAAGATGCTTACCCAGACGCAAAGTTATTGTCGCGTATTGGTGCAGATGTATTTGGCTTTATTATTCGCCAAACGGAGTTTGACCTTGAACAATTTAACGACGTGCTAAGTGTGCCTTTTAGTGCTGGCGAGCATATTTTGCCTGTCGATTTTAGAATTGGTTTATGTCAGCAGCAAGACTTTCAAAGTACTGGGTTAGATACACTCAAAGTTGCCTATATTGCATTAAACCAAGCTAAAAAGCTTAAATGCAAAGAGGGTATTTACTACGATATTGATATGCAAGACAAAATGGCTTGGCGCTTAGGTATTATTAGGCAGTTACGTCATGACTTTGCTCGGCAAAAACTCCAAGTGTGGTATCAGCCTCAGCTTTCACTTGATAATTTATCTTTAATTGGCTGTGAAGCATTGCTGCGCTGGCCATCAGAAGATGGCTCGTTTATATCTCCTGCGGTGTTTGTGCCTTTAGCAGAGGATGCCGGTTTAATTGTTGATATTGGCCAATGGGTTTTAGAACAAGCTTGCCAACAGCAAAAACGCTTAGAGGCACTCGGTGAAGAAATTTGCATTGCTGTAAATGTATCTGTGCCGCAATTTAAGGTTAAAGGCTACGCTAAAACAGTAAAAAACACCTTACAAAAGTACGACGTTAAACCCTGCAATATAGAGTTAGAAGTGACTGAAAGCGTGGTAATGGATGAATTAGAAACCGTGATCAATACCCTAAAAGAGTTAAAAGAATTAGGCGTAGAAGTGGCGATTGATGATTTTGGAACGGGCTTTTCTTCATTAAGTTACTTACAAAGTTTACCGCTTGATAGGCTTAAAATAGACCGCGCATTTGTAAAAGATTTACCTGATAACGATACCGGTGCTATTGCTGCTTTAGTGGTGTCGCTTGGTGCTAAACTAGGACTAAAAACAATTGCTGAAGGTGTAGAAACACAGCAGCAGGCAGAGTTTTTGAAAAACTTAGGGTGTGATGAAGTACAAGGTTTTATGTACGCTAAGCCAATGCCTGAGCACGAACTTTTAGAGTTTATTAAAGAGCGAAATAAAAAAACTTAATATCAACAGACTTTACAGTAGGCGCGATATCTCTAGGCAATGTTGTATAAATAAGCAATGTATTAGGATATAATTCGCGCCTTTTGTTATTCTACGGCCAAAACTATGAGCTCCCTTAAAGCTGAACGCGCGCTATTTTCATACCCCAAATATTGGGCTGAATGTTATGGCACCGCCCCATTTTTACCTACCACTCGCGAAGAAATGGACGCTCTTGGCTGGGATAGCTGCGACATTATAATTATTAGCGGCGATGCCTATGTTGATCACCCTAGTTTTGGTATGGCGGTAATTGGCCGTGTACTTGAAGCGCAAGGCTTTAGAGTGGGTATAATTGCTCAGCCAGATTGGCAATCAAAAGATGCCTTTATGGTGCTTGGTAAACCAAACTTATTTTTTGGTGTAACAGCCGGCAACATGGATTCGATGATCAACCGCTACACGGCTGAAAAACGAATGCGCCATGACGATGCCTATACACCAGGTAATGTGGGCGGCAAGCGCCCTGACCGTGCGGTGATGATTTACTCTCAGCGCTTACGCGAAGCCTACAAAGGTGTGCCTATTGTTATTGGTGGTATTGAAGCAAGCTTGCGCCGTATTGCTCATTACGACTACTGGCAAGAAAAAGTACGCCGTAGTATTTTATTTGATGCCAAAGCCGACATCCTTATTTATGGTAATGCAGAGCGCCCGCTGGTGGAAGTAGCCCACCGTATAGCCGCTGGCGAAACTATGGATACAATTCAGGATATTCGTGGTACAGCGGTTATTCGTAAAGAGCCAATACCGGGCTGGCGCGGAAGTGATTCAACAGCGATTGATAAAATAGGCAAAATTGATCCTATCCCAAACCCCTATGGGGCTGATGATGTTGGGTGTAGTAAATCAGAGTTTAAGCAAGCCGGTATTGATTTAAAAGCCGAGGCCGCTAAACCCATTACCATTCAGCCTGCGCGCCCTAAACCGTGGGAAAAAACATACGTTAAACTGCCTGCATTTGAGCAAGTAAGCGTTAATAAACCGCTTTATGCTCATGCCTCGCGCATTTTGCACCAAGAGACCAATCCAGGTTGTGCTCGTGCGTTATTTCAGCGCCATGGCGATCGCTCTATTTGGGTTAACCCGCCGGCATTTCCGCTCGAAACCCATGAGATGGATGATGTATTTGGTTTGCCTTATCAGCGTATACCGCACCCAAGTTATGGTGATGCAAAAATACCAGCCTACGATATGATTAAAACGTCGGTTAATATTATGCGTGGCTGTTTTGGTGGCTGTTCGTTCTGCTCTATTACCGAGCATGAAGGACGTATTATTCAAAGTCGCTCGCAAGAGTCGATTATTGATGAAATAGAACAAATTAGAGATAAAGTACCTGGTTTTACCGGTGTTATTTCTGATTTAGGTGGCCCAACGGCCAACATGTATAAATTACGCTGTACGAGCAAAAAAGCAGAAAGTACCTGTAGACGACTTTCATGTGTTTACCCTGATATATGTAAGCACATGGATACAGATCATACACCTACTATCGATTTATACAAAAAAGCCCGTGAAGTGAAAGGCATTAAAAAGATTTTGATCGCCTCAGGCGTTCGTTACGATCTAGCCGTACAAGACCCTCGCTATGTAAAAGAGTTGGTGACGCATCATGTGGGTGGCTATTTAAAAATTGCCCCTGAGCACACAGAAGATGGCCCTTTGTCTAAAATGATGAAGCCGGGCATGGGTGCTTACGATCAATTTAAAGAACTATTTGATAAGTACTCAAAAGAAGCAGGTAAAAAGCAGTACTTAATACCGTACTTTATTTCAGCGCACCCAGGTACCAAAGACGAAGACATGGTTAACATGGCATTGTGGCTTAAATCTAACGACTTTAAGTTAGACCAAGTACAAAACTTTTACCCGTCGCCTATGGCCAATGCAACCACCATTTACCATACTGAAATGAACTCGTTGCGTAATATTAAAAACAATAAAGAGCAAGTACCCGTGCCAAAAGGAGCGCGCCAACGTCGCTTACACAAAGCCATATTGCGTTATCACGATCCATCGGGTTGGCCAATGATCCGCGATGCACTGCGTAGTATGGGGAAAGCCAATTTAATTGGTAAAGGCCCAAATTGCTTAGTGCCAGAAGAAGGCCGCGATGAAAAAGCACATAAAGGCGCTGGTAAAGGAGGGCGCCCAGCCTTAACGCGCCATACTGGGTTTAGCCAATTTAAAAAGGCTAACACTAAGCCTAAAGTGGGCGGCAATCGCCAGCGTGCTTCTCGCTAAGCGTTAAAACAAGTAAACAAAAAACCCGATACTGAGTAACAGTATCGGGTTTTTTATTGCGTTAATTTACTGCTGTTAGGTGTGCATTACACCTTAAAGTTTTCTACCGATATTCTTAGCTCTTCAGCAAGTTTGGCTACTTCTGAGCTTGAAATGTTTGTTTGATTTGCCCCCTCAGCTGTTTGCTCGGCTATGGCTACAATAGATTCTAAACGTTCACTAATTTCTTGTGATACTTGTTGTTGCTCTTGAGCTGCGGTAGAGATTTCTTCACTTACATCGTGTGCTTGCGATACGGCAAGTGTAATTGAGTCTAATGCGCTGCTTGCTAAGTCGCTTTGTTCAACACATGATTCTGCTTGCTGTTTACCTTTATCCATTGCTGTTACAGCCGCTTCTGCGCCACTTTGAAGCGATTCAATCATAGATTGTATCTCTTGGGTCGACTCTTGCGTTTTGCTTGCCAATGAGCGTACTTCATCCGCTACTACCGCAAAACCTCGGCCATATTCACCGGCACGTGCTGCTTCAATTGCAGCGTTAAGTGCTAATAGGTTGGTTTGCTCTGCAATGCCGCGTATTACATCTAAAATACTGCCTATAGATGCGCTGTCTTGATGAAGCTTATTAATAACACCTGATGCATCGTCCACCTCGCGAGCAAGTTGCTCAATAGTGGCTTTGTTTTGATGAGATATACCTTTTACACGTTCAGCTTCTTTATCGGCATTTTTAATTTCGTTAAGTGCCTGCTGTGCGCTGTTACTTACTGTTTGCGACGTGCTGCTCATTTCGGTTGTGGCGGTTGCCGCTTGCTCTACTTGTGCTTGTTGGTTACGGATAGCTTGGCTTGACTCACCGGTAATGGCCGATGTTTGCTCAGACGCCGCTGCTAATTGAGTTGAGCGTGAAATAATGCCCTTAATTAAGCTACGTAAGCTATCTATAAGGGTGTTACAGCTTTTTGATAGCTCGCCAAATTCATCTTTTGCAGAGTCATCTAAGCGTTGGGTCATATCACCGCTGGCAACAATATCTAAAATCCGATTAACCTCAGCCAGTGGCTTAGTGATTCTATTAACGGTAAGAATCGCAATTGCAATTGCAATTAACGTTGCGATGATCATACCTGCCCATGTCCAGAGCGTCGCTGAGTCTACATCCTCGCGAACACCTTCTTGTAATTTGTAAGCTACAGTACTTGCTTGTGTTACTAAATCATCAATTTGCGACAGTGCCATAGTGGTCGCTTGCTCTGATTGGGCAAGTTCTTTTTCGGTAAGTGCGATAGCGTCAATAAGGCGCTGCTTATTGGCCGCTAGGCTATTATTACCGCTGATATTTTCTATCAGCGTATCAACGTATGCTTGTAAATCACTGTATAGGTCGTTGTTATCTTGCTCTATAGCTGGCTTTATTAACGTTAAAGTACGAATTACTTCGTCAAGGTAATAAGCTTGCTCATTTTTTACAATATCTAAGGTGTTTGTCGTCTTAACCGTGAGCATATCGGTACTGTTACTCACCACAGACATAAAGTTGTTTTCTAAGTTATTGGCGGCTTGGTAAGCGCGTGGGTGATTTTGCTCAAAGTTAGTAATATCTGTGATATCAAGCACGACTGAATTGGCATCTTCAGCTGCAATCTCAATTGTTTCAAGCTGTGCTGTGAGGGTTTTATTAAGTGCTAGTTGTTTATCTTTATCAGCTAATAGGTTTTCGACCGTACCTAAAAAGCTTAAGTAGGTTTTTTCTACAGCTTGGCTTTTTTGACTCAGTGATGCATCGTTTTTTACAACACGTTGAAGGTCGGCGTGCAGCGAGTTGAATTTGTCTTTTTGCTCAAGTACTTTTTGTTTTATAGGGGTGAGCTGTGCGCTTGAGGTGGTATAAAAACTAGCTTGGGCTGCTTTACTCATTAAAATAAATTCAGCTTGTAGTTCTGAGCTTTTATTAAGCGCGGGCAGTGATAACTGGTTTACCTGCTGGGTAGAGCGGTCAATGCTCGCAATTTTTATTAAAGAGTTACCACCAATGATTATGAGTAATAAGGTGATAAATATAAAACCACACCAAATTCGTTGGCTTACTGTCAGATTCATATGGATTTCCAATTAAAGTACTTCAATCACATCTTATCGGCTTTTTAACCAATAAGTTAAGCAATTAATATCTATTAATTTAAATTTAACATATGTGCTGGGGTTTTACAGTTTATTTAGATAAAAGCGTCGGCTTTTCTACTATTTTTTGCTTAGTTTGCAAGTTCATCATCGTTAAAGCACCGCCCCATACGCATCCGGTATCGAGCGCATGTATGTGATTGAGCTGAGTAACCCCTTCAAGAGCGGCCCAATGGCCAAATATAAGGTTGTTTTCTAATGCTTTTACATTAGGGTGAGTGAACCAGGCTGTTAACGTTTTATTATCGCTAATTGCGCCTTTCGCACTAAGCTCTAACGTGTTGTTGCTGGTTAAAAAGCGCATGCGGGTAAAGTAGTTAACAATGTACCTAAACTTATCAAATTCGTTTAAATCGTCATGCCATATAGCGGGATGAGGCTGATACATTTTTTCAAAAAAGTGCTTAGCATTAGCCGATTGATAACAACGCTGAGCAAACTGTGCGTGTTTAAGTGCGCTTTCTATAGACCAATTAGGGTTAAGCCCTGCATGCGATATAAAGCTGCGGTGCTGTGCTAAATAAATAGCAAGCGGCTGAGTTTGCAAATAGGCGATATAGTGAGGAAGCTTTTTACTATCAAAAATAGCACCGAGTTTATCTTTGGGGTTGATTGGCTTATTAAGATAGTGACAGGCAACCATGTGTAAATCATGATTGCCTAAAGTAACAGTCATGCTGTCTTGATGGCGATAAATATAATCTAGGCAGGCTAGGGAGTCCGGCCCACGTGCGACGATATCGCCCACTAAATAAAGGTGATCTTTGCTTGGGTTAAAGTCAACCCGTTTGAGCAAGCGGCTAAACTCTTTAAAGCAGCCTTGTAAATCACCAATTGCGTAATCAGCCATGGCGCTTTTTACTAATGTAAAATGTTAGGGCACGCTAAACGAAATACGCTTATAGGTGCTTCAAACTCAGAGCCAAACTCATTGCGCAGTGTGTAGTGTCCCTGCATGGTGCCAACAGGGGTATCTAATATTGCGCCACTGGTGTATTTATAAGTTTCGCCTGGGCCTATAACGGGGGTTTCGCCCACAACGCCTTCGCCCTCTACTTCAACTTCTTTACCATTGGCATCGGTGATCAACCAATAACGGCTCAAAAGTGTAGCGCTGCAAAGACTGTGGTTTTTAATTGTCACTGAGTAGGCAAAAACGTACTTTTCTAGCTCAGGCTGAGATTGCCCTTCAACATAAAAAGTCTCTACAGAGACTTTTACAGGAGAGCCAATATTACTGCTTGTTGTCATAAATCCAATTAGCTATATCAATAAATTGTTGTAACGTTAGGCTTTCAGCACGCAAAGTAATATCAATACCAATGCTGGTAAGCTCATCTGCGGTGAGTAAGTTGCCTAAGCTGTTACGCAATGTTTTACGGCGTTGATTAAAGGCTTCTAAACACACGGTGTTTAAAATTTTCACGCTTTTAGCGGTACGTTGCTCGGCTTTTTTAGGGATCAGACGAATAACCGCAGAGTCTACTTTAGGTGCTGGTTTAAAACACTCTGGCGGTACTTCAACCACGGGCATTGCGTGGCAGTAGTACTGTGTCATTACACTTAAGCGGCCAAAGGTTTTGCTGCCTGGGCCTGCAACCATACGTTTTACTACTTCTTTTTGCAGCATAAAGTGCATGTGCTCAATATGATCAGCAAACTCAAAAAGATGAAACAGTAATGGCGTAGAAATATTGTAAGGCAGGTTACCAAACACTTTTAATTTTTTGTCATCGCGTACAAGGCTTGCAAAGTCAAACTTCATTGCATCGCCTTGGTTTACGTTTAATTTAGGACCTAAAAAAGGGTGCTCAATTAAACGCTGAGCTAAGTCTTTATCTAGCTCAACAACAGTAAGTTGGCCGCTTAAATCGGCAACAGGTTCGGTAATTGCGCCTAAACCTGGGCCAATCTCTACTAGGTTGTCTTGTGGTTTAGGATCGATTGCAGTCACTATTTTATCAATGATAGATTCATCAAATAAAAAGTTTTGCCCAAAACGTTTACGGGCGCGGTGTCCTAAATGTACTTTATCGGTCATTGATTCTGTGCTTTTTCATGGGCGAGCTTAATTGCTTCGCGGATCGCTAATTCAAAACTGCCAACTTCAGCGTCACCGGTGCCTGCTAAATCAAGCGCAGTACCGTGATCAACCGAAGTGCGGATAAATGGTAAACCTAAGGTTATATTTACCGAGTTACCAAATCCCTTGTATTTTAGCACAGGTAAACCCTGATCGTGATACATAGCAAGCACGGCATCGGCTTGAGAGAGGTATTTATCCTGAAATAGGGTATCGGCAGGAAGCGGACCAATTAAATTCATGCCTTGGCTGTTTAAGAGCTCAAGCGTAGGTGAAATTGTTTCTATTTCTTCAGTGCCTAAATGACCGTCTTCGCCGGCATGGGGGTTTAATCCACACACTAAAATTTTCGGTTGCTCAATACCAAACTTAGTTTGTAAGTCGTGGTTTAAAATACTAATAACTTTAGTTAAGCGCTCTTGTGTAATTGCACGCGATACATAAGCCAGCGGTATATGCGTTGTTACTAGGGCAACACGCAAGCCTTCAGTTGCTAGCATCATTACTACATCAGAGGTGCCCGACTGCTGAGCAAAGTACTCAGTGTGGCCACTAAAGGAAATACCGGCTTTATTAATAATCCCTTTATGAACAGGGCCCGTGACAACGGCATCAAAGGTACCGTCCATATTTTTTTCGCTGGCAATACGTAAGGTATCAAGCACGTATTGGCCGTTTAAGTCGTCTAGTTCACCTAGCTTAACGTCAGTGCCTAAATCTACTTGGTGAATATAAATGCTACCTGCAGGCGCTATAGCTGCAGGGGCATTTTCATCAAAATCAATTAGCTCAATATTAAGGCCCAAGTGTTGAGCGCGTTCTTTTAATAACTGTTTGTCGGCGATAGCGACCAGTTGAGCTTGCCATGGTTGCTGCGCTAATTGCAGCAGCAAGTCAGGGCCAATCCCCGCGGGTTCACCCGGGGTAATTGCAATTCGTAATGTCATAATTACTCGTCTATAGGGAAAATTTCAACATGGGCTTGTTCGCGCATTTCTTGCTGCCAGTTAAAACTTTCTTCTTTAAATTTACGATTAAACAACATGCCGTGCGCACGGTTACGTTTAGCTAGCTCGGTTTTATCTGCTACACGTTTATCTAAAAGTTGTACTATGTGCCAACCAAATTGTGTTCTAAATGGTTCACTAATTTGATTTTTATCAAGTGATAACAAAGTATCTTTAAACGCCGGTACATACGTTGTAGGGTCAGTCCAATCATACTCACCGCCTTTAAGGGCTGAGCCTGGATCTTCTGAGTATTCTTTAGCAAGCTCAGCAAAGTCAGCGTTTCCTGCGCGTAAATCTTTGGCAAATCCTGCTAGCATGCTACGTGCTTTTTCTTCACTTAAAATAATTGAAGGCTTAATAAGAATATGGCGTGAGCGTACTTCTGTAGTTTCTACTAATTGGCGACCACGTACATCTTGCACCTTAATTATATGAAAGCCAGCACCCGAGCGAAGCGGGCCAACAATAGCGCCTTTCTTTTGACCTTTTACAGCTTCGGCAAATAACGAAGGCATTTCGTTGATACCCATATAACCGAGTTGTCCGCCTTCAAGCGCTTTTGAGCCACCTGATGATGAAATAGCGATGCGTTTAAACTCTTGGCCATCGTTTAATAGCTCAATAACTTTGTCAGCACGGGTTTTAGCACTGGTGATTTCATCTGCTGTTGCATCGTTAGGAATATCAATAAGGATGTGGCCAATATCATACTCTTCAGAGTTTTGACCTTGGCTTTCCATTATTTTTAACAGGTTATCTACTTCTTGTTGGCTAATATAGATTCGACGATCTACATTGGCACGGGTAACCTGTTGGGTGGTGATCTCTTTACGAATTTCTTCGCGGTAGGCTTGAAAGCTCTCGCCAGCGGCTTCAATGGTACGACGAAGATCGGCAATGCTGCCGCCTTGATCTTTTGCCATATTCGCGAGTGTTTGGTCTAACTGACTGTCTGAAATTTCAAGGCCCATACGTTCAGCCATTTGCATCATAAGCGTTTGGTTAACTAAACGCTCAACGGCTTGTACGCGAAGCGTTTCGTCTTTAGGAAGTTGTTGGCCTTGCTCTGCGGCTTGCTTTTTAACACGATTAATTATGGTGTCTACTTCACTTTTTAAAATTACGCCTTGGTTTACAACACCAATTACTTTGTCGATTTCCTGTGGGGCGGCAAATGCGCCATGGCATAAGCTTAAGCTTAAAATAGCTGTTGATAATAGTTTTTTTAAATTCATATTCTTTTTACTACTCTTCTAATAGTACTGCTTTAAAACAGGGCGTACTGCATTTTAGGGCTTTAAAGTATCACCTTAATTGCTCGTTTGCCTTAATTATTAAGAAAATACGGTCTACGGTAGCCAAAAATACCTTGTTGTAATAATTTTTGTGCATCGTAACGGCTCTTACTGCCAAGTCCTTTTAATACAAAGTTTAAACTAATACCTGAATCAAAAGTGGCTTGTTGCTGCCCGATAGACTGATTTAAATCGGTTTCAATCTGACGGTGACCAGTAATTTGGATTGCCCAACAGCATGATTCATACTGTAATCCGCTTAAAAATTCGATGCTTCGATTATTTTCAAGGTCCCGGTGGTAGCTTGCAATAAATTGCCACTGATCACTAATTGGGATACTTGTAAATACACCCGTTTGCTCGATTGTATTTCCTGAGACATCATTTGCATAGCGATGGTTCAATTGAACTAGCTCATTATTGTCACCTTTGTAATCGAGGGTGACATTTGACTGGATCATTTGCTTACCATACGTGTCGTATTGCATACCCGCTGAGAGGTACCAACGGCGGTGCCAATGTAGCATTGTTTGCGCTGCAAAAAGGGCGTTGTAGTTTGTCTCTGAGTCTAAATCTTGCTCGGTAGGTTTAGCCGAGTCGTTTAGGTAAAAAATTTGACCCGCGCTAAAGTTAAACACTTCTTCGTGTTTATTATCAAATAAGCGTGTTGTTGCACCTAACGTAAATTGGTTAGCTGCGGCTATACGGTCTACACCCGAAAAGCGCGTATCTCTAAATAGGCCAAAAAAGTCATCCTGTAGGCGAGTGGTGTCAAATAGACCTATCTCAGATTGATCCTTATTAGGGGTATATAAATACTGTATTTGTGGCTCAAGAGTTTGAATGCCATCCTCAAAAAAAGTCGAGGTGTCACGTTCAAAGTTAAGCTGCGAGTACAAACGTACTTTTGGCAAGGTACGCGAAACGCTATCGCTATATTGAGTGCCCGTTAAATTACCACTTTGCTTGTAGTTAGTTTGCAATAAGCTCACTTCTGAGAGAAACGACCACGCATGTGTTGCGTAGTTAAAGCGCGCTTTTGGCTCTACGTGTACACGGGTAGCACTGTCTATGGCAATTTCTGAAGAGTCGTTGGTAAAGTGGCTTACTTCACCCGACAAACTAAAGTCAAAGTTATCAAAACGCCATGGGGCGGTTTGTGTAAAGCTAATTTGTGGAACCGCGGCATACGACTCTAAGTGATCGCCCAGTACTTCAAAGTTTTGAAATTTAATATCGGTACGCCATGTGTCACCAAGGTGAGTCACAGAGCCGGTACGATAAAGTTGGGTATCGGTTTTATTTGCGTAATTAGAGCTTAAATCGGTGATGTAGTTGTCATCACTGACGTTAGTTACATCAATATTGGCGCGCCAGTCTTCACTTAAATAGCTTTGTTGCTGCCAATGAAACATATAGCGCTCATCAAGGCTTGGCTCCGAATCATCGCTATCTAAATACTCAATACCGACTAAGCCTTCATGTTGCTCCGTGAGGTATCTAAACTCAGTTTGCAATTGTAAGCCTTTGCGCGACATATAACGTGGTGTAATAGTGGCGTCAAAATTAGGCGCAATATTCCAATAATAAGGCGTAACAGTTTCAAGGCCGTAACGGTCGGAGCTCGAAATGCTAGGTGTTAATAAGCCCGACTTGCGTCGCTCATCCAATGGAAACGTGAAATAAGGTAAATATAAAACGGGGGTATCAAGAATACGTAAAACGGCATTATAGGTTTCGCCCCAGCCTTCTTCACGAGAGAGGTTAATTTCGTCGGCTTCTATTTCCCACACGGGTGTATCGCTTGGGCAAGTAGTAAAGCTTGCATTCATTAACAATAAGCCAGACTCGTTGACAGTGAGTTTTTCGGCGCCACCTTTACCTTGTTGCGCTGTTAAGCTGTAATCGGCACCTAGTAGGCTTATTTCTGAATTATTTAAATCGGCATTTAAACCTGAGCTGTTTACTTGGCTTACACGGTCTTGATAAGTAATAGGGCCTGTTGCATTAAGTAAACCGCGCTGTTTATCTATAAGCGCAGTTTGTGCGGACAAACTCATATCAAGGGTGTTAATATCAACATTGCCGGTAAATTCAGCGCTTTGTGTGCCTAGGAGCTCTACATCGTCAGCTTGTATATCAACCGATCCTACCGCTAAGTTTGGTAGAGGTTGCCAAGCTCTGGTTTGCATTGAAATGCCACATAAATTGTGTGCCAGTTCAGTTTCGGCAAGCGATGGTGCGCTAATTACGCCTAGCATCAATATGCCCCAGGTTTTGCTCATTTATCGACCTTAATGCTCTTTGGTTTATTATAAGCTAGACATAATAAAGGAAAACAATGGCAAATACAGTAATTGACCTATAAAAATAGACATCTTATATAATGACACGCTTTGATAATTTACAACTATTTATAAATACGCACTTTGATGCTAAACCACACTCCTTAGTAGCCATTACTGGGGATGCCAGCTTTCGCCGTTATTACCGTTTAAGCTGTGCCGGAAAAGCGTTTATTGTGATGGACTCCGACCCACAAAAAGTAAATAACGCTCCGTATATCTCTCTTAATAAAGTTTTCACCGACAACGGCTTTTTATTGCCTGAAATAATTGCAAGCGATGAAGAACAGGGCTTTTTTGTGTTAAGTGACTTAGGAAATACACACTTAGCCGATAAGCTCGATGAACCAAATAGAGATGAATATTACAAGCAATTAATCCGTTTAGCGGCAAGCTGGGCCAAAACACCTGAATCAGCAGCTATGCAAAATTATAATAAAGAATTTATTCACCTTGAGCTGAATATTTTTAGCCAATGGCTGGTTACTGATTTTATTGGCTTAACATTGAGTACTGAGCAACAAACGCTTTGGCAGCAAAGCTGTGAGCTATTAATGAACGCTATGCTAGCGCAGCCTACGGTCACGGTTCATCGTGATTATCACAGCCGTAATATTATGTATAGCAATGAGCAGTGGGCAATTATAGATTACCAAGATGCCGTGCGCGGGCCGCTGTGCTATGACTTAGTGTCGCTACTACGTGATTGCTACTTTAAGTTGCCACAAGCACAGCTTAATCAGCTGCTTGAGTACGGCTATGAAGAATTTACAGCGCAAAAATTAATAACAGATACTTCTTTTGAGCAGTTTAAACAGTGGTTTGATTTAACGGGTATTCAGCGCCATTTAAAGGCAGCGGGAATATTCTGCCGGCTCTATTTACGCGATGGTAAAACCGGCTACCTTGATAATATTTTACCGACGTTGGATTACATTGTTGATGTTGCTGAAACCTATCCAGAGCTTGCAGCCTTAAGTGAGTGGGTAAGTAGCGCTGTAATACCGCAGGTAACACTAAAATTAGCTAAGGAGCGCACATGAAAGCCATGATTTTAGCAGCCGGGCGCGGCCAGCGAATGATGCCGCTTACACAAGCTATGCCTAAACCTATGCTAAAAGTGGCGGGTAAACCGCTGATTGAGCACCATATTAATAACCTTAAAGCCGCTGGCATTACTAACATTGTTATAAACCTAGCTTGGCAAGGGGATAAAATAAAAAGCTATTTTAAAAATGGTGCTGAGTTTGGTGTGCGCATTGAATATAGCCAAGAGGCTGAGGGCGGCCTTGAAACCGCAGGCGGAATTATTCAGGCGCTGCCATTACTAGGTGAGCAATTTATTGTAATTAATGGCGATGTATACACAGATTACGATGTGAGTGCGCTTACACAATTGCACCTGCAAGACGGCGAGGCCCACATAGTGTTAGTAGAAAACCCACCTCATAACGAAAAAGGGGATTTTGCGTTAAGTCACTTATCGGCTGAGAGTCAAAAGTATACATTTTCGGGAATTAGCCGTTACCACGCTAATTTTTTTAAAAGTTTAGAGCCTGGCATACGCCCGCTTGGGCCAATACTGCGAGAAAAACTCGCCCAACAGGTTATCTCAACTGAGCTTTATATCGGTCAGTGGGACGATATAGGCACACCACAGCGACTCGCGCAGCTCAACGAGCGCATACAAAACACACTTTAATAGAGGCAGTTAATTAGATGTGGGGAAAAATACTCGGTTTTTGTTTTGGCTTTATGTTTGGCAAAATTTTTGGCGCCATTTTAGGTTTATACCTCGGCCATTTATTTGATAAAAGCTTAAAAAACGATTTTGATAAAGCCGGAGGCTTTTCAGGTTTGTTTAAAGGTGATGATGTAAACGAGCGCCAAGCGTTGTTTTTTTCGAGTTGCTTTGCGGTTATGGGACATATTGCAAAGTCGAACGGTCGCGTAAGCGAGGTGCATATAAAAGCGGCAAGTATGTTTATGGATGAAATGGGGCTAAAGGGCGATGAGCGCCGCGAAGCTCAGCATGCATTTCAATCAGGTAAAGACAGCGACTTTTCGATTAAAGAAACAGTACACGACTTTAAAGAACGCTTTGCAAAACGTTACGACTTACTGCAACTGTTTTTAGAAATTCAAATTCAAATGGCGTTTTCTGATGGCGTGCTCGCAGAGCAAGAAAAACAGCTGTTACAAGAGGTAAGTAAGCAATTAGGTATTTCTAAAACTCATTTTGCTTTTATTCTTAAGCGTTACCAAGCTGAATTTAGTTTTAGACAGCAGCAACAACAGTATAGACAACAGCAGCAAGGTCAAAGTAGCAGTTACCGTGAAGGCTCTGGTCATCATGTGCCCCCTAATAACAGCATGAACCGCTCACAGGCCTTGGCTTTATTAGGGTTAAGTAGTGACGCGACGCAACGAGATATTAAAGTAGCGTATCGTAAATTAATGGCGCAGCATCACCCTGATAAATTAGTATCTCAAGGGCTGCCTAAACACATGATGGAAGTAGCAGTTAAAAAAAGCCAAGATATTCAAGCGGCTTACGAGTATTTAAAAAAGGCGGCGTAAAAAACCGTCTATCATTTTAGTTAACCGTGCATGCTGCTCTGGCGCATTGCGCAGGCCAAAGAGTTGGCGCTGGCGGTAATCAAATTTAGCATTTCGATTTACCCAGCGCTGACGGTTTTTAAGGCTCATAAGTATATCGGTATTGTCATTTGCATAGTAAATATCAAGCAAGGCGGGGGTCACCAGCGATGTGGTTTGCGCTAAACCTTTATTGCGCTGTGTATTAGGTAAATAACTACTTAAGCTTATAAACGCATCTATTCGCGAGTCAGGAAAATCGGCATAGTATTCTAGCAATACTCCCGCACTGGTACCTTGTGCTATGACGACAATATTATTTGGCTCGCTCATCGCGTTTTGATAGAGCGCCTCATAACGCATTATTAAATTAGTTTTATAATTACTTAGTACCTCATTACTCACCAAATCAATGGCATTAACAAAGTGTGGCTCTTGAGCCGTTGTAACAGCACCGTCGCTGTTACTTTGCGCCGTTTTTGTTGGCTCTTCATTTTGCGCTTGCGTACTTGATTGCGTGCTTGATTGGGTAGCTGCTTGTGCCGGTGCAGCCATGTCACTTGCTTGCCAATCTATATCGGGTACTGTCATGGCGTAGGTTGTGTAACCTAAATTAGTAAGCTCTTTTCGCAGGTAACTCATGCCTGCATTGCTGGTGGGGGTAGAATTCCAATCAGGAATGAGTAATACAATACCTCTAAAATCTCGGCTCATGTATTCGCTATACAAACTTAAAAACTCTGTATCACCAGCAAGTATGGGTTTAACTTCATCATTGGGTAGTAGACGTTTTATATCGCTATTTTCGATACTTGATAAAGAAGGTGGGGCTATATGCTCTGCAGCACTGGCATGTGCGCTTAAGCATAACGCAGAGCAACAACATACACTTTGTAGCGTTTTTTTGATTAGCTGCGCAAATATCATAGTAAGCCCAAAACATGAGTAATAACTAAGTATCGGCGCGATAAGGTAAAAGTTTAGTACTAACTTTGTGGGCTTTACCTATTAAAAGTCGGGCTCTACCTCAAAGGTCAGTACTTGCTCAGTCACGGGGTGTTTTAGTTGCAACATTTGCGCATGTAGTTGTAAACGTGGCGCCGCGGCTAGGGCCTCTTTATGGGCATAAAGTCTATCGCCCAATATTGGGTGGCCAAGGCTTAGCATGTGCACGCGTAATTGGTGCGAGCGCCCCGTAATTGGCGTGAGCTCTACACGTGTTGCGCCCGCTTCTCGTGCAAGTATTTTAAAGTGGGTTAGCGAGGGCTTACCGTTTTCATAATCAACCATTTGCTTAGGACGATTAGGCCAATCACAGATAAGTGGCAAATCAACCGAACCGGTATCTTGCTCAAGTTGGCCGTAAACACGTGCAATATAGCGTTTTGAAGTTTCACGTTCTTGAAACTGCATACTTAAATGCCTATGAGCTGCCTTATTCATAGCAAGGCAAAGTATGCCTGACGTTGCCATATCTAGGCGGTGCACTATTTTAGCTGTAGGAAAAACACGGTTAACGCGATTAATTAAGCTATCGGCATGTTTTGGATCTTTACCCGGGACGGTTAAAAGTTCGCTGGGTTTATTAACGATGAGCAAGTCGTCATCTTGGTGCAGTATTGTTAAATACGGACTCATTGGGGGATTGTAATTAACTAACACGGCCGACCTCAGTAATTTTGCAGGGCGCTATTTTAGGGGAGCGAGAGCAAAGGCTCAAGGAAAAGATAAAAGTTTAATTGCGTATTTTTCATGCTGGAGTAAAACTGCACCAGCTTAAAGTTATAGGAACACATTATGGCAAGGCAAAGTATTTCACTTACTGAACAGAATGATTTATGGCTTCGTAATTACGTTGGAAACGTGGGGGGATTACACAAATAAAAGTGAATTGGTGAATGATTTAATTCGCCGTGCAAGAAGAGCAGAAGCAATAAATGGTAAGCTTGCTAACTCAGAAAAAAGCGGTTTTAGTGATCAATCGGCCGATCAAATGTTAGCAGAATTCAAATCAAGCATTAAGTAGTGCTCACATTTAAACTTTCAAACGATGGCAAAGAGGATTTGCGCCGCATTTATCAATATGACTGCCAAGCATTTTCACAACAGCAAGCGGACAACTACTTTTATAGTTTCTTCTCTATGTTTGAAAAACTACCAGCAAACCCCTATTCCTACCAATCAGTTGACCATATACGTATAGGCTGTCGACCTGACGTTTGTTGCTCAGACAGCATTTATTACAGAGTTACAGAAATAGGTATTGAAATAATGGCTACATTAGGTGGCCAAGATACTGATGAGTAATTGTAGAGGTGAATGTAAAAAGCACGGCCTGTAAACCGTGCTTTTTGAAGTGTAGTTTAGTTATATCTTGATCTAACTAACGGCTGATAGCTATAAACTAAACGCTCAAAACCTTTAGTGTGAAACTACGATTAAGCGTATCGCATCAAGTTTTAACTGGGCTTTTTCGATATGCGTTGTCAGCTCGCTGCGCTGCTTATCGAAGAAGGTAATTTCTTCTTGGCGAATATTAGGGTTAATTTGCTTAAGCGCTTCAAGGCGAGCTTGTTCTTCACCTAAGGTGCTTTGCATTTTTTCAAGTGACGCACTGCGTATAACCTCAAGCTGTTGCTGAGCCATCTCTTTTGCGGTATTGATCATTGGATGAACCGCACCTTGTAAAGCGCCTGCTAATTTACTTGCAGTTTGACGCCCAACGGCTGAAAGCTGTTGGTTAAAGCTATCAAATGCCACGTTTTCGCCGAGGTTATTACTGGCTTTATCAAGTAATATGCGAATAGGCGTTGGCGGTAAAAAGCGACCTACTTGCAGGGCTTTTGGTGCCATAGCTTCGGCTACAAATATTAGCTCAACAAAAAAGGTACCTGGTGGTAATTTTTTGTTTTTAAGTAAAGCAACAGAGGCACTACCAAAGTCATCATCACAAATCATGTCCATTGTGCCTTGCACCATAGGATGATCCCAGCTAATAAAATGTACGTCTTCTTGAGAAAGGGCGGTATCGCGGTCAAAGGTAACCGTCATGCCATCTTCTTTTAAGCTAGGGAACGATGCACTTAGCATATGCTCTGTTGGCTTTAAAATAATGGTGTTTTCGCCTTTGTCTTCTTGGCTTACTCCAAACGTGTCGAATACGTTGATCATGTAACTTGGTAACTCAAATTGGTTATCAAGTGCTTCAATTTGTTCAACCAATGAATCGGCAGCGCCTTGGCCAGATGAATGCAGCTCTAATAAACGGTCACGGCCACTTTCCATTTGTTTGCGTAGCACGGCATTTTGCTTGGCTACTTGCTCAAGTAGAGGGTCGAGCTCTTCTTCATCACAATTATGGGCAGCAATGTAATCAAGTAGGTCTTCACTAAATTCTTTATACAATAGCTGGCCAGTGGTAGATGTGCTTTCAAATGCATCAAGGCCTTCGTTGTACCAACGCAGTAATACTTCTTGCGCTGTATTTTCAAAATACGGCACATGAATATTAACATCCTTTGTTTGCCCAATACGGTCTAATCGGCCGATACGTTGTTCAAGTAAGTCAGGGTTTAGTGGTAAATCAAATAACACTAAGTGATGCGAAAACTGGAAGTTACGTCCTTCTGAGCCAATCTCTGAACACAGCAGTATTTGTGCATTGTCGTATTCATCGGCAAAAAAGGCGGCTGCGCGGTCGCGCTCTATAATCGACATGCCCTCGTGGAACACAGATGCTTTTATTGCTTCACGCTCACGCAAAATTTGCTCAAGGCTAATAGCGGTTTCGGCTTTGGCACAAATAAGCAGTACTTTTTCGTGCTTTAGGGTTTTAAGTGTTTCGATTAACCAATCTACACGCGGATCAAATGCGCCCCAGCTTGCACTTTCACCTTCAAACTCTTGAAAGATTTTCTCTGGAAACAGCGCGCGTTGTGCGCTTAGCTCTGCACTTTGTATACCGCTCATGCTGCCAAGTACTGACATTGCTGTTTTATATTGCTTTGGCAGTGCCATTGGGTAAGCATGTAATTTACGGCTAGGGTAGCCATCAATTCCGCTGCGGCTGTTTCTAAACAAAATACGACCTGTGCCGTGGCGATCAAGCAGCATGTTAAGTATTTCTTTACGCGCCGGTAAATCACCTTGCTGAGCTTTTTCAAGCACATCAGTAATATCGGTTTCTTTTAATAGCTCAATAAGTGTGGCTTTGGCTGTATCATCAAGGGCTTGTGCTTGCAGTAGCTGATTTGCCGCTTCGGCAACGTCTTTGTAATTAGCTTCTTCTTCTTTGAATACGTCGTAGTCGTAAAATCTATCTGGGTCGAGCAATTGCAAGCGGGCAAAGTGGCTACGGTGACCAAGTTGATCAGGCGTTGCTGTTAATAGAATAAGACCCGGAATATCTTGGCTAAGCTCAGCCATGCGCTGATATTCGGTGCTCGGCTTACCATTGTTAATACTCAGGTGGTGCGCTTCATCAACAACTAATAAATCCCAATCAGCAAGTGTTGCTTGTTCAAACCAGCGTTTTTTCTTGGTTAAAAACTCAAGGCTGGTAAGCACTAGCTGCTCGGTATCAAATACGTTTGGCGAGTCTGCAAAGGCTTCGTCGCAGCGCTCTTCATCAAAAATAGAAAAACGTAAATTAAAGCGGCGTAGCATTTCTACTAACCATTGGTGTTGCAGGTTTTCTGGCACCACAATGAGTACACGGCTAGCACGGCCACTAATGATTTGTTGGTGTAAAATCATGCCGGCTTCGATGGTTTTACCAAGGCCTACTTCATCTGAGAGCAGTACACGTGGGGCAAAACGTTTACCTACTTCTTGTGCAATATAAAGCTGATGCGGAATAAGGTTAGCGCGCTGGCCAATTAAGCCTTTAATAGGCGATTGCTGGCGCTCAAATTGGTGTTGCCATGTTTGGTAACGTAAGGTGTAGCGATCAAAGCGATCTACTTGGCCTGCAAATAAACGATCTTGCGGTTTATTAAACTTAATAAAATGATCTAAAAAGGTTTCTTTTAGCTTTGCTTCTTCGCCGGTATCAACGCGAGTACCTACGTAGCAAAGTAGTTCACCTTGCACTTCAATAGACTCTACTTCTAATTCCCATTCTTCAACGCTTTTGATCACATCACCTGGATTAAATGCCACACGGGTAACCGGTGCTTCTGCACTAGAATAAACACGGTTTTCACCACTGGCAGGAAATAAAATGCTGACCTGGCGGCCTTCAATGGCAACTACGGTGCCTAATCCTAAATCTGACTCTGTATCACTGATCCAACGCTGACCTAAGGAAAAATTCATGTATGTCTCGTCTATGAAGAAAAAGGCGGCTATGTTACCTGTTACATAACACCACTGCAAGGCGCTATTTGACTCACTTTTAATTAATTTTATAAGTGCGAATTAATCCCATTAACAGTGCTAACAAATAGCTCTTTTTTAGGTAAATAAAAACTATATCGTGTTTGTAATAAAACGGACTTTTATGACAAATAGACTAAACTTAGATTATGCCTTAGCAATTAAGTATTGCAGGTTTGAATTTAGGCCCGTTTTACTTAGTTATTTTGGTATAGCATAAAAATCATAAAACGTAAGGAAAGTGCTATGGAAAAAGCTTCGAACCTTGAAAGTAAAATGTATGTGCTAGACACCAATGTATTACTCCACGAACCCCTCGCTTATTTGTCTTTCCAAGAACATAACGTTGTCATTCCCATGACTGTTTTAGAAGAGCTTGACCACATTAAAGATAGAAAACACGACGTAAGCCGTGATGCACGAGTGGCTATTCGCGGCTTAGATGAGGTACTAAAAGATGCAACTCCAGAGCAAATGTTGCAGGGTGTTGCACTGCCTAGCAATAAAAAGGCAAATGCCAATTCAACCGGTACGCTCATTATTGTTAATGACCATCTTTTTGCAGATTCTATTTCTGGTTTACCGGGGGATGAAAACGACCACCGCATTATTAACTGCGCCGTGTATTTACAAAAACAGCACAGCGATTCAAAAATTGTATTAGTGACAAAAGATATAAACATGCGCCTTAAAGCAAAAGGTGCAGGCCTTAAATATGTTGAAGATTACCGTACCGACCAATTAATCGATGATATTGCTTTATTAACTAGCGGCTATAAAAAAATAGAGGGCGATTTTTGGCAGCACGTAGGGCAATGCGAAACACAGCAGCACGGCCGTGATACGTTTCATTATGTGGCTAAAAACTTAATTCCAGATGTGTTTTGCAATGAGTACATACTTGATGGCAGCGAGCACTTTGCTGCGCGGGTCAAATCTTACGATAACGAGCGTATTAAATTAAAAGATATTAGTGTTGAGCGTTTAATGCACCAGCAAGCGTGGGGCGTAAAACCTAAAAATATTTACCAAGGTATGGCTCTCGACGCTTTGCTTGACCCTAGTATTGAGCTGGTTATTTTAACCGGTCCAGCTGGGTGCGGTAAAACATTACTGGCACTGGCCAGTGCGCTTGAAATGGTGGTTGAGCGCGGCATTTACGACAAGGTCATTGTAACGCGTAATACCCCCGAAATAGCTGAGTCTATCGGTTTTTTACCCGGTACCGAAGAAGAAAAAATGGCGCCGTGGTTAGCTGCAATTACCGACACCTTAGAGGTACTACACAAAGGAGACGAGAACCCAATTTCGAGTCGCAATTACATAATGGAAAAAGCCAATGTACAGTTTAAGTCGGTGAACTTTATGCGTGGGCGTAGTATTCAAAATGCAGTGGTAATTTTAGATGAGAGCCAAAACTTAACGGCATCTCAGCTTAAAACTATTATTACCCGTTGTGGCGAGGGAACAAAACTAATTTGTAGCGGTAATTTAGCGCAAATAGACAGCAATTACTTAACCCCCGTTACCTCCGGCCTTACTTATATTGTTGAGCGTTTTAAAGACTTTGAAGGCAGTGCAACAGTTAATTTAAACGGGGTAGTGCGCAGCCGTTTAGCCTCCTTTGCAGAAGAAAATTTATAACTTGCGCAGAACAATTTGGCTCGATAGTCTAGTGGCTGACTATCGGGCCAAAACTTAGGCAAAACGTTGAAATTTTTACCTCTAAAAGACTATTACCGCTCTTTATTTGTAGCATTATTTGTTCCCTTATTTGTGGCATTTTTACTGTGTTTGCACTTGTATAATATAAAAGTTGAGCGCGCCATAGAAAAACGTCAAGCCGATTTTGAGCAAGTGTCGGCTCAAGTTAGCCATATAATGAGCTCGGTAAATGACTTTTTTGACAATGCCTTTATATCGTATCAGCAGCCTAGTGTTGAGCAGTTCAATCGCAACTTACTAGAAGGTATTAATCAATACGACAATTACTACTACCGCCACTTTAGCGAGCGCCAAGGCGAAATAGTCGGTAAAGGGCAGTTTGCTTTTTCTAACCGGGCGTTGATCCAATGGCAGCAAGCTACGACCCTAAGCCCAACGTTTAATACCGCGTTATCGCTTATGCAATCGTTGTCGGCCGTTGCCTATGTTGATGATTCGGGGTTTGCCTATGCGGTAAGGCGTAATAAAAGCCAAAGCACTATGCTTAATAAAATTTTAAATGGTAATTTTAAGCCCACATTTATACCTGGCCAGCTTACCTCAAGCGCCATTGTTAAAATACGCGATAGCGCTTATTTTGCTATTGGCCGTAAAAAACAACCAAATTCGTCAGACTACATCATTTTAATATACGATTTAGAGGCCATGTCTAGCTGGCTTAAAAAGGTGGCACCAAGCGAAGGCGAATATGTGTTTATGAACCAGTCGCATCAAGTGATAGCCAGCTCTGTTAAGCAGTTAAATGAAGCAACAGCCTTAAAAGATTATTGGCCTGAATTAGCCCATAACAATGAAAAAATAAACTTAGTTAATAACAAAAATGCGCAGTTTTTTATGCAAGCAATGGGGAACCTGCCCATTCATGCCGCCTTTTATGAGCCGCAAATAAAAGTGATCACGCCAATTAGGTATGAAGTTCTTTTAGAGTTTGCGTTTTTAACGTTATTTTTAAGCTTAATGTTTGCGGTATTTTTTTGGTTAAGCCAACGTATTTTTGTTAGGCCAATGACTCATTTAATGCAATATTTTGAACAAAATGAGGCCCCTAAAGCCGCGCTTTCTAATTACCCCATCCCTTTAAATTGGCAGCCTTGGTTTTCTCGCGTTAAATATGTGTTTGATAAAAATGCACAGTTAGTTGAGTCGCTCCAAGAAGCTAATAAAGAACTCGATGATCAGTTACAGCTGCAATCTCAAAAGCTAAAACGCAGCTACGAAGCAAAAGAGCGACACCTAGCGCTATTAAATACAATGCTAAATAGTGTGCCTGATCTTATTTACTTTAAAAATATTGATGGCTCATTTTTAGGTTGTAATAAAGCATTTGAAGCCTATGTAGGCAAAGAGCAAGCCATCCTAGTCGGTAAGCGTATTGAAGATTTAGACAGCGACGATTTACAGTTAAGCCTACTAGAAAAGCAAGTTTTACAAACCAAAAGTAGCATTGAACAACGCATAGATAGCACCGACAAATCGTATCAATTAACGATTGCTCCATTTTATAACGAGCACCAGCACTTATTAGGCACTATGGGAATTGGGCGAGACATTACTGAGCAGCAGCAAACTCTATCGGCGTTAAAAGCGTCAGAATCTAAATTTAGAAGTGCAATAGAGTTTGCAGCAAACAGTGTGGTGTTACTTTCGCTTGAGCACACCATATTGCAAGTTAACAAAGCGGCTCGTAAGTTATTTTCACAGCAAGATATTTTAACTGGTGAGCCACTAAAAATGCTGTTTGATGAGGCGCAGTGGCAAGAAATAAAAAATGCGCTTTGTCACTTATTAGATGATAAAAAACGGGTTTATCATTTAACGCTCTCACAAGGAAAACTAACAAGTTGGCTGCAGCTGAGTGTGTCGCTGGTGTGGGATGAAAACCGTGATCCCTCTTATTATGTTATTCATATTCAAGATGTAAGTGCGCTGACTAAAGCTAAGCATGACGCAGAACGCGCAACAATAGCTAAAAGCCGCTTTATTGCTAATCTAAGCCATGAGATCCGCACCCCTCTTAACGCTGTGTTAGGGCTGTTAGATATGATAGTAGAGCAAGGCTTAAAAAATAAGCAGCTGCAACAAACTAAGCAGGCTAAAAACGCAGCTCAAAGCTTATTGCTAATGCTAAACAGAATGCTCGATTTTGCCCGAGTAGAAAGTTCGCAAGCGCAAATTAAACCGGTGCCTTTTTGCTTAGTTGAACTGATTGATATTTGCGAGAGCTTAACAGCGCCATTGTGCCAAAACAAAGGGTTAAGCTTTAATATTGAAATAGATCCACTCATTAACCCCGCGCTGGTGGGGGATTCAATACGTTTGCAACAAATATTAGGTAACTTACTTACCAATGCCGTTAAGTTTACTAATAAAGGCAGTATTACTTTAAAAATGGTGCTTGAAGAAAATGACGTTTTAGATCAGCAACGTATTTGTTTTCACGTAATAGACAGTGGTGTAGGTATTGCTAAAGCTGACCAACGACGACTGTTTGATGCTTTTACTCAAGGCGATGAATCTTCTACGCGTATTCACCAAGGGGTCGGGCTTGGACTTGCTATAGTTAAACATGGTGTAGCCTTAATGGGCGGCGAAATTGCAATTAATAGTGACAAGGGCCGTGGATGTGAGTTTTTCTTTACTCTAGCGCTTGCGGTAGATACGGCTAAAAATAGTGTATTTATACCTAATACATTAGCCATTGTGAGCGATGACACTGTACAGCTAAACGAAGTGGTTAATGCCTACTCACAAGTGGTAGCTATTGATTTAGAAGAGGCGCTTCGCTACCCAATAAAGCTTGCTGATGCACAGCAACTGATTATTGATGAAACCACATTGAACGATTTATTAAAGGTTGAATCTATACACGAAACGCTCAGTGGCAACTCATACCCTGTGGTTGTGGTGAATCACGAACACACTTTAGCATTGCCTTGTACTACGCAAATTAACGCACAACATGTTAAAGCTACGGCGTTAGCTCAGCGCTTGATTAGCTTAAATGCTAATGCGGGGGCGGAGCCACCTAAAGCCGCTGAAAATAATGAAGAAGTAAAAAAAGATATATCGGGTCTACTTATTATGGCGGTTGATGATAACCCGCTTAATTTAGACATTATTAGCAGTGTGCTAAAACAGGCCCATATAAATGTAATAACGGTTACCAATGCGCCAGATGCAATAGAGCTGCTACAAATATTAAAACCAGATTTAATTTTGATGGACGTGCAAATGCCGCATATTGATGGTTGCCAAGCAACGCAATTGATTCGCCAACAGTTTGACGCGCGCCAGCTGCCTATTTTTGCTTTAACAGCACATTGTGAACCTGCAGATGTTGAGCGCTCACTTAGTAGCGGCATGAATAAGCATTTGACTAAACCTGTGGTTGCAGCTGTGCTGTTAGATGCAATTAGAGACGTAGACTTTATAAAACCTAAGTTTTATGACCAAAGCTTTGCGCTCACCCAGTTTAATTTTGATGAAAATTTACTGGCAACCATGGTCGGAAAATTTGCGAAGTTGTGTGAAACGCAGTTAGAACAAATTGAAGAAAACACCCAGCGAGATGAAGTGGTACGCTTAGTGCATAGCATTAAAGGCGTGGCAGGTAACTTAGGTTTTATTAGGCTTTCATTGTGTGCAAAACAATGTGAAACGCACCTTAAAACAACTAACGAGCCGCTTCAGCACACTTTAAAAGAGCTAATCATTCAGCTAAAGCAAGTGATTATATTTATTGAAACCTTAGGGGGACGGGATGTCGAAAAAAGCTAAAATACTGATTGTGGATGATGATCCCCTTAACCGGCTGGTGCTTGAAAAAACACTGGGCACGGAGCATGACGTATTTTTAGTCGAAAGCGGCGAAAAAGCGCTCACCTTTATTAAATCTAATCAGGTCGATTTAATTATTTTAGATGTGGTGATGCCAGGCATTGATGGTTATGAAGTGCTTGTACAGCTTAAAGAAAACCCTATTACTCAGTCTATTCCTATTGTGTTTATATCGGCTAATAATAGCCACACCGATGAAGCAAAAGGACTTGAATTAGGTGCAATGGATTACATCACTAAACCCTTTAATGCGTCTATAGTCAAAGTGCGGGTACGCAACCAATTACTGATCAAGCAAAAAAATGATTTGTTAGAAATGCTTGCCTCAATTGATGGTTTAACGGAAATACCCAACAGGCGTTATTTAGATGAAAACCTCTCTCGTGAATGGCGCAGAAGTAAACGTAATGGCTCGTGTTTGTCTGTTTTATTAATGGATATAGATCACTTTAAGCGTTACAACGATTGCTATGGCCACCGAGCGGGGGATGAGTGTTTAAAGCAGGTTGCCCAGGCGTTAGCAGCGCAATGTGAGCGTAGTACTGACTTTATTGCCCGCTACGGGGGGGAAGAATTTGCAGCGGTATTACCCGAAGTTAATAAACAACAGGCATTAGCATTTGCCCAAAAGTTAAGAAAAGCAGTAAACAGCCTCAATATAGAGCACAAAGCTTCATTAAATGCAGATCACATAACAATCAGTATTGGCATTGCCAGTATGGAAAACGGCAATGCAAGTGCCGAACAAGCCTTACTCGAACAAGCAGACCTAGGGCTATATGCCGCAAAAGATGCAGGGCGCGATCAGGTGGTTGCGCTTAACTTATAATGTGGCTGTGTTTATATTAAAGCGTTATTTAAATCGGCCCCACACGTTAATGTTATTACCTAGCGGGGCGACTTTACGCTACTAACGCGTTGTTATTTTGTGATCATGCCCAGCGCGCTTTCACCAATACCTACCAATTTATCATTTTTAAATACCAATGGCGTGCATTCATCTTTTGTTGTTTTGCCATCAGAGTGAATGCTGTTAGTCACGTAAAACAGTACCTGATACACATCATCGTCTTTTTTCAATAGCTCGGTAAAGTTTGGCGTTTTTAATTGCGCTAAAACAGATTGGTAGCTGCTATCCATTGTTAAATCTGCAATCGCTTCGCGGTTTTTTTTATGCTGATGTTGCCAGCTTGATGAGTCGTTACCTGCCCAGTGCGTTTCTGCTTCGCCATCTGATACGGCAATAACACAGCCTGTTAAAAACGGAGCAATAAGTGCAGCAGCTAAAAGTGATTTTTTCATTGTTATAGTCCTTGATGAGTTTTAATTTAATTATTTACTTATCAGGAGCAAGTAATAGGCCAATATAACAAAGTTATAAAATTCATAGGGTTAGATTGTGATGGCTGTTTTTAAGTGATTAATTATAAAAATCATTAGCAAAAACAGCCACTTTTTAGGTTTTTTAACGATTAAGTTAGCCTGCGTTTATTTAGCATAGCGAAAACACGTTACAGCTATTTACTAAATAGAATGAGGGACTTTGAGGCAGGTAAAACCTAGCCTCAATGCGGCTCATTATTATTGCAAATTGTTATTATACCAAGCGGTTACGAGACTCGCCGTTAGTAAAGGCTGCAATATTTAGGCTTACCTCATTAATTAAGCGTACGATTGACTCTGTGCTGGCCCATGCAATGTGAGGTGTAAGAAGCAAGTTTTCGCCTGTGTAATTAGCCAGCGGGTTAGAAGGCTCTGCCGGCTCTTTAGTAAGTACATCAACACCCGCACCGGCAATTAAATTTTGCTCTAGGGCTGTGGCTAAGTCGGCTTCATTTATAATGCCACCACGGGCGGTATTGATAATAATACTGCTGGGTTTCATCATTTTTAGCTCATCTAACGAAATTAAATCGCGTGTTTCATCAGTAAGCGGGCAGTGCACGCTAATTATATCAGCGGTTTCTAATACTTCTTCAAAAGGTGTACGGCCTTCTCTACAAGAGGCGCCTTTACGCTCTGCAACCACTACATTGGCTCCAAAAGCTTGCGCTACTGTCGCCACACCTTTACCTAGCGTTCCGCCGCCTATAATGGCAAATGTTTTACCTTGTAAATCATTAAAGCTGTAATCTAATCTGCAAAACATCTCGCTTTTTTGCCAAGCGCCTTGCTGGCAGTCGCGCTGGTAGCGGTGTGTATTACCTAATAAATTAGTCACTAACGAAAACGTGTGCTGTACAACCGAAGGGGTTGAGTAGCCTGCTACGTTGGTAACGGCAATACCAAATTCTTCAGCGGCGTTTAAATCAACATTATTAGTGCCTGTTGCACTTACGCAAATAAGCTTAAGCGTTTTAAGTTGGCTTATCGTATCGCGATTTAGCACAACCTTGTTGGTAATAAGGACGTCCGCGCCTTGGCTGTGAGCAACAACTTGCTCAGGTGACGTAAGTTCGTAAGTAGTTAGCTCACCTAGTTCTTCAATGCAAGTTAACGAGGTTTTAGCTAAAGTAGCGTTATCGAGAATGGTGATTTTCATTGTGTGTCCTATCTAAATGCGTACCGTAAAATGGCAAGAGCGTTTAAGGTACTACGAATACACACCTTTGTTAATGCTATTACTACCAAATGCTTAGTACAAAAAGTCAGGTTGCTTATAAAAGTTTAAATTGGCTGGTCTGCCCACTCAAATATAAATAACATGATATTTTAGCGGGCTATATCGCTGGGGCCTGTTTATTTTTTGAGGTTGAACTCACTTTCCTTTGAAAGGTCAACAAGCCTTATTAACGTTGATAAAACTAAAAAACAATGCACCAACCCCTTTTTGTGTGGTCATAGACTGAAATGGCTCGCAAATAAGCATAACCAAATGGCTATTTCTTATTTAAGAGTGGCTGAGTTATAATCAAAATTATATATAAACGGTACGTTTTGCGTGCCGTTTTTTTAACATTGTAGATGCAGTAATGAGTGAATTAGAAGATAAGTACGCAGACATAAGACCTTACAACGATGATGAAGTTGCGGCCTCGCTAGCGCGTTTAATTAACGATAATGCGTTTATAGATGTAATAGCAAAGTACAACTTACCGCGCTTTATATCCGCTATGCCTTTTATTGCTCGCACACTGGTGAGAAGCCAGTTACGAAAAAAATGGGGCAAATTTACGAGCGTTGAAGATGTGCAAAACGAAGTTGCAAAGTATTTAGATAAACTTATAAAACGCACTACCTCAAAAGTTACCTTTTCGGGTTTAGATAAACTAGACCCGCAGCAGGCGTATTTATTTATATCAAACCACCGCGACATAGTGCTGGACCCAGCACTTGTTAATTGGGGTTTGTATCAACATAAAATGAAGACGGTGCGTATAGCAATTGGTGATAACTTATTGCAAATACCGTATATAACCGAGCTGATGCGTTTAAATAAAAGCTTTATCGTTAAGCGCTCAGCCAAAGCACCTAAAGAGATGCTTAAGGCGCTTACGCAGTTGTCATCGTATATTTATGACTCGTTAACAGCAGGAAATTCTATTTGGATTGCGCAAAAAGAAGGGCGTGCAAAAGACGGCTTTGATCAAACAGATCCGGCGCTTTTAAAAATGCTGCAACTTAATGGTCGTAAACAAAAGAAAGAATTTGGCGAGTACATTAAAGAGTTAAAAATTGTTCCGGTGTCTATTTCTTATCAGTATGAGCCTTGTGCAATTTCTAAAGCAAAAGAGCTTTATCATAAACAGCAGCACGGTGAATACGTAAAATCAGCAGGCGAAGACATAGCAAGTATTGTTGAAGGATTTAGCTCTGCTAAAGGGCATGTGCATTTAGCATTTGGACAACCGGTTGAAAGCGGTTGCGATGATGCTGATGAGCTGGCGCAAACAATTGATAAGCACATTGTTGAGTCTTTTTACTTACACCCAGGAAATTACATTGCCGGTGGGTGCAAGCAAGCAGTTATTGATGAGCCCGATACCGCCACTTTTGAGCAGCGTTTAGCCTTAGTGCCAGAAGAGCTAAAGCCACTTGTTTTAGCTATGTATGCAAAGCCATTTCAACGCAAAACTGAAATCACAAACAAAGTATGTGAGCAAAGCCATTAGGCATCTGCGTTGGCAAATAGCGTAATAAAGCAGCGTAAACGCTGCTTTTTTTTTGTGCATAAATAACGCTATACTCATACAAAGCAATTAATCTACTTAGGGGGCGCAATGCAACAAATTGAAATATTTGATATTCCAAGCCCCTGTAAAAGTATTTGCCAAGTAAACAACCGAGGTTATTGCAAAGGCTGCTACCGAAGCCGGGATGAGCGCTTTAATTGGAACGCGTTAAGCAATGCGCAAAAAAAGAAAGTACTTAGCTTGTGCCAACAACGTTACAAACGGTATTTACAAAAACGCCAAGCTGCGCAATCACAAGCCACTTTAGATAAACAACAAGGCTTTGAATTTTAAACCTTGCTGTACATGCTAGAGTTTTAAATTGTATTTTGCGCGCAATGCGCGACTAGTGCCGTTATCGTGTAGTTTATTTAAAGCATTCAATAATTTACTTACCAAAGCCGCGTGCTTTTTATGTACATAGTGATAGAGCGAAAATGTACTTAGCAGCTGGGTTTGCATACAGGTCTCTGGTAGGGAAAAGTTATCGGCTTTAAGCACAAAGTCGAGCATAATTGCCCCATCAACTTTATGCTGGGCTAGTAGGTTAAGTTGGGTCGTAATATTTTTTACTTCAATAATATTGCCGTTAAACTTATGCTCATTTAAGTAATGGTGCTGAACTGGATAGCCTGACAAAACCGCAATACTATCGAGCTTATCGAGTGTATTGGGTTGGCAGTTTTTAAACAGTAAAAGCTTATAGTCAAACAGTGGGTAGTTAATTCTGATCAGGTTTTTATTGTCCGCCTCTATACTTATATCGCGGCCAAGTTGGCCATCTAACACCCCATTATTGGCTGCTAATAAGGCATTTTGGCGATTAAAATCAATTATGTGTACTTCATAATTAAGTTCTTTATAGGCTAATGTGAGTAAAGCGAGCGCATAGCTTGCTTGAGCTGAGTCGGCCGGGCGGTTAAATATAACGCTATTGTGATTGGCGAGTGTAATTTTACTAAAAAATAAAACGACTAATAAAAACAAAGCATTGAGCTGTATCTGCAAGGTTACTTCCGTTTAAAATGAGGACAGGGCAAATGATCGCAGCGAATAATACCAAAATAGTTTGGTTTTTGCCCATGTTTGTTGCTTTTTAAACAGTAAATGGGTTCAAATATACGTATAATAAATGCGGATAACTAACCGTACTTAGGAGTGGTTGTGAGTTTTAATTTATGTGCTTTACCCCGAGAGCAAAAATACCAGATTCAATTAGATTACGAAGCCTCATTTTGGGCTTATCAAATTAAACGTAATAAAAAAACACGTGAGCAAGTTTATAACACGATTCATAGCCGCCCAGTGGCAGAGCAAACGTTTTTAAAGCAACAGTTTGAGCAGTATTTGGCGTTAATGCTAAGCTAATATATGTACACAGTACAAAAGTTAGACACACTTAAGATTCCATTAGTTAATAAGTTTTATGCACTGTATAGCGTAAGAGGACGTGCTAATAAGCAAGATCAGGTTTGGGTTGTTTACAGTGAAATGCAGATAGTTGCGGCGTGTCGAATACAAAATAAACACGATTTTTTATTTTTATCGACCGTATTTGTTGCCCCGCAGCACCGTGCAAAAGGGCTGGCAAAGCAACTTGTATGCGCCGCTATAAAACAGCAAAGCATGCCGCTTTACACCTTTGCTTATAAAAATATTACAGCTTTATATACGAGTCTTGGTTTTAACCAAGTATTAACATATACTCCTGGTTTAAAAGCACTTTTTGATATTTATACGCATCGAAATATAGTCGCACTCGAATACCTATAACAAAAACAACGGATCAAGCCATGAGTAAAGGCGTTCATTGGATCATTAGTTGCTGTATAGCTTTAATCGCTATATTTAGTTGCCATGTTGGCGCACAGGTTAAACGTTTATCCCCCAGTGAAGGCCTGTCGCAAAGCTATGTGAACACTATGCTGCTTGATGATAACGGTTACCTATGGCTCTCTACCGAAGGGGGGTTAAACCGTTATGATGGTTACCAAGTTGTTTCAATTAATGGCCCTAATGGCGAGCTTGAAGAAGCCATAATTGATTGTATTTACCAAGACCCCGCAGGCAATATTTGGATAGCCTCGTTACTTGCCGGCTTATTTAAATACGACCCAAGTACCGACACCTACCAGCAATTTATTTCTCAACCTACCAGCGAAAAACAAATTTTAAGCCAGTCGGTATTTAGTATGGCTGCGGTTGATGACAAAACCTTATGGATTGGGCGTGGTCGCGACTTTGCTAAATTAGATATTGAAACAGGTAAAATAACCAGCTTATTTGAGCTGCCTAAAGAATACGAAAACACCTTAGTCAGAGAGCTTTTTCATTACAATGGGTATATTTTTATAGGCACAAGCCATGGGGCGTTTGTATTTGATATCGCCTCTGAGCAAATTAGGCCGCTGCAGCATTTAAAAAGCAAAGCTGAGCATATTTATCAAAACAACGTTAAATCGTTTTCGGTTATTGAAAATAATCAGTTGTTAGTAGGCACCGTTAAAGGCTTGTATCAAGTTGATATTAGCGACTTGCCAGGCATGTTTGAACGCCCCGACATAGCATTTAAAAACCAAGCCGTTATTGCCGATTTAAATGTATGGCGCATCATCAACGAAGGCGAAAAGCTAGATCTGGCGACTAATAAAGGGCTCTTTAAATTTGATTTAAATAGCAAAGAGTTGGTAAAAAACACACGTATTACACAAAGTAAATACAGCCTATCTGATACCAGTATGATAGACATGGTAAAAGATAAATCGGGGGGATATTGGCTCGCTACTAAAACCGATGGTGCATTTTATCTGTCTAATAATACCTATCACTTTAGCAATATAGATGGTAGTAAACTGGGTGGCGATGGCCTTTCTCATCCTTCGGTTTGGGGCATTACGGAGTATGGCAATAGCCTATGGCTGGCAACGCATAATGGCTTAACCGAAATTGATTTAGCCACTGACACCAGCCAAGTTTACTTAAAAAACCACAAAGTAGACTTACTGACTACTGAATTTAGCGTGTATGAAATTATTCCTTATAAACAAAAGCTTTGGCTACATACAAACCGTGGGCTGTTTGAGTTTGACCCCATAACGCATCAAATTAACGAGCCAGCAATAACAAACCCCAACAATAGAGCCTACATAGAAGGCTGGGTACACGGCGTAACCTTAATGCCTAACGGTGATTTGTACTATGTGCACTCAGATCACGGTATGTTTGTATATAATATTGATACTCAGCAGATCACCCGGTTAGAAGGGGCTTTTAGCAAAATAGAGCCGTTTTTGGCGCATGGTTTTTCGCCAGCGCTGGCAACCAAGCCTGATATGCCCCTGTTTTTTAATGCGGGTATTTTATATCAGGTAAACCCAACCACATTAGCATTAAACACCATTTATAAAGTTCCAAAACAGCACGATAACGTGGCTATTAATGTGCTTTCTTACGTGGTCGATAACAACAATATTTTATGGATTTCGCTATCTAATTTTGGCCTGATTGGGCTTGATGCAGCCAGTTACAAATTGGTACACACGATTGACTTAGAAAAAAATAAGTTAGGTACCTTACTTTATGACATGGTGCTTGATGATAATGGCATGATTTGGATGAGTAGCCATAAAGGCATATGGCGACTAAACCCAGAAACACTTCATTTTCAGCAGTTTACTACATCTGAGGGGCTGCTTTCTGCTGAATTTAACAGCAGTGCCATGGCGCATTTAAGCGATGGGCGCATTGCCTATGGCAGCTTAAAGGGCATTACATATTTTCATCCGATGGAAAATCAAAATTACCACTCTTTAATTGATCATGTAAATATAACGCGAGTTGATTTAATGTCGCGCGACTTATCTATCGATTTAAAACAGCCATTAAATGAAATAGTCCTCAACCATGATGATATCGGTTTAGAGGTGGCGTTTTCGGCGATGGCGTTTAGCTATCAAGAGCGCATAATTTATGAGTACCAGCTCGATAACGGCCAAAAAACCTACACCCGTAATAATAATCGGGTGTTATTTCCTAAATTAAATCCAGGTAATTACCAGCTCAAAGTATGGGCTAAAGATCCATTAACCGGCGAGTACACGCCGCCTGCAGTGCTAAAAATTCGTGTTAAGTATCCCCTGTGGCGAGCGCCATATTTTATGGTGCTTTATGGCGTTTTGTTTATCGCATTTATTGCTTTTTGGGTAATGCGCCGCAACAAAATTCAGCGCATATTACTGGCCGCTAATAAGGAAAGTAAAGAAAGTGAAGCGCGATTAAAACTAGCCTTAGAGGGCAGCGAGTCGGGCATGTGGGATTGGCAGTCTACATCGAGTAGTATTTACCAGCCGCGCTTATGTAATGAACTTGGGTATGGTCAAGAAAGCGTGAGCCTAGATGACTACCTAGCTAAAATTCACCCGCAAGATAAAGCGCTTTTCAGATTAGAATGGTTAGAATTTTTATCAACCGATAAAGGCTACTTTAATTGCACTTATCGGTTACGCCACGCTAAAGGCTATTGGCGTTGGTATAAAGACTTTGGCAAAGTGGTGGAATGGAGCGGGCAACTTCCTAAAAAAGTAGCGGGTACTTACACCAATATGACCCGCGAAATGGTGTTTGAAGAGCATGCCCGTTTATTTACCGCTGCGTTTGAGCAAACCCGCGATTGGGTATTTATTCTTGATAAAAACTTTACGGTTCGCGCCTCTAACAAGTCGTTGCAAACGGCCTTTAACTTTCCTAGTGAGCCACGCTCTAGCCGTGCCCTTAATTTAGGCATATCGCGAAGTAATCGTTTTGACTACTTACGGATAATGCAAAAGCTGAATGTGGGTGAGCATTTTTCCTGTGAAGACTTAGTCACCCTAGCCAGTGGTGAGCAGCGCCATGTGTTAGTAAAAATAAGTGCAGTGGCCGACACTGAACACCGTTTAAGCAGCTACGTTATTATTTTAACCGACATTCATGCGCAAAAATTGGCTGAAAATGAGCTTCATATTTTAGCCAACTATGACTCATTAACCGGTTTGCCTAACCGTATGCTGTTTAACGACAGGGTTGAGCATGCGATTGAGCAAGCGCAAAATCATCAATGTAAAGTAGCTATGCTGCACATAAACATTAAGCGGTTTAAATACTTTAACGACTCATTTGGACGTGAAGCGGCTGATGAGCTAATAAAGCAAGTGGCTAAGCGTATTAAGCGCTCCTTGCGTCCTTCTGCAAGTGTTGCGCGCTTTGGTGGCGATGAATTTGTGGTGCTGGTGGAAGATGTGCAGCAAATTGAAGAAGTATTGCTTATTTGCTCTAAATTAATAGATTCTGTAAGCCAAAATATGGAATTTAATGGCCAGGTGGTAAACGTTAATTTAAGTATTGGTGTAGCAATAGCGCCTGATGACGCCGCAGATCATGCTGCGCTGTTAAAAGCTGCCAGTATAGCTTTGTACCATGCAAAAGAGTCGCTCGAAAGCAGTTATAAGTTTTACAAGCAGGAGATGAATCAGCATGTACAAAAAGCCCTGCATTTAGAGTCTTTGCTAACTAAAGCGTATCAAGAGCAAGAGTTTTGCAATTACTACCAGCCTATAGTGAATGCGCACACTCAAAAAACCGAAGGTTTTGAAGTGTTGTTACGCTGGCCAGAAAACACTTTAGTGCCCACGCAAGAGTTTTCTTTAGCGGCTGAGAGCATAGGGTTAATAACAAAAATTATGCTGCAAACCTTTGCCCGTGCGTTGCAAGCCCTCAAACAATGGCGTGAGATTTCACCTCAGCTGTACTTGTCGATAAACCTCTCAGCACTTGATTTTGAATACGAAGAGCTTGTAACCGACATTCATAAAGCGCTGAGCCACGCTAATGTGCCCTCAGAAGCCATAGTGTTTGAAATTACCGAGTCTATTTTAATGCGCGACTCTAAACATGCGCTGCACAGTATGGAAATGCTGAAAAAGCTTGGCTGTAAGCTCTACATGGATGACTTTGGAACAGGCTATGCCTCATTAACGTATTTAAAGCGTTTTCCTATCGATGTACTAAAAATAGATAGAAGTTTTGTGCAAGATATTGGCGTGGACTCGGATGATGAAGCCATTATTCAATCAACGCTGACCTTAGCTCATAGCTTAGGTAAAGAGTGTGTGGCTGAGGGCATTGAAAACAAACAACAGCTGCAGTTTTTAAAGCAGTTAGGGTGTAAGCATTTTCAGGGCTATTTATTTAGTAAGCCAGTACCTAAAGAAGCTGTTCCCGCACTGATAAAACAAGATTGGGGCAACATATTTAACCAGTAAAAATAAGCTTATTGGCGTTTACCACAGTGGCGGCAAAATAAATGGCTGTTGCGTTGATTAAGCTGCGTTTTAATTGCTTTATTGGCCTCAAGCTTACTTAAACCTAGTTTGTAGCGCAGCTCCTCTAAGTGCAAACGCTGTGAGTCATCTAAACTGCCTTGGTGAATTTGCTCATGTACGGCATCTTCAAAAAATTGCCGGCGTTTACGTATTTGCTCCGAAAAACTTGAGGCAAGCAAGCCTGTAGGAATTGCCACCATTCCCATGCTCACCAAAGTGACTACGCCACCAAATAGTTTACCAAGTGGCGTTAGCGGTACAACATCACCATACCCAACCGTAGTGAGGGTCGCCATAGCCCACCACATAGCCGCAGGAATAGAGCCAAATTTATCTGGCTGAATATCGTGTTCCAATAAATAAATACCGCAGGAGGCAAGTATTAGCAGTACCGACATAATAAAAAACGCGGCCAGTAACGAGCTCGCTTCGTCTTTAAATGCTTGTAATAACAACTGCATTGCACGTGAATAACGAGTAAGTTTAAATACTCTTAACAGCCTTAATACACGTAAAAAACGCAAATCCAGAGGAAACACAAACATTAACAAGCTGGGTAAAATGGCTATTAAATCGATAAGAGCCAAAGGTGATAAAAAATAATGCAGCCGGCGTTTTGCGTTTGAACCTTTTATAGCTGCGTATTTGCTTTTATCGACACAGGCCCAAAGCCTTGCAAGGTATTCAAGGCTAAAAATAGCCACCGAAATAACCTCTAATAGTAAAAACTGCGGGTAATATACTTTGTTTATACTCGGTACTGATTCCAACACAATGGCAATAACGTTAAGCATAATTAAAGCAATCAGCGCGGTGTCGAGTATATGCCCCGCTTTGCGGTAATCGCCAGTCCCTTCAAATACCTGTGCTAACGTTTGTCTTGCTGTGCTGCTCATGTGTTTAGCTTTAACAGCATATTAATACTGCCTTCTTCAAAATCACGGCTAATTGTAAAACCTAACTTACGGGCAAGCTCAATCATGCCGGTGTTCTCAGGCAGTGTTATGCCTTCAATTACTTCTACGCCTTGGCGCTTACAATGATTTATTGCAGCGCTCATAAGCAGCCTGCCAAGACCTAAGCCTTGGTAGTCAGAGCGAACCACGGTTGCAAACTCAGCATGTAAATTATCAGGGTCCATAATAACGCGTGCTACACCTAGGGTGCGGCTTTTACCTTCAAAGCGCTGGCATACAATAAAGGCCATTTCTCGGTCGTAATCTATTTGCGTCATTTTTGCGAGCTGATCGTGGTTAAACTGGGGCAGCTCACCAAAAAAGCGTTTGTAACGATCTTCTTTATTGAGTGATTGATCAAACTCTTGGTGGGCTTTTTCATCCTCTGGACGAATAGGCCTTAATGTAGCTCGTGTATTATTTTTAAGGGTTACTTCTTCTACAAGATCAATAGGGTAAGGGCGAATACATAAACGTTTACGATCGCTGCGTGCCTGATAGCGATTAACACTAATAGTGGCATCAAGCACTAAAAATTGCCCATTGCTGGCTAAAATAGGATTAAGTTCCATGGCACTTATATCGGGCTGATCGACAACAAGTTGAGATATACGTGTGAGCAGGGCGCACAACCGATATTTATCAACTTTTTCTGGCAAAATGCGATCTTTTAATACGCCTTTATCGTTTGCTGCTGCAATGAGGTATTTAGCTAAGTTCATATTAAGCGGCGGCAAAGCAACGGCTGCTTGGGCATACTCTAACCCATTACCCGCTTCACCAAGTAATATAACAGGGCCAAAATTAGGCTCAGTTTTAATGGCGATTCGCAGCTCATTAGCGCCGGCGCGCGGCGCCATTTTTTGCAATGAAAACCCTTCAATAACAGCATCTGGGTAGGTGTTTTTAATTCGTATCAGCATGGCAAAGGCGGTTTGCTCAACCTCGTTTGCATCGTTTAAGTTAAGAACCACACCCCCTACTTCTGATTTTGAGGCAATACTTGGGCTAATCAGCTTTAACGCTACCGGAAAACCTAGTTCAATTGCTTGCTCACGCGCCTCTGTGGGCGTGTAGGCTACTTCTGTTTGAATACACTCAACACCATAATGACTAAGAATTTGGCTTGCTTGATGAGTGGGTAAGTAGCTTTGCTCTTCTTCTAAAAATTCGTTAATGAGCGTAGTGGCCGCTGATTTATTTATTTTTGCATCATCGGTATTTGATTCGGGTGTTTGCGTTAAATGTTTTTGGTTACGACGATAGCTAACTAAATGCATAAATGCGCCAACCGCACCCTCAGGCGTACGATAGGTTGGAATAGTGTGGTTAGAGCAAACACGCCTCGCGGCATAAGCCGCATCTTCACCCATAAAGTTGGTCATTACATAAGGGCGCGCCATCTTTGGTATTTTTTGTAAGGTTTGCACTATCATATCGGCGTAGTCTTCACTTGGTGCAAGTGCCGAAGGGGTATGAATAATAAGTAAGTTTTTAACTTCTTCGGCGCGAAGTAAAATTTCTAATGCTTGCTTGTAACGCGCCGGAGCAGAGTCGCCAAAAATATCGACAGGGTTAGATGTAGTATCCGACTGCGGAATAACTTTATTGAGTGCGGATCGTGTTTGCTCACTAAGCTGGGTAAGTTTGCCCGAATTTAAAATAAGCTCATCGACCGCCATAACCCCCGGGCCGCCGCCGTTGGTTAAAATGGTTAATTGCTCGACTTTTAGTAATTTAGGGTGGATGGCAAGTGTTTGCGTGGCTGCAAAAAGTTCGCGCAAATCACTAACACGCAGCATACCGGCGCGTTGAAAAAGCGCATCGTACACTGCATCTGAACTTTGCTTGCCACCGGTATGAATTTCAGCAGCCAGTGCGCCTGCTCCGGTTTTGCCCGTTTTAATGGCAATAACCGGCTTACTAAAGGCCGCTGCCCGTGCTGCCGATATAAACCCGCGAATATCCTCAATATTATCTATGTAGAGCAAAATCGCTTTGGTTTTTGCATCGCGGCCTAAAAAATCGAGCAGCTCGTCAAAATCGATATCTAGGCAATCACCGACCGAAACAAAATATGAAAAGCCAATTTCTTTATTTTTAGCCCAATCTAAAATAGTGGAACACACCGCTGCGGATTGCGATATAAATGCCAGTTTCCCTGGTGCTGCAACTGTGTGAGAAAAGCTGGCATTAAGGCCAATATGCGGAATAAGCAGCCCTAAACAATTAGGCCCAAGCAAAGTAACGTGATGGGCATTTGCAGCGTGCTTTAAGGCTGTTTTTTGGCTCAATGAGAGCCCATCAGCAATCACAATTGCACTTTTACAGCCAAGCTCACCTAGCTGCTCGATAATGCTCAGTAAGGTATTTTTATTTGTACAAATAACGGCTAAGTCGGGCACTTTGGGCAGCGCGGCAATATCAGGGTAGGCAAGCACACCGTGTACCGCACTATGGGTAGGGGTTACGGGCATAATTGGCCCTTTAAACCCACCTTGCAATAAATTGCGCATAACCACAAACCCCGCGCGTGTGGGGGTATTCGAGGCGCCAATAACGGCTACCGAGGCCGGATTAAAAAACTGGCTGATGCGCTTTAAGCTCATGGCATATCCTTGGCTGATTATATTTTGCGTTATTTATAGTCTCAATGTACCCTGTTTGCTGTGTTATTTCGAGCGCATAGATACTTATTATTGATATCAATCAAGGAGTTTTTTATGAATAAAACACCCGGTTTTTACACCGTTATAGCCGCAATTTGCCTAAGTATAGGCTTAATTTTATTAGGCTTTATTATTAAAAGTGCCGCAGTAGATGTAAAAAGCATGGAACGTAGTGTGCAGGTTAAAGGGTTAGCAGAGCGTGAAGTTAGCGCCGATACGGTAATTTGGCCGCTGCAATACAGTGATGCAGACAACGACTTAGAAAAACTGGTTAGTCGAGTTGAGCAAAAAAACGATGCTGTTATTGCATTTTTAAAGCTACATGGCTTTGATGATGACGAAATAAGCACGGGTAGCCAGTCGATAATTGATAAGCAAGCCCGTGAATACGCTAACGATAACCAAAAGTTTCGTTACTTGGTACGCGCTAATATTATTGTGTATTCGAACGCGCCCGACAAAGTACAAAATGCGCTGAGTAAAGTGAGTCAATTAGCTAAACAGGGCATTGCCATTGTGCAAAATAGTTACGAAACCAAAGTTGAGTATTTATTTACCGGCCTTAACGATATAAAACCAGCCATGGTGCAAGAGGCTACAGAAAAAGCCCGTGAAGTTGCCAACAAATTTGCTAAAGATTCGAACTCAACGCTGGGTAAAATAAAATCCGCTCGCCAAGGGCAATTTAGCATTAGCAATCGCGATTCAAACACGCCACATATCAAAAAGGTGAGGGTGGTCACCAGTGTTGAATATTACTTAAGTGACTAAATTGCTCTAACTAAGTGGGCAATTTGCGCGGTTGAGCGCTGTAGGTAAGCAGCGCTAAGTAAAATGCTAGTTTCGTTTATATCAGCGCCTTTTAATATATTTGCCAGTTGCTGTTTAGCGGTTGGATTTTGTTTTTGCTCTATTTCCATAAGCGCTAATAATGCTGAAAATTCATGCTTTATTGGTGTGCTAGGTTTATCAGCATAGGCGATATAACAGGCAACAGGGGTAAGGCCGCGAGCATTTGTTTGTGCAAGGGCTTTTACTAAATTATCGTTAGATTCAAATAGCATTAATGAGCGCACATAGTTAAACGCCAGCTTTTGAGCATTGGCGTGTTTAAATACATTGTGCAGCACATTATTTCCTTGGCTGTCTTGTGCTAAAAAGCCGTTATTTTCTTTTAATGCAGGTGTAAAAAACGTTAATGCATCAGTCGTTGTTAATTGGTTTATAAAAGGTGCTGGTGGGGTGTTGGTTGTTAAAATACGTGTTGCCACATTTTGCATAAAGTCGTATTTAATACTCATCCGCAAAGCACTTTCGTAAAGGTGGTTTAGCTGTAATGTTTGCTGAGCAGGGCTTAACTGTTTAAAGTCGTTATCGAGCTCGTCTAGCTGATGCTTAGCAATGCGCGCATTAAGTAATTGTATGCTTAAATCCATTCTTAACTCTACCTCTGAGCGTTTTTATTACTATAAAACAAAAAAGGCCGCATCAGCGACCTTTTTCTATTTATAACCAAGTATTAAGCTTTTTTACTTGCTACCCACTCGTTTACAAAGTTCTCTAATACGTTAAGTGGTACAGGGCCATTTTTAAGTATAACGTCGTGGAACTGACGAATATCAAACTTATCGCCTAGTTGCTTTTTAGCATCTTCACGCAGCTCTAAAATTTTAAGCATACCCACTTTATAAGCTGTCGCTTGCGATGGCATTACAATGTGACGCTCAACCATTTTAACACCGTCAGATGTGGCATTAGGCGTGTTATTTACGTAGTAATCAATACCCTCTTGGCGAGTCCACTTCATTGCGTGAATACCGGTATCAACCACTAGGCGACATGCGCGCCATAATTCCATAGAAAGGCGACCAAAGTCTGAGTATGGGTCTGAGTAAAGGCCCATTTCTTTAGGAATGTACTCTGAGTATAAGCCCCAGCCTTCAATGTAAGCGGTGTAGCCACCAAACTTACGAAACTTAGGCACACCTTCAAGCTCTTGTGAAATAGCAATTTGCATGTGGTGACCCGGAATACCCTCATGGTACGCTAATGCTTCCATTTGGTACGTTGGCATTGCTTCCATGTCGTAAAGGTTTGCGTAGTAAATACCAGGGCGTGAGCCATCTGGTGCAGGTTGTTGGTAAAATGCTTTACCTGCTGCTTTTTCGCGGAATGCTTCTACGGCTTTAACTTTAAGATCAGCCTTTGGCTTAACAATAAATAACTCATCTAGGCGAGTTTTCATGGTGTTGATTAGGCCAGTGGCTTCATCTAAATAACGCTGTTTACCTTGCTCGTCATTGGCATAATAAAATTGTTTATCTGTTTTCATAAACTGCATAAACGCTTTTAAATCACCTTTAAAGCCTACTTTGTCTTTAATTTCACGCATTTCATCATGAATACGTTTTACTTCAGCAAGGCCAATGGCATGAATTTCTTTAGCGGTTAAGTCAGTTGTTGTGGTGCGCTTAAGTGCGTTATTGTAAAACGCTTCGCCGTCAGGCAGTTTCCATGCGCCATCGCGGTTATCTGCACGTTTTTCTAACTGTGCTAAGTAATTAATTAACTTAGAGTAAGAAGGCTTAACTGCTGATTTTAATGCATCAGTTGCATCGCTAATTAAGGCATCTTTTTCATTCTGGCTAATTTCAAGAGCGCTTACTTTACGTTTAAAGTCGGCTAATAGTGTTGAGTCTTCACCTTTTTCAAATGGCGCACCATGAATGATGTTTTTGCTCGAATCTATAACATGTGGGAACACAAATTTAGGCGCAATAATGCCTTTATCAGCACGGGTTTCTAAATCAGTAATTAGCTGATCAAATACAGTAGGTACACCGTTTAAACGCGCAATATAATCTTTAGCTTCTTTAACATTACTAATTGAATGTTGGTTAATTAAAAACGCAGGCACCATAGAGTGAGTACCAAACATTTGGTTAACTGGGTAGTTATGGTAACGCCATTTAAAATCAGCAATCGAGCTTTCTAGGTCTTGTTTTTTTAAGTCATAACTTACTTTAGTGGCATCATCAAGCAGGTCGCGGTTGATAGCATTTAAAGTAACTAAGTCTTCTTTTGCTTGCGCAAGGTCTTTTAGTTTTTGCTCTTCGCTGCCGTCATCCCATTTATCGTAATCTTTTTTAATACCCATGTAAGTTTGATAAACCGGGCTGCTCATTACATCGCGGTTAAAGGTATCTTCAAAAAACGCATTCGCTTTGTCGATTTCGCTTTGCACAGGTTGCGCTTGCACTGCAGGCGCCGGGGTTGTTTGTTGTGGTGCCTGCTGGCAGCCGGCTAAAATAGCAACGCTCACGGCTGCTGCAATAAAGGTAAGTTTACGCATTGTTTTCCCTTTGTTGTTAGAAACCCATTAGGGTGTATTATATTTATTTGCTTGTATTTTATGTTTATCGCGCGTGGTTAAAACCACTACACGAACAATTCTAGCAGGTCATTTAAAAAACGATGCCCTTTAAGGCTAACTTGCCAATGGCCGCTTTCTTGTATTAACAAACCTGCATTTATTGCTTTAGTTAACGCCGCTTGTTGGCTTTGCAATGGCTGATTAGTCAGCGCACTGTAATCATCAATAGGGCAAGGCTCGACTAAGCGAAAGCGATTCATAAAAAATTCAAAGGCTAAATCGTCTTGCTCTACTTGCCAGCTTTTATACAAGTACGGCTTAAGCATATCCATGTAACCGCGCGGATGCTTAATTTTTTCAGTACGGGTAATAATGCCGGTTTTTGCATCAGTCACCTTACCATGAGCGCCACAGCCAATACCGAGATAATCGCCAAAACGCCAATAATTCAAGTTATGTTGGCATTGAAAGCCTGGCTTTGCATAGCCCGATATTTCGTATTGTATGTAACCGGCTTGAGCTAGTAGTGCTTGGCCTTGCTCTTGAATATCCCATAGGGTTTCATCTTGTGGCAAAGTTGGCGGCTTGGATGCAAATTGTGTATTAGGCTCAATAGTGAGCTGATACCAGGAAATATGTGGCGGGTTTAAAGCAATTATTTTTTTTAAATCGCTCAGCGCATCGTCAAGGCTTTGCCCCGGTAAGCCATGCATTAAATCAAGGTTAAAGCTATTTAACCCGGCTTGCTTAGCTTGCTCTGCAGCGTAGTGCGCTTCATCGGCGCCATGAATACGGCCAAGTGCTTTTAACTTGTCGTTTTGCATGCTTTGCACGCCAATAGAAATACGGTTAATACCCGCTTTAACGTACTCTTTAAAGCGCCCGGTTTCTACGGTACCAGGATTTGCCTCAAGGGTTATTTCGCAGTTGTCGCTTAGGCCAATTAGGTTATCGACTTCGCTTAATAAGCGGGTATATGCATCGCCAGTTAATAAGCTTGGTGTACCGCCGCCAATAAAAATACTGTGAATTTTACGCCCTTGCACCAAGTGCAAATCGGCTTTTAAGTCGTCAATTAAATGCTGAACATATTCAGCTTCAGGAATATCGCCTTTTTGCCCATGGCTATTAAAATCGCAATAGGGGCATTTTTGCACGCACCAAGGTACGTGCACATATAAGCTCAGTGGTGGAAGGTTCACAGGCCGCCTTTGCTTTGTAGCTCTAGTAATAACTTTTTAAGTGCTTGGCCGCGATGGCTCACCGCATTTTTTTGCTCTTTGGTGAGCTCGGCGCTGGTACAGTTTTGCTCTGCTACAAAAAATACCGGATCGTAACCAAAGCCGCCTTCGCCATTTTGGGTTTGTGTAATTTCGCCCTCCCAACTTGCGCTACAAATTAGCGGGGTAGGGTCATCGGCGTGGCGCATTAATACCAGCACACACCAAAAGCGGGCTTTACGATTTGGGTTATCGGCTAATTCGTTAAGTAGTTTATCTATGTTGTCTTGATCGCTGGCGCTTTCACCGGCAAAACGAGCTGAGTACACGCCCGGTGCTCCATTTAAGCCATCTACCTCTAAGCCTGAGTCATCTGCAATGGCTGGCATACCGGTAATTTTAGCAGCATGGCGGGCTTTAATTATCGCGTTCTCTACAAAGGTGGTGCCGGTTTCGGCCACTTCGCCTACGTTAAAATCGCTTTGCGGAAGCACATTTATATTAAGCGGGCTAAGCATATTGGCCAGCTCGTTAACTTTGCCAGGGTTGCCTGTGGCAAGCACTAATGTTTTGGTCATGTTTTTAATCTACGTAAAATTTTTGCTGAAACGTGAGTTTTTGAGACTGACTACCTTGCTGGATGTTTATCTCAAAACGTAAAATCTCTTCGTTGGTGTAGTCTACTTGCGCAAGGTAATAAATTGATTCACCTTCTTTTACTTCTTTAAAAGTAAGGGCTTGCTTATTGCCGAGTAGGTTTTTTGCGGTGCCGCTGAGCTGAGCGGTTTGCGCGGTTTTATCGCTATTGTTTTTCAGTACTGAAATATTAACAATGCCTTTATAACCACTACGCTCAAGGCCATATGTTTTAGCTATTTGCGGCTGAATAAAGGTAGATGGAAAAGCAATGTAATGCACTTGCCAAGGGCCCAGCTCTTTGTACTGTGCGCCTTGCATGTCTTCACTGTGGGCATTAAAAGCAAAGGCTAAAAAACTAATAAAGCAAAACTTAATTAAACGGTTCATTATGATGTCCTATATAAAAAAGAGGCCAAAGGGCCTCTTTTGCTTATAACAAAAAATTTAGGCTAAAAAGTCCATTAGCAGCATTTGTAAAAACTGAATACCAATAATTAGTACAAGCACCGATAAATCTAAGCCACCCATTGGTGGAATAATTTTACGAAGTGGCTTGAGCATTGGCTCAGTAAGCTGATGGAAAACCGCTTCTATTGGGTTATAACCTTGACTTACCCAGCTTAAAATAGCGCGAATAATCAATACCCAAAATACAAGGTTTAAGCCTTCTTTAAGTACGGTAATAAGTGCTTGTATAAACACAGGTTGCGCAGCCCATGCGCCGTATATCACCAACATTAAAGTACTAATTTTGGCAACGGCTACAATAAATGCCAGCAATAGAGAGGCTAAATCCAGCCCACCTAGTCCAGGTATAATTTTACGTAACGGGTTAACTGCAAACGAGGTTGCTTTAACCACAAATTGGCTCATTGGGTTGTAAAAGTCGGCTTTTGCCCACTGTAGCCAAAAACGCAGTAGTACCACCATTAAAAACAAATCAAACAGGGTACTGATCAAAAATTGCATGGCATTCATAGTGTAACCTTCAATAAAAAGTAATTTTAAAGTTCTTTTTCCATTTGCATTGCACGCGCAATACACGCATCCATTGCATCGCTAACTGTTTGCACTAGGCCTTCGCCTTTTAAATGCTCAACCGCAGCATGGGTGGTGCCGCCTTTAGAAGTTACATTAGCGCGTAATTGCGAAATGCTTATCTCTGGTTGGCTCAATGCCATTTCGGCTGCACCTAGCGCAGTTTGCTGCACTAAGCGGCGCGCATCTTCATCGTTAAAGCCAAGTGCTTTCGCTTTTTCTTCAATGGCTTCCATAAATAAGAAAAAGTAAGCGGGCGATGAACCTGTCACAGCAATGACATCGTTAATTTGCGACTCTTGCTCTACCCACACAACAATACCTGTGCACTCAAACACTTGTTGTACAAAATCGTGCTCTTCGGCTGTTTCATCTGCGCCAAATAAACCCGATACACCACGCCCTAGTAGCGATGGCGTGTTTGGCATACAACGTACCATTTTAACGTTTTGACCAAGCATTTCGCGTAAACGCTTAACGGTTAAGCCAGCCGCTACCGAAATAAACAGTTTATCACTAAAGTCGATACCCGATTCTTGAAACGATTTACATAAATCGCCCATCATTTGTGGTTTAACAGACAATACAATGACATCAGCATCACGTAAGGCTTCGTTATTGTCGCTGGTGGTTTTCACCTTGAAATCGTCTGCTACCTTGGCAAGCTTTTCTTGGTTGCGGTTTGTAGCAATGATGTTGTTTGCATTAAAACCGTTTTTTACCATGCCACCAATAATGGCGTAGCTCATGTTACCTGTGCCTATAAATGCGATTGTTTTATCTGACATATGTCTGTTATCACCTTTTAAGTTCGAGTTCCAAAAATATCTGTGCCGATCCTCACCATGGTTGAACCTGCGCTAATGGCGGCTTCAACATCATTGCTCATCCCCATCGACAACGTATCTATATGAGGATATTGGGCCTTTAGTTTATCAAAGCAAGTTTGTAATTGCTCAAAAGATTGACTTTGCTCACTCGGATCGTCGCTTTTAGCCGGAATAGCCATTAAACCACGCAAAGTGAGTTGCTCACATTGGTCAATAAACTCAGCTAGTTCGGGTATTTGCTCTACGCTGCAGCCTGACTTTGCCTCCTCGGCGCTTATATTTACTTGAATAAGCACATTTAAAGGGGCTAGGCTTTCTGGACGTTGACTGTTTAAACGCTTAGCTATTTTTATTCTATCTACGCTTTGTACCCAATTAAAATGTGCAGCAACAAGGGCGCTTTTATTTGATTGAATAGGGCCAATGAAATGCCAAATGATGTCGCTAAATGCGTGTAGTTGAGCTATTTTATCTACAGCCTCTTGAACATAAGACTCACCAAATTGGCGCTGGCCATGCTCGTAGGCAGCAATAATATCGTCGCTTGGTTTTGTTTTTGATACTGCTAGCAGCGTAATAGCATCGCTACTACGTTTAGCATTTATAGCCGCGCTGGCAATTCTAGCGTAGGCGGATGTGAGTCGTTCTGCTATTGTAACCATATATTTATCAGTTAGTTGTGGAGTCATAAATGGATATTACCGAATTATTAGCGTTTAGTGTGCAACACAAAGCATCTGATTTACACTTATCGTCAGGTGTTTCACCTATGATACGCGTAGATGGTGATGTTCGCCGCATTAATATACCTGCACTTGCAGACAAAGATGTAAACAGCCTTGTTTACGACATTATGAACGATAATCAACGCAAGGACTACGAACAAAATCTAGAAGTGGATTTTTCGTTTGAAGTGCCTAACCTTGCTCGGTTTCGTGTTAACGCATTTAACTCAAACCGCGGCCCTGCAGCGGTGTTTCGTACCATCCCTAGCGATGTACTGACGCTTGAGGATTTAGGTGCGCCAGATATTTTTAAAACAATATCAGATAACCCGCGTGGTTTAGTATTGGTTACCGGCCCGACTGGTTCGGGTAAATCAACAACGCTTGCGGCTATGGTCGATTATATAAATCAAACAAAACATCACCATATCCTCACCATTGAAGATCCTATCGAATTTGTACACGATAATAAACTCAGTCTTATTAACCAACGTGAAGTGCACCGAGATACGCACAGCTTCTCTAATGCACTGCGCAGCGCGCTGCGTGAAGACCCGGATGTAATACTTGTTGGTGAGCTACGTGACTTAGAAACTATTCGCCTTGCGATGACCGCCGCTGAAACCGGCCACTTAGTGTTTGGTACGCTACATACCACCTCGGCACCAAAAACGATTGACCGTATTATTGATGTATTCCCAGGTGAAGAAAAAGATATGGTGCGCTCAATGCTTTCTGAGTCACTGCGTGCCGTTATTTCGCAAACACTGCTTAAAAAAATTGGCGGTGGACGCGTGGCCGCGCACGAAATTATGATTGGTGTACCGGCGATTCGTAACTTAATTCGTGAAGATAAAATTGCACAAATGTATTCGTCTATTCAAACGGGTGCATCACACGGTATGCAAACCATGGATCAATGTTTAAATAATTTAGTTAATCACGGCATTGTGACAACCGCAGCCGCAAAAGAAAAAGCCCAAGATAAAACCCAGTTTGGTGGCTAAGGACATATTATGAATTTATCTTTAAATCACTTTTTACACATAATGATTGATAAAAAAGGCTCGGATTTATTTGTCTCTAGCCAATTACCAGTCAGTGCAAAAATTAATGGTGAGCTTATCGCTCTGAGCGACGATAAGTTAAGTGATGAGCAATCGCTTGCGCTTGTAGAATCAGCGATGAGCGATAAACAAAAAAACGAGTTTCATACCACTAAAGAGTGTAACTTTGCGATAGCCACAGACGAAGGGCGTTTTCGTATATCGGCTTTTTGGCAGCGCGATAGAGCGGGTATGGTTATTCGCCGCATTGTAACGCAAATACCAGATATAAGTGATTTAGGGCTGCCCTCTACACTTACCGATGTAATTATGTCAAAGCGCGGGTTAGTGCTGTTTGTTGGTGGTACTGGCACGGGTAAATCAACTTCACTGGCTGCCTTAATTGGCTACAGAAATCGCAACCAGCGCGGCCATATACTCACCATTGAAGATCCGATTGAGTTTGTGCACGAGCACCGTAAAAGTATTATTACTCAGCGCGAAGTAGGGCTTGATACCGACAGCTTTGAGTCGGCACTTAAAAGCTCTTTACGCCAAGCACCCGATGTTATTTTAATTGGTGAAATACGCTCGCAAGAAACCATGGAATACGCACTGAGCTTTGCCGAAACGGGTCACTTATGTGTGGCTACATTGCATGCTAATAATGCCAACCAAGCCATTGACCGTATTATGCACTTAGTGCCTAAAGAAAAACACGACAAGCTTAAGTACGACTTAGCGCTAAATTTACGCGCCATTGTTGCCCAGCAACTTATTCCCACTTCTGATGGGGAAGGGCGTGTAGCCGCGATCGAAATATTATTAAACTCACCCATGGTGGCAGAGCTAATTAAAAATGGGGATATTGGTGGCATAAAAGAGGCCATGTCTAAGTCTAAAGAAATGGGTATGCAAACCTTTGACCAAGCCTTATTTGAGCTATACAAACAGCAACGTATTAATTACGCCGATGCACTGCATCATGCTGATTCGCCAAACGATTTACGCTTAATGATTAAGCTGCGCAATAACGAGCAACAAGGTGCAGGATTTTTACAAGGTGTAACCATTGATGGACTAGATGATAAAAACAGCAATTAACACTGCATTTTATCCATGAAAAAAGCGCCGCAGGGCGCTTTTTTTATGGGTAAAATTACTTATAACGTTTTATACCACTGCGGTGTTTTTCGACCTTTAAAATAAATTACGTAATTAAAGGAGTCGGCATTATTTATTCACCATAACTGGCTTCAAAAAAACTCTCTAAAATAATCACTGCCGACATATTATCGACATTTCCTTTCCCTAAATTTTTATAGCCACCGTGCTCAAATAAACGCGCTTTTGCATCGGCGGTTGTGAGTCGCTCATCTTGTGTTTGCACCGGTATGCCGTAATGATTGTGCAAGCGGTTAGCAAACTTTTTAGCCTTAAAGGTTACCTCTTGCGAAGTACCATCCATATTAAGGGGTAACCCGACGACCATTAAGTCGGGTTGCCACTCTTTAACTTGAACCGCAATATGATCCCAATTAGGAATACCATCTTGGGCTTTTACCGCTTTTAAGCTAGACGCACTGCCTGTGAGCTCTTGTCCTATGGCAATACCAATGCTTTTGGTGCCAAAGTCAAAGCCCATTACGGTGCGCTGGCCTTGCGGCTTAAGGTTTTTTTTCGTCATTATCGTTCTTTAAGCGTGTCCAGCTTCGCTGCAAAGTTGGCTAACATCAAAGCCTAGCATTGAAACTGCTTTTTCCCAGCGTTTTTCTACCGGCGTATCAAAAATGATCTTCGGATCGGCTTTAATGATCAACCAACTGTTATCTAAAAGCTCTTTCTCAAGTTGTCCTTGCTCCCAGCCCGAATAACCAAGCGTAATAATAAATTGCTCAGGTGCGTGGGCGGTGGTCAGGTTGGCAAGTACGTCTTTTGATGTGGTGATCATTATATCACTGCTAAGCTTTTGGCTTGCAGAGTAGCCTGGCTGAGGTGAATGAAGTACAAAACCTCGGTCGGTTTTAACCGGACCACCTGCAAACACAGAGACTTGCGCGGCTTGTTGGGTTTTGTCGTTGTCTATTTCTATTTTATCTAAAAGCTCACCAACGGTCACATCAATAGGCTGGTTGATCACCAATCCCATAGCCCCATCTTCATTGTGCTCACAAATATAGGTAACGGCACGTTTAAAAAAAGGGTCTTGCATCGACGGCATAGCGATTAAAAAATGATTTTCTAATGATTGCATAGATTTCACCCTTTTAGTTTATGAATACTTATTGAACTTTGAGTATGGCATAGATATATACGTAGCGTATAAAAAGTCCATTAATTGTATGAAATACTTAAATTAATGGACTTTTAAATGGTGTTTATTTAGCGAGCTTACGCTCAATTGCGTCAAACAAAATACCGGTAATAGATATATCGTAAGCGGCTTCAATTTCACGTACGCAGGTTGGTGCTGTTACGTTAATTTCGGTGAGCTTGTCGCCAATAATATCTAACCCTACAAACACTAACCCTTTTTCTTTAAGCGTAGGGGCAACTGCTTGAGCTATTTTAAGGTCTGACTCGCTAAGGGGGCGGGCTTCACCACGGCCACCTGCAGCTAAGTTACCGCGGGTTTCACCATTTTGTGGAATACGCGCTAAACAATACGGAATAACTTCACCATCAACAACCAATACGCGTTTATCACCTTGTTTGATCTCTGGAATGTAATTTTGCACCATGGCAAAGCGACTACCATGCTCAGTTAAGGTTTCGCAAATAACGCCAATGTTTGCATCATCTTCTTTAATACGAAAAATAGATGCGCCGCCCATGCCATCGAGTGGTTTTAAAATAATGTCTTTATGCTCAGCTAAAAACGCGCGTATTTGAGCTTGGCTGCGCGTTACTAGCGTATCTGGCGTATGCTCGCTAAACCACGCTGTAAATAGCTTTTCGTTAGCATCGCGCAGGCTTTGTGGTTTATTAATAATTAACGTACCTTCTTGCTCTGCACGCTCTAAGATATAAGTTGCGTAGATGTACTCCGTATCGAACGGTGGATCTTTTCGCATTAAAATAACGTCTAGGTCGGCAAGCGCGATTGTGGCTTTTTCTTCAAGTTCGTACCACTTTTCGGTGTTGTTAAATACCTGCGCTTTTGCTGCGGTTGCATACGATTTACCTTGGCGAAGCGATAAGTCATCCATCTCCATGTAGTAAATTTCGTAGCCACGTTTTTGCGCTTGCATCATCATTGCAAAACCGGTGTCTTTTTTGATGTTAAATCCACTAATAGGATCAGAAATAATACCTAACTTTATCGCCATGCGCTGTGCCTTAATCTAATTATAATGACTACTAGAGTGCTAATAGTTTTAATATGAGGGTGCCATTGAGCTATTTCAATTAGCTAAATCGCCAAATTGTAATTGTAATGCACTTAAGACCGTTAAAGCGGCCGTTTCTGTTCGTAAAACGCGCGGCCCTAAGCGAATATCAACAAAGTGCTGATCTTTAGTTTGCAGCATTTCTTCATCGGTAAAGCCGCCTTCAGGGCCTACTAAAAAGCGTACACCGGCGCTTGGAACGGTTATTGTTTTAATGCTGTGCTCGGCACGAGGGTGCAAAGTGAGCTTAATGGCGTCTGTTTGTTGTTCAAGCCATTGCTTTAAATCAACCGGTGTGTGAACAACTGGCACAAAGTTACGCCCCGATTGTTCGGCGGCTGAAATTGCAATTTTTTGCCATTGTTGGTGTTTTTTTTCTAACCTGTCGCCACTGAGTTTAACGCCACAGCGCTGACTAAAAATAGGGGTGATTTCGCTAATGCCAAGCTCAACAGATTTTTGGATGGTAAAGTCCATTTTGTCGCCACGCGATACGCATTGCCCTAAATGAATTTTAAGCGGCGATTCGACATCATGCTCATCAAAACGTTGTGGCATAACAACAACTGATTTTTTAGTTACCTCAATAATTTCACTGAAGTATTCACCGCCTTCGCCATTAAAAATAGACACATGTTCGCCTACTTTCATGCGTAATACGCGGCCAATATGGCCCGCTGCATCGTCGTTTAAAGAAACCGGGGTGTTTAAGGCAATACTCGATGCCTGATAAATATGAGGTACTCGCATGGGGGTCACTTATTTTATAGCGTAAAGGTGTATAGCGCTATGGTAAGTAAGCAGGGCGTTGTACGCAATTATTTATTTTTGTTTAAGTGACTTGGCAAGTGCGATTAAATCTTTAGGTGTTTCGGCAATATCGGTATCGCACGATAAGTGATTTTTAAAGCCTTCGTCAGTAATACGATTAAATGTATAGCCGTTGTCGTCAAAGCTAACTACGTAGCGTTTTTCATGCAGGGAGTTATATATAAAGCGTTGTTTGTCGTCGGCAAGTAGATAGTCGGTATTATTAAATAGCACGCCCTGAATATCGTGGTGCTCGTGCAGGTAAGTGGCCAGTTCAGATACGCTAATTTCGTTTTCTAGGTCGCAATAGCAATAGTCTTTAATGAGTTCGTCAAACATCATTTTTACCAGCTTACGGGTGTTACTGCCTGCAACTATTAAGGTGCTGGGTGTATTGGGTGCCGCGTGCTTAAAATAATACTCGGCAAATGTACGACTAAATTCGTTATCTATATCAATTAACAAATAGTTAGTTACTTCAAATGACATAGGGCCCCGTTGCTTTATGCAAATGTGTTATGCCAGTTAACTAAATACGGGGCGCTTGGCGACTTATTTAATAGCGTGGCGTTAAAGTGAAAACATGCTAATAAGTAAATAGCCTATAGCACAAAAAACAGCAAACTCAATGCATGCTATGCCTATATTGTCCTGATGGTCGACCTCTAAAGCGGCATCAATATTGGGTAATGAAATTGCTTTTATTACAAAACTTAAACAATATAATAACACCCACATTACACCGCAATGCATTACCAGTGTAAATATATTTTCGACCATTTTTCCATTTTGAAAGGCCGCACTAGATAATCCTGCATACACGGCTAGGGCTAAACCTATTGATTTTCCTGCGTATCTAATGCCAATAGAGGTGTTTTCAAGGTTAAAGTTACTTTGCAGTGACGCACCTTGGTTTGCTTTAGCGAAGCGGTATTCACGGATTTTGCTATCTAGCGCAAACATCCCTTGTAGCGTAAAAAAGCTAACAAAAGCAATAAGTAAGTTACTAAACCCTTGTGCATGAGTCCAGGTATACAAGCCAAGTGCAATAATACAGTTGGCTAATAACATACCAGAATCAACCAATGCAGCGCATACATTTTGCTTTAATATAGCAGCTTCTTCATTAAATCTGTGTAATATCCATTTTCTATGAATTAAATGTCCGACTTTTATAAATGTAAATAATAGAACAATTAAAATAACCACTTTTAATGGATTATGTTGTGCCGTACTCATACTTATTTCATCAAATAAAAACGCCATAGTGGCAATAACCACGGTAATTTCTGAGGCGAAACTAATCCCCATTGCAAAATTATCATGCTGCGCTAGTTCGTCTTTAAGTGCCTGTTTTGCTTTTATTTGAGCAACAATTCTAAGACTAAAAATAGTAATGCATATAACCGCAAAACTAATGGCAATCGCAACTAAACTAGTGTTAGATAATGATAAATATGACATGCTGATCCTAAGTAGAGATAACCTTTCTTGGTTTTAGTTATTCTAGTATGGTTAGCGCATATATAAAAGAGAGGATTGATGAGTAACAAAATGCAACTTCCTATTCAATTACAAAAACTTGGCTCAACACGCTTTGCACAGCTGTATCCGCAGCAACCTATACAAGAAGAAGTTGTAAAATTATGTGCTTTGAGCGACTTTGCTTTTCGTAGTTTAGAGTCGCAACCTCAATTAAAAGACTGGTTAATAAACCCAGATGAGCAATTTAGCCGAGACGTGCCCGCGCCATTCGACGGTCTTGACTTGCAGCAAGTAGATGAAAACCAGTGCAATAAGATTTTAAGACAGTACCGAGAAAAATACTGGTTAAAAGTAGCGTACCTCGATTTGTGTTGCGATAACCCAATCAGTGACAGCATAAAATACATAAGCCTATTAGCTGATATGCTAATTAATAGCGCAAATAGATGGGCACATGCGCAAACGGCAAAAACAGCAGGGGAACCTTTAGATGAGCAAGGTAACTCTTTGCCTTTAATGGTTTTAGGCATGGGTAAATTGGGCGGCCACGAGCTTAATTATTCATCAGATATAGATTTAATTTTTGCCTACCCGCGCAATGTACCGACCCAAGGTGGGCGTAAACGTATTGAAGCCCAAGTGTTTTACACCAAAGTTGCGCAAAAACTGATTAATGCACTTAATCAAGTAACCGGTGATGGCCAAGTATTTAGGGTTGATATGCGCTTGCGTCCATTTGGTGAAAGTGGGCCTTTAGTGATGAGCTTTCACGCCATAGAAGATTACTACCAAGAGCAAGGGCGCGATTGGGAACGTTACGCCATGTTAAAAGGGCGGCTAATTGGCACACCCAATCAATATTGGGATGAATTTATACAGCTTTTAAAGCCCTTTGTTTATCGTCGATATATTGATTTTTCTGTGATTGAATCACTGAGGAAAATGAAGCTTATGATAGCCCAAGAGGTTCGCCGAAAACGCCTGACCAACAATATAAAACTAGGTGCTGGTGGCATTCGCGAGGTTGAATTTATTGTACAAGCTTTGCAAATGGTCCGTGGTGGGCGAGAAGCTAACTTACAAACCCAATCGTTACTGTACGCCTTAGAGCAGTTAACGTTAAACCAAGCGATGGATGAGCAAGAAGCGAATGAGCTAAAGCGCAACTACTTACACTTACGTAAAGTAGAGCAATACTTGCAAATGTTTGACGATCAACAAACACAAACCCTGCCCGATGATGAGCTCAATCAAGAGCGCTTAAATTACTTACTCGAGTCTGAAAGTTTTAACCATACCATGAGCGATATTGAGCAGGTCATGGCCAAAATTCACGATGAATTTTTATTGGTGATAGGGGAGGAAACCGTTCCCCTTGATACCTGCGAAGGTGCGTTTATAAGTGCTTGGGATCATGGTGATGTTAGCTTTTTAAACGATATAAAAGAGCAATGGCAAGTGCCACTTCATGATTTTAAAAAACGTTTGAGTAAGGTAAATATAGGTAATCGTGGGCGAGATATTCTCGACAAACTAATGCCTTTATTGCTCAAACAGCTCAGTGACTTTAATGCCAGCGGTGAAACATTTACCTTGGTATGCCAAATTTTAAATAAAATTGTATCGCGTACTGCTTACCTTGAATTGCTTTACGAAAACCAAGGTGCGCTAAAGCAGCTTGTTTTATTATGTTGCCATAGTAAATGGATAGGGGAGCATATTTCCCGTTATCCTATTTTGCTTGATGAGCTAATAGACCCTGCTGCGCTTTACAAACCTACGCCGTTGAGCGCCTATAAAGATGAAATACGACAATATTTTTTGCGTATAGAACACGACGACCTAGAGCTACAAATGGAAGCGCTTAGGCAGTTTAAGCAAACACATCAATTACGTATTGCGGCTGCCGATGCAACTGGTGTGATTGATGTTATGAAAGTAAGCGATCACTTAACGGCTCTTGCCGAGGCTGTGGTAGACCAAGCCGTTAATATAGCGTGGTATAACACGGTTAAGCGCTTTGGCATGCCACCAAACACAGATGATGAACACAAAGGCTTTGCCGTTATTGCCTACGGTAAAACGGGCGGCTTTGAAGTAGGCTACGACTCCGACTTAGACCTTGTGTTTGTGCATAATCACGACGGTAATAGCAGTACCAATGGCGATAAATCGATTACCTCACGACAGTTTTATTTAAAACTTGCACAGCGCTTAATGCATTTATTTAATACCCGTACTGCCTCGGGCATATTGTATGAGCTTGATACACGCCTGCGCCCTGAAGGCGCCTCTGGTTTATTGGCTATTAACTTAGAGAGCTTTAATCATTATCAGCAAACCCAAGCATGGACTTGGGAGCACCAAGCGCTTGTGCGCGCCCGCGTTATATTAGGCCAAGATGAGCTAAGAGCGCGCTTTGCACAAATTCGTAAAGAGATATTATGTGCCCCACGGGATGTAGATACACTCAAACAGGATGTGCTTAAAATGCGCGAAAAAATGCGCACGCACTTAGCTAAGGGAAACTCTGAGCAATTTGATTTAAAACAAGATGTAGGCGCCATGACCGACATTGAATTTATAACTCAATACCTAGTGCTCAAAAACGCAAATCAGTTTAGCCAGCTAACGGTGTTTTCCGATAATGTAAGAATACTCACAGACGCTGCCGCGATTGGTTGTATCACTAAAACCCAAAAGCAGCAGTTAATCCAGGCGTATATTGATTATCGCTCACGTTACCACGTTTTAAGCCTAAATCAGCAAGGTCGCTTGGTGTCGCGTAAGGAGTATCAAACCGATATAGAAAGTGTAACGGCATGCTGGAATACAATATTTGAACTAGGGCGTGTTGATCTTTGCGGATTGAAATTTGTTCAATCTAGGGACGATTAAATCGCGGCGCGAGGTTTGTAACCTAGTGGGCTCGATAACTGCTCCTGCGTTATTCTAATGACTTACATCCCTGTAAGAATAAGTAAAAACCGATCAAGGCTTCCGCGTCCTGCTCACGCCCCTTACCTACATCCATGTAGGCAACAAAGAGTTTATCGCCCCTAGGCAGAACCCGAAGGGCAGCGCATGTTTGGCATTTATGCTGCGTTATCGCCTATTTATGTGGAATAACCACACTTCATAGGCTCTGTCTTGCCTAAAAACCAAACATGCTGCTGCAAATTCAACCATCAAAGTTCAACACGCCCTCGAAACATAAACACTAAAAACCCAAGCACAGGCTTGGGTTTTTATTATGTATGGGGTTGGTTTATTTACGCTGCTAAGTATTAAGCTTTAAACAATTGCTGCGCACAAATTCAGAAGGTAATTCAGTGATCACCGCTGCGCGCTGTTTGTGGCAAAGGTAGGTATACACTTCGTATTCAAAGTCATCATTAATTGCGCGGCCAACTTGATAAAGCGCTGAGGTAAAACTGCTATCAACCCTAAAATGATCTTTTACAACGTAGTCTTTACTCAAATACCAATATAATTGAATACCTTCGCTTTTAGCGTATTGGTTAAGTACGTCTTTTAACGTTGAGCCGTTTTCAAAGCGTCTTGGTGCACTTGTTCCTGTCCAGCTAGCAGGCATCGGGTCAACGGCTCTGCCGCGCTCTGCTAAAACACGATCAAGTGTTTGCTCGGGCTTTTTAAGTTGTAGTACAAACTTATCGCGCTCCCTATCGGATTTAACTTGGTTACGGATAGACGAATAAAAGCGAGAAAGCCCCTCGGCAGCTGCGTTTTTACTCTCTTTTATGTCAAACAATGGACCCGTACCAACTAACACATAGGTAGCTAGTAAGATTAATGCAACTGCTAGTATTAAATGCTTAACCCAAAACCACATAACTCATGCTCATTTATTATCATTATTTATTTATACCACTACTTTTTATAAAAAGAAGGGGTATTTTTGTCAGGGCGTGTTTTAAAACGGCGGTGCAGCCACATGTATTGCTCAGGCGCAGCGTTAATTGATTGCTCAACGCGCTGATTTACACGTGTTACATCTGCTTTATCATCGCCGCTTGGGAAATTTTCAAGCTCAGGTACTATTTCTAAATGGTATTTACCGTGCTCATCACGACGACTAATTAGGCTCATGGTTTCGCAGTGTTTACTTGCTGCAAAAAGTAATGTGCCTGTAGTTGTGGCTGTATCTGGTACTGCGTAAAAAGGCACAAATTCACAGCGGTTACGGCCGTAGTCTTGGTCGGGTAGGTAATAACACACCTTTTTATTTTTTAGTGACTTTAACAAGCCTTTTACGTCTTTTCGTCCAATTAAATACTCGTTAGAACGAAGACGGCCATTGGTTGTAAAGTATTCCATGAGTGCATTGTTGTGTGGGCGGTAAAACCCCAGCCCTTGGCATTTAGTGCCCATAACACGACTCGCCATTTCTAAATGTAAAATATGCGGCACCAATAGCAATACGCCTTTACCTTGAGCCTGCACGCGCTCAAAGTGCTCTAATCCTTTAATAGAGCCATACGCTTTTTTAACGCGCCACTGCGGCCACCACCAGGCCATGCCAGTTTCCACCATGGCAATTCCGGTGTTTTCCATGTTTTTTAGCACAAGCTGTTGTTGCTCGGCTTCGCTCATATCAGGAAAACACAGCTTTATATTAACCTCGGCAATATGGCGACGACGTTTCATAAATTTATGTACTAAGCGCCCCAATAACTTACCTAAGCTAAGCTGAATTTTTTGTGGCAACCACGAAATCAAATACAAAAAGAAAACGCCAATCCACGTTAGCCAATAACGAGGGCCTAAAAACGAGGCTTTAAAAGGAGATGAGGTGACCACAAAATACTCTCTAAAATAAAAACGCTAGTTTAACGCTTAGTGTTATAAAATACAAAAAGCCAGCAATGGCTGGCTTTAAACGCTACTTTTTAACTTATTAGGCTTTTTTTAAGCCTTGGTTAATACCCAGTAAATCGGCACTTGTTAGTGTACCTGCAGCTTGCTTTAAGCGAAGCGTAGATAACACGTAACGATAGCGTACATCAGCTAGGTTACGTTTTGCATCGTACAGGTTTTGCGTGCTTACAAGCACATCAACAATAGTACGCGTGCCTACTTCAAAGCCAGCTTCTGTTGCTTTAAGCGCACTTTGCGCTGATACCACGGCTTGCTCTAGGGCTTTGTAAGTCGCGATGTCTGATACAACCTGGTTGTATGAGGTAATAACGGTACGCGTTACGGCGCGGTAATTTGTTTCGTAATCTTGGCTGGCTGAAACATAAAACGCACGGGCTTGTTTAGTTGCAGCTACGGTTGCGCCGCCTGTGTACAGAGGAACACTTAAATTAACGGCAACCGATGTTGAGTCGGCACGTGGTTGGTCGTTAAAGCTTAAACCATTTATATTTTGGTCAGTTAAAGAATCACCGTAGCTGGCATCAAGTGTTAGCTTTGGGTAGTGGCCAGCTTTAGCAAGCGTGATCTGATCTTTAGCAATATCAACCGTGACTTTAGCCACTTGTAAGCTGATATTATTGTTCTCAGCTACTTTTACAAAGTCAGTCGATTTTTTAACCGGTTTTACTGTTGAAAATGTTTCGGTGTTTAAAAAATCAAGTTTTGCGTGGTACTTACCGGTTATTTCACGCAGTTGCTCGCGTGCGGTTTCAACGGCATTACTGGCAATAATTTCTTGTGCTACTGAGTTATCGTATTGTGCTTGCGCTTCGTGAACATCTGTAATTGCTGTAAGGCCAACTGCGTAGCGCTGTTTGGTTTGCTCTAACTGGCGTTCAATGGCACGCTTTTCGGCTTGCACAAATTCAAGGTTATCAATGGCGCTTAATACGTTAAAATAGCCTTCAGCAACGCGCACAATTAAGTTTTGTTTTGCGTTATCGTATTGCGCATTGGCTTGCAGCGCTTGTTTTTCGGCAATATCGAGTGTATTCCATGCGCCTAAGTCGAATAAGGTTTGGCTTAAACTAACACCACGCGTGAATTGGTCGGTATCGCTGTTTATTTTAACTTGGTCAGCTAAATCACCGACGCTTTGAAAAGAGGTAGAATCGCTTTTTTCATAGCCCATGCTTACGCCAATTTGCGGCAGTAATGCACTCATTGCTAAATCGCTTTCGTAAGATTGCGCATCTGCTTGGGCTTTTGCTTTTAAAACAGTGGGATCGTTAGCAGTAGCAATTTCAAAAACTTGCATTAAATCTTCAGCACTTGCTGTGGTTGTGCCTAATGCGCACGACAAACTAACGAGCGCTGCAAGGATGTTCTTTTTCATGTTAGGTTCAGTCCTTAGACAAATTTTGTACTAAAAGCATGGTAACGTGTTTTGCTAAATAACTAAAAAAGAAATTAGTAAAACTGTATGTTCAAATGTAACAGAATATATTAACAAACTTTAATCGTTTAAATAAGCGGGATGTATAATATGGCAGATAAAAGCTTGGTTCAATTTACACATAAAGATGTGAGCTTAAAAGCAGTTAAAAGTCTGTATAATGGCTTTTTTAAGGTGGATATGTATGAGTTTGAGCATAGCCTGTTTAATGGTGGTACATCGCAACTTATAAAGCGCGAAATACTAGAGCGGGGCGATGCAATCGCTGTTCTACCTTATGATGTAACTACGCAAAGTGTACTTTTAATAGAGCAAATACGTATTGGCGCTATTAACAGCAAACACTCGCCCTGGCTGCTAGAATGTATTGCCGGTATGACCGATGGCAGTACCGATTACGAAGGGGTGGTAAAAAAAGAAGCCTATGAAGAGGCTGGGCTTGAGCTTACTGATCTTGAATTTATGCTCTCTTACCTTTCAAGTCCGGGCGGTACCACTGAGCGCTTACATTTATACCTAGCGCGGGCAGATTTAAGCCAAGTACAAAGTGGTGTATATGGCCTTGAAAGCGAAGGTGAAGACATTAAAACCCATATATTAAGCCTTGATGATGCGCTTTCGCGCCTCAATAACGGTGAAATAGATAACGCGGCAACGGTAATCTGTTTACAGTGGTTGGCGTTAAATCGTGAAAAAATAAGCAGTAAGTGGACATAATTTTAACTTTTTAATACGGCGGTACTTTGACAGCACTTTTAGCAACCCAACGATATATTCAGAGCCTCCCAAAGTACATGACGCTTTGCGAGCATAATTACGTACGTCTTTCAAAACTATTACCTAAAGAGCGCAGCGCTAATAGTGTGCGTAAAGTTAAATTAGGTCATAGTGAATTTGCCATTATCATTGACGATAGTGCTAAGTACACACTGGATATTTCTATCAAACAGCTAACAGGGATGGTTAAAGGCGTTTCTCCTTTGTATTTAACAGTCAGGCTTTATCAAGATGCAAAAGTGGCTGAAATTATTCACCACGATTATCATCAACGGATAAAGCCATCTTATGGTTATCCAAATCCTAAAATGCACCAAAAAGATGAAAAGTATCAACTTAATGCATTTTTATATGACTGGTTAGTAGCCTGTGTAGAGCATGGCCGAGCAGTACTAAACTGGGATATAAACAATGGCTTGGTTTGATGAGCATTATCACTTTAACCGCTCATCGCTGCGTGTTGCGCATATAACCGATAGCCATTTATTTGCCGACCCTAACGCTGAGTACTTTAACGTAAACACCGCCGCGCATTTTGCACACGCATTAGCGCACATGGCCACGCAGTCATTAGATGCGGTTATATTTGGTGGTGATTTAACACAAGATCATAGTTTTGAATCTTATTTATTATTTGCTGAGCTTATTAATAACGCTGATTTGACCTGCCCAGTATTTTGGGTACCAGGCAATCATGATGAGATTACCATGCTTAATCGCATCAGTGGTGGGCAAATAGTGTCGGCTAAACGCATTATCGCACAAGGATTTGAGCTGCTACTTATAAACTCAAAAGGCCCTACACCTGCAGGGTGGGTGTCTAGTGAGCACTTAAATGAAATCGCGGATTGTTTAGCAAGTTCGCAATCACAGCATGTGGTGTTTTGTCATCACAACCCGCTTGCTATTAATGGCTATCTTGATAAACACATGCTTGAAAACGGCCCGCAATTATTAAACGTGTTAGTTAATAGTGCTAATGTAGCGGCGTTGCTGCACGGTCATGTGCATAATCACTATACGCAAACTTTTAGAGAGCTGAGTATTTATGCAACGCCCGCCAGTTCGGTGCAATTTACAAAAAATTGCCCGCAATGGCAGCAAGAAAACCACGGCCCCGCTTATCGAATGTTGCATTTAACTACACAGGACAATGCTTTAACAGTTAAAACGGATGTTGTATGGTTAAACGCGTAATTTATATTCATGGCTTTAATAGTTCTGAAAAATCATATAAAGCTGTGCGCTTTGGCGAGCTTATGGCAAACTATGACGTTGACTATTGCGTACCGCGTTTAAATCACGAGCCCTTACAAGCTATTTTACAGCTTGAGCATTTATTAACGCCAGATACCGCGTTACTTGGGAGCTCACTAGGTGGGTTTTATGCCACCTACTTGTCGCAGCGTTATAACCTGCGAGCAGCTTTAATAAACCCAGCAGTAGCACCGTTTAACTTATTAGCGCCGCTTATTGGCCACAATTATAATCCTTATCAAGATTATCATTATGAGTTAAATACCAGCCACATGGATGCTTTAAAAGCATTGTATGTGCCTAAATTAACATCTCCCGAACTGCTCTATTTGTTGCAGCAAACGGGAGATGAAGTGTTAAATTATCAACACGCAGTAAATTATTTTTCACAATGCAAACAGTTAGTTGAGTTTGGTGGCGATCACAGCTTTGTTGGTTTTGAACGCACCTTAGATAGTATTGTAGAGTTTCTTAAATTACCTAAAACAAATTAGCCTAAGCGCATATAAAGATAAAAATTATGAGTCAGCAAAATTATAACGCCGAAGCCATTGAGGTTCTCAATGGATTAGAGCCGGTAAAACGCCGCCCTGGTATGTATACCGACACGGTACGTCCAAACCATTTAGGCCAAGAGGTTATCGATAACAGTGTCGATGAAGCCATGGCGGGCCATGCCACTAAAATTGATGTGATCTTACACGAAGATAACTCTCTTGAAGTTATAGACGATGGCCGTGGTATGCCTATAGATATTCACCCTGAGGAAGGTATTCCTGGGGTGGAGCTGATTTTTACCAAGCTGCATGCAGGTGGTAAATTCTCTAACAAAAACTATCAGTTTTCGGGCGGTTTACACGGGGTAGGTATTTCGGTTGTAAATGCGTTATCGCACCGTGTTGAAGTAACGGTAAGGCGCGACGCTCAACAATTTAGAATGGCCTTTGAAAACGGCGATAAAGTTGAAGACTTAGATGTCATTGGCACTGTTGGTAAGCGCAACACCGGTACTACCGTTCGATTTTGGCCCGATGCGAGTTACTTTGACTCAGCTAACTTTTCAATTACTAAATTAAACCACCTATTAAAAGCTAAAGCGGTTTTATGCCCAGGCTTGCGCATTAAGTTTGTTAATAAGCAAACTAAAGAAACTCAAGAATGGTTTTACGAAACAGGTTTAAAGGACTACTTAATTGAAGCTGTTAAAGGCTTTGAAGTACTGCCAAAAGACCCATTTGTAGGCGAGTTTTCAAGCTCGATTGAAGGGGCTGATTGGGCTGTTGTATGGCAACCTGAGGGCGGTGAGTCGATTGCTGAGAGCTATGTAAACCTTATTCCTACCGCACAAGGTGGTACACACGTAAATGGTTTGCGCCAAGGCTTACTTGAAGCAATGCGCGAATTTTGTGAATTTAGAAACTTATTACCGCGTGGCGTAAAGCTTACCCCAGATGATATTTGGGAGCGCTGTAGCTATGTGTTATCGGTAAAAATGCAAGACCCACAATTTGCCGGCCAAACCAAAGAAAAGCTTTCTTCTCGCTCATGTGCAGCGTTTGTATCGGGTGTGGTTAAAGACTCATTTAGCTTATGGTTAAACGAGCACACAGACACTGCAGAATTGCTTGCAGAACTGTGTATTTCAAATGCACAGCGCCGATTGCGAGCGGCGAAAAAAGTAGTGCGTAAACGCGTTACCTCAGGCCCTGCGTTACCCGGTAAACTAACCGACTGTAGCGCAGCCGATAACGACCGTACAGAACTATTTTTGGTAGAGGGTGACTCAGCAGGTGGCTCGGCTAAGCAGGCACGCGATCGTGAGTTTCAGGCAATAATGCCACTGCGCGGTAAAATTTTGAATACGTGGGAAGTTGAATCAGGGCAAATATTAGCCTCGCAAGAGGTGCATGATATTTCGGTGGCGCTGGGTATTGACCCAGACTCAACTGATTTAACCGGCCTGCGTTATAATAAAATTTGTATATTGGCCGATGCTGACTCGGATGGACTACACATTGCCACCTTATTGTGTGCTTTGTTTGTGCGTCATTTTCCGCAACTGGTTAAAACAGGGCATGTATACGTGGCTATGCCACCACTGTTTAGAATCGACATTGGTAAAGAGGTGTATTACGCCCTCGATGAAGATGAAAAAACAGGTATTTTGGCCCGCATAGAAGCAGAGAAAAAACGCGGTAAAGTAAACGTGCAACGATTTAAAGGGCTGGGCGAAATGAACCCGCTGCAGCTGCGCGAAACGACAATGGACCCAAATACTCGCCGCTTAGTGCAACTTACGCTAGATGAAGAAGAGCAAACATTAGAAATGATGGATATGCTACTTGCTAAAAAACGCTCGTCAGACAGACGCCAGTGGCTAGAAGATCACGGTAATAAAGCACAGGTATAATAAGCTTGTGTTTAACACTTGGAGAGGCAAATGAATAAAATACTAGGAAGTTTATTATTGCTTGGCTTAACAACAGCACCAGCAATGGCAAAAGACATACTAGATAAACTCACCGTAGCACCTGGGTTTGAGGTAAGCTTATTTGCTGATGATGTTGAAAATGCACGCCAAATAGCAGTATCAAAAAAAGGCATTGTTTACGCAGGTTCTCGCAAAGCAGGAAATGTGTATGCGTTAATCGATCATAACAGTGATGGCGTAGCAGATAAAAAAATGGTGATTGCTGAGGGGTTAAATATGCCCTCGGGATTAGCAATTAAAGATGGCGATTTATACGTAGGTGAAGTACACCGTATTATTCGCTTTAAAAACGTAGACACGCAGTTAAAAGACCCTAAATTTGACGTGGTTTACAACGCGTTGCCATCGGATCGTCACCACGGGTGGAAGTTTTTACGCTTTGCACCCACCGGAGAGCTTATTATTCCGGTTGGTGTTCCGTGTAATATATGCGCCGAAGATGAGCGTTACGGGCGTATTTTTGCACTTGATGTAGAAACCAAACAAATTAAAACAATAGCCCAAGGGGTACGCAACTCAGTGGGGTTTGACTTTCATCCAAGCACGCAAGCATTATGGTTTAGTGATAATGGCCGCGACATGATGGGTGATGATATTCCACCTGATGAAATTAACCGCGTAAGTAAAGAAAACGAGCACTTTGGTTTTCCTTACGTTCACGCCGGTGCCATTGCAGATCCTGAGTTTGGTAAAGGTAAAAACATTAGTGACTACAGCCCGCCAGCGCTTGCGCTAGGTGCTCACGTTGCGCCCCTTGGTATTCATTTTTATACCGGTAAACAGTTCCCGGGCTCTTACAAAGAGCAGCTATTTGTTGCTGAACATGGCTCGTGGAATCGTACTAAAAAATCAGGTTATAAAGTGGCTGTAGCCAATGTAGAGCAAGGGCGTATTACTAAATACACGCCATTTATTACCGGCTTTATGCATAACGAAACAACCTTTGGACGCCCAGTTGCATTTGCACAATTAAATGACGGCAGTCTGCTAATAAGCGACGATTACGCAAACGTGATCTACCGCGTAAGCTATAAGAAAAACTAGGTAAGCTTTAATGAGTGATACAGATACCTTGCTAATGCAAGGAATTGAACAACAAACAATGGGGCGTTTTACTGAAGACGCCTACTTAAATTACTCTATGTACGTAATTATGGACCGTGCATTACCGCATGTTGGTGATGGTTTAAAACCGGTTCAACGTCGTATTATTTATGCTATGAGTGAGCTGGGTTTATCGGCCGCTGCTAAATATAAAAAATCGGCTCGTACGGTAGGTGATGTATTAGGTAAATACCACCCGCATGGCGACAGTGCCTGTTACGAGGCTATGGTATTAATGGCACAGCCGTTTTCTTACCGTTACCCATTAGTCGATGGGCAAGGTAACTGGGGGGCAGCAGATGACCCTAAATCGTTTGCGGCAATGCGTTATACCGAAGCACGCTTATCAAAGTTCTCTGAGGTATTACTTAAAGAGCTAGGGCAAGGCACCGTTGATTGGACGCCAAACTTTGACGGCACTATGGACGAGCCATTAGTGTTACCGGCGCGCTTACCGCATATTTTGTTAAATGGCGTAACGGGTATTGCAGTAGGTATGGCAACCGATATTCCACCACATAATGTGCGTGAAGTAGCCAGTGCCTGTTGTTTATTACTTGATAAGCCTAAAACCGAGCTTGATGAGTTACTTGAGCTTGTACACGCACCTGATTATCCAACCGACGCTGAAATAATTACCCCAAAAGCCGATATTCATAAAATATACAAAACCGGCCGAGGCTCAATTAAAATGCGTGCGGTGTATACTGAAGAGCATGGCGATATTGTTATTACTGCGCTACCGCATCAGTGTTCAGGGGCTAAGGTGCTTGAGCAAATCGCAGCGCAAATGAATGCTAAAAAGCTGCCAATGGTCGCTGATTTACGAGATGAGTCTGATCACGAAAATCCAACCCGTATTGTGATTGTACCGCGTTCAAACCGCATTAAAGCTGAGCCGTTAATGGCGCACTTATTTGCCACCACCGACCTTGAAAAAAACTACCGTGTAAACTTAAACATGTTAGGCCTTGATGGCCGCCCACAAGTAAAAGACCTACGCAGTATTTTATCTGAGTGGCTAACGTTTAGACGCGAAACAGTACGTAGGCGCTTACAGCACCGTTTAGATAAAGTACTGGCACGATTACATATTTTAGAAGGTTTACTTGCTGCCTTTTTAAATATTGATGAAGTAATTGAAATTATTCGCACAGAAGATAAACCAAAACCTGTATTGATGGAGCGCTTTGATTTAACCGATACTCAAGCCGAAGCCATTTTAGAATTAAAACTTCGTCATTTAGCAAAACTAGAAGAATTTAAAATACGTGGCGAGCAAGATGAACTGGCCAAAGAACGTGACAAGTTAGAGCTAACGCTTGGCTCAGACCGTCGTATGTCAACGCTTCTTAAAAAAGAAATTCAAGAAGCGGCCGACATGTATGGCGACGATCGCCGCTCACCTGTTATTGAGCGCGTAGAAGCTAAAGCACTGAGTGAAAAAGATTTAATTCCTTCAGAGTCGGTAACAGTCGTGCTTTCTGATAAAGGCTGGGCACGTGTTGGTAAAGGCCATGACATTGATGTAGAAGGGCTTAATTACCGTGCTGGCGATGAATACAAAGCCTCCGCTAAGGGTAAGAGTAATCAGCCTGCGGTATTTTTAGACTCAGCAGGGCGTGCATTTGCAACCGATGCACACAGCTTGCCATCGGCACGTAGCCAAGGCGAGCCGATGACAGGGCGCTTTAACCTCACCACTGGAGCTAATTTTGAGCACGTGGTAATGGGTGAAGACAATCAAGTGCTACTTATGGCCTCTGACGCGGGTTATGGCTTTATTACTGACTTTAAAGATTTAGTAAGTAAAAATAAAAACGGTAAAGCCTTGGTGAGCGTGCCTAAGGGCGGAATTTTACTCTCACCAATCAGAGTAAACGATGTAGCAACCGATTACTGCATGGCCATTTCGAACGAAGGGCGCATGCTGTTATTCCCACTGCGCGACTTACCAAAACTGGGTAAAGGTAAAGGTAATAAAATTATCTCTATTCCAGGGGCTAAAGTGCAAGCACGTGAAGAGTTTGTCAAAGTGCTGGCGGTGGTACCACAAGGCAGTAGCGTTACCCTTCATGCTGGTAAACGAAAGCTAACGCTTAAACCGAGCGACTTGGAGCATTATCATGGTGAGCGCGGGCGTAGAGGTAATAAGTTACCGCGAGGCTTACAGCGTGTTGATGAAGCTGTGGTGGAATTTACGCCGGCAGATGAGCAAAGTGATGACACATTAGTCGAAGAATAAACCCGAAATATACACCTCTAACGGCCTGCTTTTGCAGGCCGTTTTTGTTTATGCTGTATTTTTCAGCTTACAGCTGTTCGCTATTGTCTCGTGATCGTCATAAAATCACGTTATAATAGTGAAATATGCGCGGCTTATAGCGCATTGCACACACATTTTGGAGAGAAGTTTGTTAGCTGTTATACGTATTTTAATTATGGTGCTGTTTATATTTTTCAGCTGCGTGTTTGGGTTGTTACTGTCGATTGTGAGACCGTTTCACCCTAATAATGTGCATGTGATAGCTGGCTGGTTTGGCTCAATGGCTAAAATGTTAGGGGTTAAACTTGTCCTTAAACGCCACCCTGATGCGCTCAATATTGGCCCTGCGGTTTACCTATCAAACCATCAAAACAATTACGATTTATTTACTGTATCGGCTATGGTGCCTGAAAACTGCGTTAGCTTAGGCAAAAAAAGCTTAAAGTGGATCCCATTTTTTGGACAACTTTACTGGTTGTCGGGCAACATATTGATTGATAGAGCTAATCGCTCAAAAGCGGCAGGTACAATTTCAAAAGCCGCTGAAAAAATTAAACAAAAAGGCCTATCTATTTGGGTATTTCCCGAAGGTACAAGAAGCTATGGCCGCGGTTTACTGCCATTTAAAACCGGCGCATTTCACACCGCTTTAAGCGCAGATGTACCCATAGTGCCGGTATGTATGAGCACAACTGATAAAACTATTAAGCTAAACCGCTGGGATAATGGTACAATTTACATTGAAATGTTAGCGCCTATATCACTTGATAAAAAAGTGAGTGCCCGTGAACAGGCCACCCAAGTGCATAGTATTATGGCTGCTAAAATAACTGAATTAGATGCTCAAGCGAGAGATAAATAATGGAAAACTGGCGTGAAATAAGTGAAGACATCGTAAGTTCACTACTTGAAGATGGCTCTGATCCTGAAATACTTTATGAAGTTGAGCATCATTTTGTATGCGAAGATTTTAGCAAATTAGAGCAAGCGGCACTGGCTGCCTTTAAATTAGGCTACGATGTTGAAGAACCGGCAGAGCTTGAGCTAGAAGATGGCAGCAAAATTTGGAGCTTTGATATTGTAGTCGAAGCTGAGCTAGACGTTGAAGTTATAATGGAAGACGTTGATAAACTTGCAGCGCTAGCTGTTGAGTGTGACGTTGAATACGACGGTTGGGGCACTTACTTTCAAGAGTAAGGCGTTAGCTAGTTGATAAAGGCGAGCATTTATATATGCTCGCTTTTTTTGTGCACAGAGTAAATATGACTCTTTAAACCGCAGCCTATTTTCAGATATTAATTCATTTTCAGTGTAGTGGCGCATTAATACCCCCTTTATTTTGCCTTATTTAACGGCAAAAATTTAATACTTTTCGTGTTACCAATTTTATTTTTGTTATAACCAATTATTATCTTTCATATAAAAAACTTAATTCTCCTTAATATATTCATTAAAAGTTAAGCTTGTTCATATTCCTATTGGTAATAGGGCTTATTTCGACGTACTACTTATTCATTAAATTGAAAAAATATTTTTATTTATTGCCAATCTGTCCCTAATATATAACTTGTTGAATAGTTATAACTATTTACAAGTTGTAAATACAATATTTAATAAAACTAATACTTATTTGCTATTACATTCTCTGTTGACATATTGGTAACAAAAAATATAGCCTTTAGCTCGCCATATGGCATTAATATTGGTAAGGCCAATTTAAAGGTTTTAGATTGATTTTTGTAACCCGGGTGTTCTTGCCAAATCTATTCATACACAAAAATAGAAACCTGTTTACACAGGGTGATCTAAGTTTTAGTGACTGACACAAAACTAGGTAGTTAGGTTATTTTTATATTCAGGTTTAAAGGAATAAAGATAATGATTAACCATAAAAAACTGTTTTTTTACAGCGCAATTGCGACAAGTTCAGCGCTATCTCATGCTGCAACAATTAATAATGCAGGCTTTGAAAGTGGCTTTAGTAACTGGAACGAAACCGACCCAGCCGCTATTTCTTCAGATGCTTACAGTGGCTCAAAATCGTTAAAGATTCAGGGCAGTCCAGCACGGGTTTATCAAGTGGTAGATATACAGCCTAACACTGAATACACCCTAAGTGCTTATGTGCTGGGTAAAGGGCAAATTGGTGTAAACGATTTAAATGGTTTATTTAAAAACCAAACCTTTAATGTTTCTTCGTGGACTAAAGTAACAAAAACATTTACCTCAGCAAACACCAATTCACTTCAGGTTTTTGCTAAACATTACAACAACACCAGCGATGTAAGGTTTGATAATTTTGCCTTGGTTGAGGGCAGCGGCAGTAATGATGGTGGCTCAGATGGCGGCAGCGATAACTCAAATGGTTCAACAATTCCTAGCAGCATAACCAGTGGTAGCATTTTTGATTTAGAAGGTGATAACCCAAATCCTCTCGTTGACGATAGCACCTTAGTGTTTGTGCCGTTAGAGGCACAACATATTACGCCTAATGGTAATGGCTGGCGTCATGAGTATAAGGTTAAAGAAAGTTTACGCGTTGCTATGACTCAAACCTATGAAGTGTTCGAAGCTACGGTAAAAGTTGAGATGTCTGATGGCGGAAAAACAATTATATCGCAGCACCATGCTAGCGATACCGGGACTATATCTAAAGTGTATGTGTCGGATACTGATGAATCGGGCTTTAATGATAGCGTAGCGAACAACGGAATTTTTGATGTGTACGTACGTTTACGTAATACCAGCGGTAATGAAGAAAAATTTGCTTTGGGTACAATGACCAGCGGTGAGACATTTAACTTGCGGGTAGTTAATAACTACGGCGATGTAGAGGTTACGGCATTCGGTAACTCGTTCGGTATACCAGTAGAGGATGATTCGCAGTCATACTTTAAGTTTGGTAACTACCTGCAATCGCAAGACCCATACACATTAGATAAATGTGGTGAGGCCGGAAACTCTAACTCGTTTAAAAACTGTTTTGAGGATTTAGGCATTACAGAGTCAAAAGTGACGATGACCAATGTGAGTTATACGCGCGAAACTAATTAATTAGTGACTTATTATGGCCACTCAATTGAGTGGCCATAATAAAAAAACTTTATTTTATAACCATTTTTTATTTTTAAAGTACACGCCAATACCGCCAGTAAGCACAATTAAAAAAATCACAAATGCACTAAATGCATAAGGGTTTTCGGTACCAGGTATGCCACCTACATTTACCCCTAAAAGGCCCGTTAAAAAGCCCAGTGGTAAAAAAAGCGCAGCCACAACCGACATTACATACATGCGTTGATTTAATTGCTCAGACACCTGGTTAGTAATGGTTTGCTGAATAATTTGCGCACGCTCTATGGCGCTATCTAGCTCTTCTAAATAACGAATAAGTAAGTTAGTGGTTTCGTTTAGCTTTGCTTTATCTTCATCTAAAAGCCAGGGGTAATGGTTATTTACCATTAAACTTAACGCTTCCTTTTGCGGTTTTAAGTAACGCTTTAAGGCAATAGTTTGACGGCGCAGTTGAGATAAACCTTGGTTATCAAACTTTTTACTTGGCTCGTCTATTTCTTCTTCAAATTCATCAAGGGTTTCATCAAGCGTATCAATGACACTTTGCATGCGTGATGTCAGTTTTTGCGTAATAGAGCCGACCAACTCTGATATTGAGCATGGGCCGTGGCCAGCATTAAGCTCTGCTAATATATCTTGAATCGAAAGTAAGCGACGTTTGCGCGTTGTGATAACCACAGATTCGCTAATAAATAAACGAATTGACACCATGTCCTCAGGGCTTTGCGCTGGGTTTAAATTTACACCACGCAAAAACAGCATATGGCCATTGGTGCTAGGTGTTAAGCGAGGGCGAGTTTCATCAGCAATAAGCGAATCAAGCTCAAAGTCGGTAAGGTGAGCCTGGCTTTTAAGCCACGTTACTGCCTCGCTTTGGCTGTAGTCCATATGTATCCACAGTTTACCTTGGCTAGGGTGCCAGTTATTTAAATCGCGGGTGTTTTCTATGGCGTGCGCGCCGCCTTTTTCATCAAGCACCAGTGCATGCAGTAAACCATTAATCATATTTTAAACTCATATAATAGTGTATTTTTAATACAGTTAACTATAGTGTATCTGCATAGTGCTTTACAAACTTACCTTAACTTTTAATTAGTTAGCGTTAAGGTAAAACCTATATGCAGGCTTTAATTGCTAAATAAGGCACTAAACAGCAAGGCGCGCATTGTGTGATTAGTTCCTATAAAAGATCAATTTAATTTACTCATCGACTAGATAAATTTATTTCGCTGGTGTTTTTTGCGCCGTAGCGTATAAGTCACTTTTTTATTAAGGGCACATTTATGACAGCAAAGTTAACTGTTGGTTGGCGTGAGTGGTTAAGTTTACCCGAGCTTGGCATCGAAAAGATAAAAGCAAAAGTTGATACTGGCGCCCGCACTTCATGTATTCATGCAATTAACATTGAAGAGTACGAAGAAGGCGAAGAAAAGTGGGTAAAATTTATAGTCCAACCATTGCAAGATGACGAACACACTCAGGTTGCTTGCACTGCAAAGGTTAAAAAAATTAAGGCGGTAACCAGCTCAAGTGGGCAAAAAGAGTTACGGTACTTTATAGAAACAACATTGCATGCAGGGCCCCATAGTTGGCCTATAGAAGTTACTTTAACGAGTCGGGCAACCATGAAGTTTAGAATGTTATTAGGGCGTACAGCCATGGAAAATCGTATAGTCGTTGATCCGGCTTTATCTCATTTATTAGATAGTTAAGGTTTTAACTATGAAAATTGGTATTTTATCTCGCAACAGAAATTTGTATTCAACGCGTCGCTTAATTGAAGCGGCAGAGGCACGCGGTCACGAGGTAAAGGTGATTGATGCGCTTCGTTGCTATATGAATATAAACTCAGAACAGCCAGAAATTCACTACCGTGGTGAAAATTTAAAAGATTTTGACGCCATTGTTCCACGCATTGGTGCATCGGTGACATTTTATGGTTGCTCTGTTTTACGTCAGTTCGAAATGATGGGGGTTTATCCTGTTAACGAATCGGTAGCTATTTCTCGTTCGCGCGATAAATTACGCTCACTTCAGCTGTTATCACGTAAAGGCGTAGGCATGCCGGTAACCGGTTTTGCCAGCAAACCAGATGACGTTAAAGACTTACTAGAAATGGTAGGCGGTGCTCCGGTGGTTATTAAATTACTTGAAGGCACACAAGGCATTGGTGTTGTACTTGCTGAAACACGTAAAGCGGCTGAAAGTGTTATTGAAGCGTTTATGGGTTTAAAAGCCAATATTATGGTTCAAGAATACATTAAAGAAGCCGGCGGAGCCGATATTCGTTGTTTTGTACTTGGTGATAAAGTAATAGCGGCCATGAAGCGCCAAGCGCAAGAAGGCGAGTTCCGCTCAAACCTTCACCGTGGTGGTAGCGCTACATTAGTACGCATTACCCCAGAAGAGCGTAAAACCGCCGTTGCTGCAGCAAAAGCAATGGGCTTAAATGTAGCGGGCGTTGATTTACTTCGCTCATCTCGTGGGCCTTTGGTAATGGAAGTAAACTCTTCTCCAGGCCTTGAAGGGATTGAAGTGGCAACAGGTAAAGATATTGCCGGTATGGTGATTGATTTCATCGAAAAAAATGCTGCTATTAAAGGAACCGCAACCCGTGGCAAAGGTTAAAATTAATCGTCCTTTTACCTTATTAGGTGAAAGTGTTGGCGTGGGCGAGCGTAAAACCCTTGCCTTAGAGGCTGCTAAACTTTACACCCATTCACCGCTCAATATTCCTATTGAAGTGGTTAATGGTGTAATGGAAGGCCCAGTGCTGATGGTGTGTGCCGCTATTCATGGGGATGAGCTAAATGGTGTAGAAGTTGTACGCCAGCTGCTCTCTAAAATAGATGCAAGCCAACTGCGCGGAACCATAATTGCTGTGCCGATTGTTAATGTGTTTGGCTTTATTCATAAATCACGTTATTTACCCGATAGACGTGATATGAACCGCAGCTTTCCGGGCTCTGAGCGTGGATCGCTAGCGGGGCGTATGGCACATATGTTTTTTAATCAGGTGGCGGTACATTGTACCCACATTATTGATTTACATACGGGGGCTATTCACCGAACTAACTTACCGCAAATACGCGCTAACTTAGATGATGAAGCAACCGCTGATATGGCCAAAGCATTCGGTACGCCAGCGGTTATAAATGCATCCCTTCGTAATGGCTCATTACGTAGTGAAGCCGCTAATTTAGGTATACCGGTTATTACTTACGAAGCCGGTGAAGCCTTACGCTTTGACCCTATTGCCATTGCAGCAGGTGTGCAGGGTGTGGATTATGTGATGCGGCATTTAAAAATGATCCGCGGCAAGCGTCCTAAAAAACTGCCCGATCCTATTATTGCAGGGTCAACAAGTTGGATACGCGCTGAGGTAGATGGCATTGTACGTGCGCAAGTATCGCTAGGTGAACACGTAGAAAAAGGCCAAGTGCTGGCGTACATAAGTAGCCCATTAGGTGATGCCGAGCTTGAGCTTTTAGCGCCTAAGGGCGGTATTGTGATAGGCCAGCAAACTATGCCACTAGTAAACGAAGGGGATGCGGTATTCCACCTTGCTTACTTTGCAAATGATAACAGCTTAGTAGAGCAGCAATTAGAGCATTTTATTGACGAAATAAATGATTTAGATGAAGAGCTTAAAACAGCTGAGCTAAATAATTAGCACTATGTTAGCTAGTAAAAAGCCGCAGTGAGGTTTGCCTTACTGCGGCTTTTTTACGGATATGACTTTTAAAACTATGTCTTTTTAGGGCCAATAATCCGTTTTATTACCGGTGCCTTTGTAGGCTTAGGTTCTTTATTTAATACTATAACTGGGCGTGTCACAAACAGGTTATTTGGGTAAACAACTCGGTGCCCATCCACATGCTCAAGTAGCACGTTCATTAAACCTAATTCGACAATGCGCCCTTCTATATGGTTTGCGCCATCAACAATACGCACCCAATTTCCCACATGAAAACCATTTTGAATAAACATGAGTAAAAAAGCGGTAAGGTTACTAAGCAGCGACCAAGCGGCAAATAAAGCGACCCCGAGCATAGCAAATAATGATGAGCCCAAAACTAATAGCCCGCGCAGCTCTATACCCCAAAATATAAGCACTAAGCACAGCACTACAAACGCGAGTATTATTTTTAATAACAGCTCAGCTCTAAATTTACGATGAACATCTACTTTTCCTTTTATGGCTTTTTCGAGCAACTTTTTAGTGACTTTTAATAAAAGAGGAAAAAGTAAAATGGCCATAAGGGTAACAATCAATTTATATTGCGTACCCATTAGCTCTAAAAGCGCAAACAATTCCAAAGTGTGATCCCGTACTGTTTTTAGGAAAATTTAAAGCGCTAGTGTAACGCTTTCGTTTATTGCTCGCTATTTAAAAGGTGTTTTTAACACTCACGAGCCACTGCACCGAATCAACATCGTCGTAGCTATCAAGCGGGGCGGCAATATCAAGGTGGATCATGGTGCCAGAGTTTGCTCTGCTAGGTGCTAAACGCAAACCCACACCAACATTTTTTAAAACATGATCGTTCTCGCCGTTGTCTTCATCGTTAAACCAAGCGCGGCCAACATCAACAAAGCCCGCTGCACCGACTTTAAATAGCTGCAGTAAATCGTATTCCCAGTAATAGCGTTTTTCTAAGCTGACTAAAAAGCTTCGGTCGCCATGCTGGTAATCCATAGGATAGCCACGAAGGCCCGTTTCGCCGCCAAGTGTTAGCTGCTTATCGGCGGTTAGGTTTTTAGCATACTGGGCACGGGCTTTAACAAACCAAGATTGGTTTTCGCTGGTATTTAAGTAGTACTGCACTTCGCTGGTGGCTAAAAAGTTTTCTAGTTGTTTTTGCTCTTTATTCCAATAACCATCCACTTGAGCACTAAAACGCCACAGCGTTCTGTCGGTAGTAAAGTGTGCTTTTTTAGCTTTTAACGAATATACGGCTCTGCTGTCATCATTACCTAGAGATTCATCTGAGTAGCCTAATAGGGCTTTAATATTCCACCCTAAATTTAAATCTTCGGTGCGCGAAATACTGTCAAAATTACGCACTTTTATATAACTGTCTTCAAACCAATGACCACTCACATAGGGGTAACTCAGTTGTCTGTTTTTGGCCAAGGGAGCAAAGGTTGTTTCTATTTCTGCAAAGCTGTCTTTTTGGTTTACATAGCCAAGCGTTAAGCGCTGTGTCCAGCTATCAGATAATGCTTTAGAGTGGCCTAAAAAAGCGCTAAAAAAATCGGTTGTTTGATCAAACTCACTGTATTCATCACCACGGCGATACAACGACTCTTCTCGCTGTTCAGAAAAGCTTTTAATACCATAGCTATAAGGTGTATCTATGGCGTAAAACGGATAGGTTAGCTCTAATAAGTGGCGTTTTCCGTCACTGTTGTCGGCATACTCTAAGCGCCCGCGATACCGGCTAGATAATATATTAGGATCGTCATAAACAAATAAATAACCATTACGATCGCTGTCGGTAGTGCGTGAAAACGATAAACGCTTGCCCCAACCCAGTAAATTTGATTCGCGAAAGCCAATACTCGATTTATTTTCGCCACCGCTGCGACTAAAGCTTATTTCGGGTAGTAAGGTCCATAAATCGCGAGTTACCACCGTTACATCTACGTTGCCGTCGCAGTTTTCAACCGCGCTTATTTGCGCATCATATAAATAGTTTTGTTGGCGTAATAAACGCTCTGACTCAGCGAGCTTTCTGGCATTGTAATTATCGCCTTGTTTAAATAACAGAATATTACTAATAACGTCTGGCTCGGTTTGAATATGCGCGCGGTTGGCAAAACGAAAAAGCGCGTTATTTTCCTCCTCCAACTCGGTATTAAAAACGTTAAGTTGTTTAAGGGTAATTGAGGTTATTTGGGCGTCGCTGCGACTATTAATCAGTGTGGTTTTATCTTCAACCTCACGGCGTAAATTATTGCTTTTGTCTGAGTGAGTTTGCACAGCGGAGCAGGTGTTAGTTTTGGGTGGTTGTTGTGCAAAGGCCTTAGGCGCACTAAAGCTTACAAGGGCTAAGCTTATACAACAGTGTGCAATCCATTTTCTATCCACCATTCAACCTCTTCAATACTACTGCAAATATGAGTCGTAATATCAGCTTACATCATTGTTATTACAATGTAAGTAAAAGGTATGGATTTTGAAACTAATTAATTGTTACCGTTACGCACCTTTGTTAATTAGTGCATATGCGAAGTGTTTTAGCTTAAGTAAAAAGCAAGGGCTGCTAATAAATGCTCGGCTTCTTGGCCTTCGCCATTAATCCAAATACTTTCGCTGTAGTGTTCAAAATTTAAATTAAAGGTTTGCTGTTGATAGCTAAAGCGCAATTGATGACGGTCAGCACCCCCTGCGTAGTCAATAATTGTTATTTCATCGGCGTGTAAAAACAGCGTGCTCCACAGCTCAAAGTCTTCATCGTGTGGGGCTTCTACCGGGCTTATAACAATGCATTTATGGGCGTGATTGTATTCAATTTGGGTCATAGTTTACTTAATTGCTAGCAAGGTAATTACGAATGGCCGTTAAAAATTCGCCGCCATATTTATTGAGTTTGGTAAAGCCAACGCCCGACACCTTTAAAAATTCGCTGTCGTTGGTGGGCATTAATTGCGCCATTTCGGCTAAGGTTTTATCGTTAAATACAACGTACGGCGGTACATCGTCGGCATCAGCGAGTTCTTTACGCAGAGCCCGTAACCGGGCAAATAGTTTTTTGTCGTAGTTAAACTGCGCCAGTTTATCTTGGTATACGTGTTTAGCTTGTAAGCGCGGCTCGGCAAGCTGTAGGGCGTATTCACTTTTAAGTACAGCGCGTGCTGCTTCGGTTAAGCGCAGCGAGGCACCTTGGGTAATATCTTGGCTTAACAAGCCTTGGTGTATAAGTTGGCGTAATATACTGAGCCAAAATTCACTGCTTTTGTCTTTGCCTATGCCATAGGTGCTGAGTTCGTGGTGGTTGTTGTCGCGTATGCGGCTGGTATTAGCCCCGCGTAATAATTCTACAATATAGCCTAAGCCAAAACGCTGCCCAGCTCGGTACACACACGAAAGCGCTTGTTGCGCTACTAATGTGCCATCAAAGCTTTTTGGCGGGTTAATGCAAATATCGCAGTTGCCACATTGCTCGCGTTTATACTCGCTAAAGTAGTTTAATAGTATTTGACGACGACATGTTTGCGCCTCGGCAAAACTGGCCATGGCATTAAAGCGTTGTTCTTCTACGCGGCGGCGTTGTTCATCGTCTATGTCTTCAAAAAAGCGCCTAACGCGGCCTATATCGGCGGGATCAAAATACATAATGGCTTCTGCGGCTAAGCCATCACGCCCAGCGCGGCCAGTTTCTTGATAGTAGGCTTCAATACTTTTTGGAATATCGTAATGCAGAACAAAACGCACATTTGGTTTATTTATGCCCATACCAAAGGCAACGGTCGCAACGACTATTTGAATATCATCGCGGGCAAATCCGGTTTGCACAAATTGGCGTTGCTCGTTGCTCATGCCAGCATGGTACGCGGCGGCATTTAAACCTGCATCAGCAAGTTTTTCGGCAATGTCATCAACGCGCTTACGGCTAGTGCAGTAAATAATGCCACTTTGATTTTTTTGCTCTTTTAAATAGCGCAGTAGTTGCGCCATGGGCTTGAACTTTTCTTCGATGGTGTAACGAATATTCGGTCTGTCGAAGCTGCCGGTATGTATATAGGGCTGTTGTAATTTTAATTGCTCAACTATATCAAAGCGGGTCGCTTTATCGGCCGTGGCGGTCAGTGCCATCATAGGTACATGGGAAAAGCGCTGCTTAAGCTCATTTAATCTAAAGTAATGAGGTCTAAAGTCATGCCCCCAATGCGATACACAATGAGCTTCGTCAATTGCAAATAAGCTGATATTTAAATGGCTGAGTCGCTCGGTAAATTCATGCTGAAGCACTTTTTCAGGGGCAACATACAGTAATTTTATTAGCCCTTGGTGCAATTGTTGGTACACTAATTGTTGCTCTTCGCGAGCCAGGCTATTATTAATGTAAGCGGCTTTAACACCTAATGCTTGCAGTTGCGTTACTTGGTCTTGCATGAGCGAGATAAGCGGTGAAATTACCACAGTAACCCCTTCGAGCACTAACGCTGGTACTTGGTAACACACTGATTTACCGCCGCCTGTAGGCAGTAGTACCAAAGAGTCTTGGCCATTAATGGCCGCGTCGATCACCGCTTTTTGGCCATCACGAAACTCGCTGTAGCCAAACACTTGTTTAAGAACCGTGTCGGGCTTGCGGACCAATGTGCTAGGTGTAGGGGTTAGAGTATTCATCGGCGGCTATTTTAGTGGTTTTTTTATAGGATGTCTTTAGCTTAGAGGTAAATGATTTAATTAGTGCCTCGTGGTTTTGCTTCAGGTATGCTTAACTCATCGTACCAGTGTTAATTTAAACATAGAGAATAATAATGAATAAAGAAATGTTAATTGAACAAGTTGGCGCACTGTTTGTAAATGGCATGCCATTTAATCAGTTTTTAAATATCTCGGTAGAGTCGCTCAGTCCTGAGCAAGCTAAAATTACCTTTCCCTGGCAGGATGTATTTATAGGCAATCCTGCGCAAAAAATTCTTCACGGCGGTATTATATCGGCGGTGCTCGATAATGTGGGCGGCATGCTGGCAGCAGCCAGTGTTATTGATAAATTAACCGAGCTCGATATCCCTAGCGTTCAGCAAAAGCTGGCTACCTTAGGCACTATTGATTTGCGCACAGATTATTTGCGCCCTGGCAAAGGGGAGACATTTACAGCCAGTGCTACTTTGATCCGCTCTGGTAATAAAGTGTGTGTATGTAGAATGGAGCTACACAATGAAAAGGCAATCCAAATCGCCTTTGGTACAGGTACGTATTTAGTAGGTTAAAGCTGCTAATTACGTACGGCTAAAATAAAAAGCTTTGCCTTGCGCTGAGCTTTAGTTACCGCAAAATAAATCACTTAATAGCGCGAATTGGTATAAACTGTCGGCCTTTTAGTATGAATAAGTAGTATGTATGTCGATTGCAAACGAGCAGCGTAAAGGCGGTATTTTTGCCTGTTTAGCTTTTTTAATGTGGGGCTTAGCGCCTATTTATTTCAAACAAATACAGCATGTTTCTGCTTTTGAAATTTTAACTCACCGTGTTGTCTGGTCTGTGGTTTTTTTAGTGCTTGTGGTCAGTGTGCTTAAATACTGGGATAAGGTTAAGCGCATAGTTGCCCAGCCAAAAATTATTTTAATGTTAGTACTTACCTCTTCTATATTGGGCTTTAATTGGGGGCTGTTTATTTGGGCGGTTAATAATAACCATATGCTCGATGCCAGTTTAGGGTATTACATAAACCCATTACTTAATGTGCTGTTGGGCATGCTATTTTTAGGCGAGCGGCTGCGAAAGTTACAAGGATTTGCAGTGTTTTTAGCCTTTGCGGGCGTAGTATTGCAATTGGTCAGTTTTGGCTCGTTTCCGGTGGTGGCGTTTTCGCTTGCCACGTCTTTTGCTATTTATGGCTTACTGCGTAAAAAGTTACCTGTTGAAGCGCTGCCAGGCATTTTACTCGAAGCCCTAATTTTACTGCCTGTTGCATTAATTTACTGGTGGGTAATGGCACCAACGCCTACTTCCGACTTAGCCCTAAACGATTGGCATACCAATGCGCTGTTAATTAGTGCCGGTATTATTACTACGTTGCCGCTGCTTTGCTTTACCGGAGCGGCCAAACGTTTGCAGTACACAACATTGGGCTTTTTTCAGTACATAGGACCAAGTTTAATGTTTATGCTTGCTGTGGTGTTTTACGATGAAGTATTTGATGCAGAGCGGGTGATTACGTTTGCCTGTATTTGGAGTGCACTGGCTATATTTACTTGGGACTCTTATCATCAATCGCGTAAGCGTAAAAAAGCGGCTGTTACCGCCGCCGAAGTTTAATACCTATGCGCAATAATAGTTTAAGTAAGTTGCTATAAAGCAGCGTTAAGGTTTAGCTTATTACTTTATTACGGCCGGTTTCTTTTGCATCATACAGCTTTAAATCGGCCTGTTTAAGTAACTCATCTATTTGGTAAATAGGGCCGCTTGCAAAACCAATAGAAATTGTAAATTTAATTTTTTCTTGGCTAAACTCTTGGCTATTAAGCTCTATAAATTGCCTAAATCCTTCAAGGCGTTTTAGCGCTTGCGCTGTGGTTGCATCAGTAAAGTAAACGGCAAATTCTTCACCGCCTAAGCGAGCGACTAGCTGCTTTTCAAAGTACTTTTTAAAACACACTGCCAACCCTTTAAGAACCTCATCGCCTGAATCGTGACCGTATGTATCGTTAATCGATTTAAAATGGTCTATATCAAGCATGGCGAGTGCACCATCTTGATTTGATTTTTTTAAATACTTGAGTGATTTGCTCGACTCTTCAAAAAAGTAGCGTCGATTAGGCAGGTTTGTTAAGTAGTCGGTATTTGCTTGGCGTTTAATTGTTGCTATTTGCTCAAGCATGTCGACGTTTTGACTTAGTCGGCAGTAAAACTCTTCGCTGTTAAAGGGTTTATGAAGGTAGTCGTTGGCACCATTTTTTAAAAATAGGCTCGATAATGCTGACGAGTCAGCACCTGAAATACCGATAATGGCTTTTTCATCATTACTGTAAAGCCGGCGAATTTCGGCGCATAGCTCATCACCATTCATGTTTGGCATTTCGTTATCGGTAATAATAACAGACACATCTTTTTGGCTTTCAAGTACCTCTAGCGCGTCTTTGCCGTCCTTAGCTTCGAGTATTTGATACTTATGGCGCTTTAGTAAACTAAAAATGTATCTACGGGTAGAGGTTGAGTCGTCGACGACCAACACTTTTACGTTCTCGTTACGTGGTAAACGGCTTAGTTGTTTTTCTAGGTATTGGTAAGCTTGTTTGTTTTCTTTGATTATGTAATCAATTATTGGGTATTTTTCTACCGTGTCGCGAGTTTGTTTATCTATATTGCCTGTCATTACGATGGTGGGAATGTCGGCATTAATAGTATACGGAACCGCCTCACCCGCAGGAGCATCGGGAAGGATAAAATCAACAACAGCGCAAAAGTAGCTATTGTGTTTTATTAGCTCTTTTGTTGCCGCTAAAGATTCGGCTATATCTACTTCGTAACCTGCTTTAAGCGCGATATGCTTTTGCACACGCGCTATAGTAGGCGTATCTTCAACTATGAGTATTTTTCGCGTCACGTAACAACCTTGTTTGATATTTTGCAAAAGTATTTGCTTATACAAGTTGTAACTGTTAAAACGCAAAAAAGCAAATATCTTAGAGGCTTATACGCTATCTGATTCGCTATAATCGTCTTGGCTTATTGGTACCGGCCCTGACATTTTTGAACGGCCAAAAAGTGTATGAAACTTGGTTTTACAGGTTGTTAGTTTTAAATATTTAACCCAGGCTTTTTCGATTGGGTTTGTAGGTTCTTTACTGCCACAAACTACGTCAACAAATTGCTCTTGTAGCGTATTTTGGGGTGCTAAAGTTTTATTATAAAGGCCTTTTAGTACAACGCCGTGTTGCTCTAATATGCTGGCTTCTAATAAGGTGAAGTTTCCGCTGCGGCTAAACCCGCGAGGAAAGTTTTGATCATCATAAAATTGACGTTGGCTAACAAACGCTTGGCGAAGTAGTGAAATATCGTTGCTCATAACTGTATCCTCATACCCTGTTTATTGCTGGAGTATGATGCAAGTTTGACAATTTATTAAACAAGTTATTTTTATCGTGAGAATCAAAAATGGATATAGATTTATTAAAAACATTTGTAGAGGTTGTGCGCACGCGTCACTTTGGTAAAGCAGCTGAAAACCTGTATATCACTCAATCGGCAGTAAGCTTTCGAATTCGCCAATTAGAGCAGGGGTTGGGTGTAAACTTGTTTATTCGCCAGCGTAACAATATTCAATTAACGGCGCCAGGAGAGCGATTGCTTCCGCACGCTAAAATGATCATCACCGGCATGCAGCGTGCCAAAGTCGATGTAGCACTTGCCGATAACATGCACAAGCAAATAAGTTTAGCGGGTACACCTAATATATGGGATGCGTTTTTACAATTTGGCATTACTAATATTGTGTCGGCTATGCCTGGGGTCTCGTTGGTCGCAGAGGTTAAAGCCCAACAAGAAAGCACGCGGTTATTATTAGAGCGTACGCTTGATTTAGCCATTTTATTTGACCCCCCTAAAGTAGACGAGCTTGTGGTTGAGCGAATTTGCGAGCTGCCAATTATTCCGGTTAGTGGCTATGACACGGCCACTAACGAGAACTTTTTTGATAACCAATATGTATATGTTGATTGGGGTACTACGTTTTCACTATGGCATGCGCGCCAATTTACCGGTAAAACGCCGCCTTATTTTAGAACCAGTACGGGGCGTATTGCCCTTGATTTAATTCTTCAGTGTGGCGGCAGTGCGTTTATCCCCGGGGTACTTGTTGAATCTCACCTAGAAAAGGGTGAGCTGTTTCATGTAAAAGACGTAGAACATACTTCGCGTGATATTTTTGTGGCCTACCACAGAGACAACGAACAAAAAGAGCTAATAGAAACCCTGATTAACTTATTACCTAAAATAAATGCTTATCAGCCTGTTGATGAACACTAAATACCGACTATGATTTTTAATGAGGTTGAATAGGTACAATTTTGTTTATTAAATATTCATGTCGTTTTGTTTTCAGAATTTAGACACTTTTATTAAAATAAAAAGACAAAAATGTTTCCTTTGTAATATATCTGTCATTTAACGGTGACAAACTGCAGCTGTTTTAAAAATTAATCTTGTGATTATCGAGGAAATAACATGAATTTTGTAAAATCGAGCTTATGTGTTGCACTAGTAAGTGGTTTATCTTTTAGCGCGTTTGCAGACGTTGATGTATACGGTAAAGCGAATGTTACTGTGCAATCGTCTGATGATGGCGAAGGGTCTTTCACTGAAATTAAAAGTAATGCATCTCGCTTTGGCCTAAAAGGGTCTGAAAAGATTACTGATGGATTAGAAGCGGTTTATAAGTTTGAGTTTCAAGTTGATGTATCTGATGCTGACTCTAAAGGTGATAACGACGACAATATTTCTGCACGTAACCAGTATGTAGGTTTAAAAGGTGCATATGGTCAAGTTGTTGTGGGTCGTAACGATACAGCGCTTAAACAATCGCAAGGTAAGTTAGATTTATTTAATGACCTTGAAGGCGATATTAAAAATGTCTTTAAAGGTGAAAACCGCTTAGGTGATTCAATCACTTATACATCTAAAAGCTACGAAGGCTTTAAAGTACTTGCTACATTTATTGCCGAAGATGACGTAGATGCAGATAACGGTTATTCAATGGCGGTTACTTACGGTGACTCTGCACTTAAAAAGAGTGCGGTATACGCCTCGGTTGCAGCCGATAGCGAAGTAAATGGCTACGATGTAGTGCGTGCGTCAATTCAAGGTAAAGTAGAGAGCTTTAAATTAGGCGCTATGTACCAAACTCAAGAAAAAGTAGACGGTAGCGCAGAAGCTGACGGCTATTTATTAAACGCAGCCTACAGCATGGGTAAAAACACGTTTAAAGTGCAATACCAAGCAATGGACTTTGATGACAGCGACGACAAAACGGCAGTTTCTGTAGGTGTTGATCATAAGTTTAATAAAAACATTAAAGTATTTGGTTTTTACTCAAGCTTTGATATGGACAACAATGTTGACCAAGACTACGTTGGCCTAGGTATGGAATACAAGTTTTAAGCGTTGCTTAAACACTCCCTTTATTAACCGCGCTCTAATGAGCGCGGTTTTTTTTGCTTTAAATTATTTACTTACCCGCCCATAATAGACCCTCATTTGGAATGGGGTGAAATTCCTCAACTATTCCCGTAACTGTAATTAGCATCACGCTTTAAGTCAGATACAAATGAGACATATCAATCAGCATGAGAAGTTCTAGATTGGTATACTTTTTTAACGAGCGGGTAAACTCATTTTTATTGATGCACTAGTCTTTTAGCTGTGTGTTAGTGAGTGCACGCTTTCCAAGGACTCACTTTTGCAAACTACATTAGCGCCAAATACACCCTTATTAAACGTTCAAAATGTGTCGTGGGAAGTCGATGAACACGCCATTTTAAACAATATTAATTTACACATAGCTAAGGGTAAGTTTATTGGGTTAATTGGCCCAAATGGGGCGGGTAAGTCGAGCTTATTGCGCTGTTTGTATCGCTTTAATAAACCCACCGCTGGTAACGTTACCTTTAATCAGCAGGATATTTGGCAGCTTAAAAGTGAAGACTACGCAAAATATGTTGCTGTAGTTCTACAAGAAACGCCTGCGCAATTTAACCTAACATTATTTGATGTGGTTGCCCTTGGGCTTACACCTCATAAATCATTATTTAGCACCACCACCCACAGCGACAAACAAAAAATTACACAGGCAATAAAAACCGTAGGGCTTGAGCAACAGTGTAAGCAAAATTTTGAATCGCTTTCGGGGGGCGAAAAGCAACGTGCATTGATTGCCCGCGCTATAGTGCAGCAACCGCAATTACTCATCATGGATGAGCCAACCAGCCATTTAGATGTTAAATACCAAATACAAGTGATGGAACTGGCAAAATCGCTAGGGGTTACTGTGTTTGCCTCATTTCATGATTTAAATTTAGCAGCCGCTATGTGCGATGAGCTGGTGGTTATTAATAAAGGTAAAATAACACATACAGGTTCGCCTGCGCAGGTACTTAGTGAGGACATGCTAGCGGATGTTTTTGGGGTCTGTGCGCGCGTAACTAGCCACCCTCAGCGCACAGAAAATGGCCAAACTATTCCTCATATTACTTACTTTTATGGCTATTAATTAAATGGATATAACAAAAATAAACCAGTGGACAATATTTATAGCAGCCGTATTAATTGCACTGGGCAGCCTTTTTAGCGCACTGAGTTTTGGCGCCGCAGATACGCCGTTAAGTGATGTGCTCACAGGGGTTTTATCAGCAGGGGAGGGCTCGTTTAACGCGCGTATTATTTATGAGCTTAGGTTACCTCGTACCTTACTTGCATTTATGGCGGGTGCAGGTTTGGCTATTGCAGGACTTATTTTACAAACGGTTACTCGTAACCCGCTCGCTGATCCGTATTTATTTGGCATATCTTCAGGCGCGTCGTTTGGGGTAGTACTGCTTATGGCCGTTGCGGGTATTAGTACAGGGTTTATGTTATCGGCTGCTGCCTTATTAGGGAGCTTTTTAGCAATGGGCTTATTGATACTTATTGCTGGGCGGCAAAAAAGGTCGCAAGTAGAGTCTATGTTGCTAGCGGGGGTGGCGCTGTCATTTTTATTTAGCGCATTTACAAGTTTATTGCTGTATTGGAGTGACCCGCAAGCAGTGGCTGGTATTTTGTTTTGGACGTTAGGTAGCTTTGCCCGCGCACAATGGGCCACGTTATGGTTGCCATGCGTGGTTATAGTGGTGTGTATTAGCTTTATGCTGAGCTTTAAAAGGCAGTTAAATGCGCTGCTTCTTGGCGATGAAAGCGCGATAACGCTTGGGGTCCGTGTGCACCGTTTTAGAATTTTAATGTTGGTATTGAGCTCGTTAATAACGGCCGTGCTGGTGGCCCTATGTGGCGGTATTGGTTTTGTAGGTTTAATGGTGCCGCACATAGTGCGCTTTTTTATATCTCAGGGCAGTACTGCTGGCTTACTAATTACCAGTTTAGTGGGCGGCACGTTTATGGTGTGGGTTGACGTGCTTTCGCGCTCATTACTTAAAAACCAAGAGCTCCCTGTAGGGGTAATTACAGCAGCCATGGGTAGCGTATTTTTTTTAAGCTTACTCTTTTTTAGAAAAACAAAGGCATAGTGCTGATGAAAACCTTAATGATTCAAGGCACTACGTCAGATGCCGGAAAAAGCACCTTAGTCGCTGCGCTTTGTAGAGTGTTTGCAAAGCGAGGTATAAAGGTCGCGCCTTTTAAACCGCAAAATATGGCGCTTAATAGCGCGGTTACAAAAGAGGGGGGCGAAATAGGCCGTGCGCAAGCTTTGCAAGCTATAGCCGCTAAAGTAGAGCCTCAAAACGACTTTAACCCCATATTGCTCAAACCAAATAGTGATACGGGGGCACAAGTCATTATACATGGAAAAGCCATTAGTAATATGGAGGCAGGGGCTTATCATAACTATAAACAGGTTGCGATGGATGCAGTGCTTGCCTCGCATAAACGCCTAGCAAAGCAGTTTGATTTATTATTGGTTGAGGGCGCAGGCAGCCCCGCAGAAATAAACCTACGCGAGAACGACATTGCCAATATGGGTTACGCAGAAGCGGTAGATTGCCCTGTCATTATTATTGCCGATATAGACAAAGGCGGTGTGTTTGCGCATTTAGTGGGCACACTTGCGCTATTAAGCGAATCCGAGCAAGCGCGCGTAAAAGGCTTTGTTATAAACCGCTTTAGAGGCGATATAAGCTTGCTACAAAGTGGGCTAGATTGGCTTGAGCGCTACACAAAAAAACCAGTGCTTGGAGTGCTGCCTTATTTGCATGATTTAGCACTTGATGCCGAAGATGCTGTAGCAATAGATAACACGGTGACGACTGCCACCATTAATATAGCCGTGCTTTTATTGCCGCATATTAGTAACCATACCGATTTTGATGCATTGCGGCTGCACCCAAATATTAATATAAATTATGTACGCCACACACACGCGATCCCACCGGTTGATCTGATTATTATTCCTGGCAGTAAAAACGTGCTGGGTGATTTAAGTTTTGTAAAAAATGAAGGCTGGGATACACAAATAAAGCGGCACTTACGCTATGGTGGCAAAGTATTGGGGGTGTGTGGCGGTATGCAAATGTTGGGGTATACCATAAATGATCCCAACGGAGTCGAGTCGTCATTAAAGCAAGTAACGGGGCTTGCCCTATGCGATTTTGAAACCACACTTAGCACGCAAAAAGTACTCACTAAAGTAACGGCGGCTATGCAGTTAAATGATTTGCAAACACCGTGTAGCGGCTACGAAATTCATGCCGGCATTAGTGAAGGCGCAGCACTTAATAAGCCATTTTTAACCTTTAATGCGCACCCTCATGGATTTGAAAACGATGGCTTTATTAGTGACGACAATGCCATTGCTGGTACTTATTTACATGGCTTGTTTGATGAACCCGCTGCCACACTGCAAATTTTAAAGTGGGTAAAAAGCGATGCAACTATACAACCTGTGAGTATTGTAGCGCACCGCGAGCAACAACTAGAGCGCTTGGCCACTATGTGCGAGGCGCATTTGAACATACAACACATTATATCGATTTATGAAGGAGATAATAATGACGGATACAAATAACGATAAGCACCAGCAGCGCCAACAAAAAGTAAAAGAGCAGGTAGATGCACGCGTGGCTGCTGCGCAAGATGTTAAAGGGATATTTCAGGTAATTACGGGGAATGGTAAAGGTAAATCCACCTCAGGCTTTGGTGTGGTTGCTCGCTGCGTAGGGCATGGTAAAAAAGCCGCTGTTTGTCAGTTTATTAAAGGCACATGGGAGTGTGGAGAGCGTAACTTATTACAAGGCGCAGGGGTTGAATTTGCCGTTATGAATACCGGTTTTACATGGGATACGCAAAACAAAGAAGCCGACACCTCAGCCGCGCAAGCAACGTGGCAAGAGTCAAAGCGTATGCTTGCAGATAGCAGTATTGATTTAGTATTACTAGATGAGCTTACCTACATGGTGACTTACGGTTATATTGATTTAGATGAGGTAGTAAACGCGCTAAATAATCGCCCTCCCATGCAATCGGTTATTATTACAGGTCGCGCAGCGCACCGCACATTAACAGACCTTGCCGATACAGTAAGCGAAGTGCGCAATGTTAAACACGCCTTCGACTCGGGTATAAAAGCACTAGAAGGGTTTGATTACTAATGTATAAAGCGTTTTTTACTGCACTGCTGTTATTGTGTTCTGGAGGCAGTGCCGTGGCCCGTGATACAGCTACGCCAGATAAACTGCGCGTTGTAGCACTTGCACCGCATATAGTAGAAAACCTATTTGCTATAGGTGCAGGGAGCAATATTGTTGGCACTGTTGATTACGCTGATTACCCAAATAAAGCTAAAAGTATTGAGCGCATTGGTGGTTACTATGGTATTTCCCTTGAAAAATTATTAGCGCTAAAACCCGATTTAGTGATTGGTTGGAAAAGCGGTAATCAAAGTGAAGATTTAGAAAAAATTAAACGCCTTGGTATAGAAGTACATTTAAGTGATCCCAAAAAAATAGAAGAAGTTGCAAACGAGCTGATTGCTTTTGGAAAATTTACAGGGCGTATTGAGCAAAGCAAGCAAGTAGCAAACGCATTTATTACTAAGCTAAAAAAAATTAAAAAGCAGCAGCAAAGCAAAAAAATATTAACTGGTTTTTATCAATTATGGCCAGAGCCAATGATGACGGTAAGTGAAAACACATGGATAAACCAGCTTATTGAAACATGTCATGTAAGCAATGTATTTGCACACAGCCCAACCGACTACCCGCAAATAAGTATTGAAAACGTGGTGATTAAAAAACCACAGGTTATTATTATTCCTGATGAACAAGCCGATAAGTCACAACCTAAAATTAATTGGCAAAAATGGCCAGAAGTCCCCGCTGTAAAACATAACCAATTTATACGTGTAAATGCCGATTTATTACATCGTTTTACGCCGCGCATGCTAGATGGACTGGCAAATATGTGTGATAAAATAGACGCATCACGCAAACAAATTAAGAGTATACAATGAGCGATTGGCCAGCCTTTTTAGAATATGAATTACAGCAACCTTATATGCAGCAAACATTAGATTATGTAGCAAAGCGCCGTGTCGAGGGTGTTGCTGTGTACCCACCCAAAGAGCAAGTATTTAGCGCCTTTGAAGCGACAGCCCTTAACAATATTCGCGTGGTTATTTTAGGCCAAGACCCATACCACGGAGAAGGCCAAGCCCATGGCTTATGTTTTTCTGTGTTGCCAGAGGTTAAAAAGTTACCGCCGTCGCTAAAAAATATGTACAAAGAATTGGCAACGGATATTCCCGGTTTTGAAATACCAGACCATGGCTACTTACAAAGCTGGGCAGAGCAGGGCGTGTTTTTACTCAATACAGTACTCACGGTTGAGCAAGGCCAAGCGCACTCGCATAAGCATTTAGGGTGGGAGCAATTTACCGATAACGTGATAGCCCATATAAATGCACACTGCAAAGGAGTGGTGTTTATTTTATGGGGCGCTCATGCGCAAAAAAAAGGTAAAAATATTAATAGCGCTCGCCATCATATTTTAAAAGGGCCGCACCCATCGCCGCTTTCTGCGCATCGTGGTTTTTTTGGCTGTAAGCACTTTTCACAAACAAATGAATTGTTACAAGCCCAAGGCGATACGCCCATTAACTGGCAGGTTTAATTGATATATTAAAAAAGGCTTTCGTATCATGAAAGCCTTTTGCTTAGTTATTGAGTATTAATGCCCATGCGCAATAATTATCAATTATTTTGAAGGGGTAAAACCTAGCGTTAGCTTTACTATCGATACGGTTTTCCTGCCGCAAAATAAATTGCCTAATTGAGCGCAATGAGTTTGAAATTAAAAATCTAGCTCATCAATTTCAATGCTGTCTGTAAAAAAGTCTAACTCCTGTAGTTCTTTACGTAACCGTTGTTTGTCTTTTATGGCCTCAATCTCGCGCCACTTTCTTTTTTTATTCTTTTGAGAGGTTTTTCTTGTTGTATCAGGACCTTCTAATATCTCTAATATATCGTTTAGGCTATCCATGACTATCTCCTATTGATTTTAGTGAACCTCGAGAATACCTATACCACAGGCCTAGCTAAAATAGAATAAAAAAGTGACGAATTTGTTACAGGTATGTGATGCGTTGATGAAGTTTAATACTAACTAGCTTTATTGAGCGCGCTATTTTTAGATAGAAAAAATAAAGAAAAAAATATTAAAAGTGAGCTATTTAGCTGTGTAAGCAATGGTACATGCTGTGGCAGGTTAGTATAAAGCAGTGCGGATTATATTAAGGGCATAAAAAAACGCCGCAGGTGCGGCGTTTAATACATAATTAGCACGTATTACATTGCTTTAAAACGTGCTTCTAGCTGCTCTTGTGCATCTGCGAATGAGCGGATACCTTCAGCTAGTTTTTCAGTGGCCATTGCATCTTGGTTATGTAACCAACGGAACTGTGACTCAGTAAGAGGGGCAGGCTTTGGCTCTTTAGGAATATCACTTTGTAGTAAGTATTCTTCTGCGCCTTCTAAATTGCCTAAGTCTTCTAGTAGGTTAGGGCTAATCGTTAGCTTGTCACAACCTGTAAGCGCAATAATTTCACCAGTGTTACGGAAGCTTGCGCCCATAACAACGGTTTTGTAATCATGGCGTTTATAAAACTCAAAAATGCTACGTACAGATTGAACACCTGGATCTTGTAGCGGATCGGTTGGTTTTTCCATACCATTTGCTACGTGCCAATCTAAAATACGGCCAACAAATGGCGAGATTAAAAATACATTTGCATCAGCACACGCACGCGCTTGAGCATCGCTAAATAATAAAGTTAGGTTACATTTAGTCCCTTCTTTTTCTAGCTGTTCGGCCGCTTTAATGCCTTCCCATGTAGACGCAACTTTAATTAAAATTTTGTCTTTGCTTACACCTTCTTTTTCATAAAGGCTAAGCAGGGTATGTGCTTTATCAATAGTTGCTTGGGTGTCGAATGATAAACGAGCATCTACTTCAGTAGAAATATAACCAGGTACAATTTCGCTAATTTCTTTACCAAGTAATACGGCAAAGTAGTCACATGCAAGTTCAAGCTGTTTAGCTGCATCTTGCTCTGTTTCTTTTGCATAGCTCCAAGCTTTATCTAAATAAGGCTTGTAAGCTTCAATCTCGCTCGCTTTTAATAAAAGCGACGGGTTTGTGGTTGCATCTTCTGGTTGATGCTTTTTGATCGCTTCAATATCGCCAGTGTCGGCTACGATAGATGAATGTTGTTTTAGCCTTTGTAGAGCGCTAGTCATTTGCCTTCCTCATTCCAAGCAAGTTAAAAGAAAATCTAAACTACCTTAATATAAGTATTCAATACTGCAACAGTGTGACAATGCTTGATAGGTCTTATGTCCTTATCAATAGAAAAACGACGATGCATGATTTATTAAGGTAGGATTTAGGCCATTGCGATTAATTTTCAATGGTATTTTATAAACAAAACGTGCTTTTCGTCTCATTTAATGTTGAAATTGACATTAAATAAATTACAAGTCAATAGCTAACTATGATCACTGTTATTTCACCAGCAAAAAATCTTGATTACGAAACGCCACCCGCAACAGATAAGTTCACTCAACCTGAATTACTAGAGCACAGCGAAGAGCTCATGAAAGTATGCCGTGAACTAACTCCAGCGCAAATTGGCAGCCTAATGAAAATTAGCGATAAGCTTGCAGGGCTTAACGCTGCGCGCTTTAGCGAATGGTCGCAACCATTTACGCAAAGTAATGCTAAACAAGCGGTACTAGCCTTTAACGGCGATGTGTACGGTGGTTTGGATGCTGCAACACTCACTGCCGCTAACCTCGATTATGCGCAAAGCCATTTACGAATACTTTCGGGTTTATACGGCTTATTAAAGCCGCTTGATTTAATGCAAGCTTACCGCCTAGAAATGGGCACTAAGCTTGATAACCCTCGTGGGAAAAATTTGTATGAATTTTGGGGCAGCATTATTGCTAATAAATTAAATGAGGAATTAAAAGCGCAAGACGCACAATACCTGGTTAATCTTGCTTCAAACGAGTACTTTAAAGCAGTAGATAAAAAAGCACTCAATGCGCAAATTATTACCCCGCATTTTAAAGACTGCAAAAATGGTCAATATAAGGTAATTAGCTTTTACGCTAAAAAAGCGCGCGGCATGATGGCCCGTTACATTATAGAAAACCAGGTAACACAGCTTAGCCAATTAAAAGAGTTTACTGTGGCGGGTTATTACTTTAGCCCTGAAGCAACCACTAAAGATCTTGAGCCTGTATTTATGCGCGACGAGCAAAACTAAGCGTTTGTACTCAGCAAACAATGAGTTAAAAAGCCATGCATTGCATGGCTTTTTTTATGCTGGCGCTAAACTTGCTAACTTCACCTACTATTAATGAGATAAAAAATAGATAGGTGTAAAAATATGATCAGCATACCTTCAGTAGCCGAAGCCGAAAAACTCATCGAAGAAAAACTCGGAGGGTGGTTTGATGTAGTAATAAGCCACATCCCAAACTTTATTGTGGCAGTGGTGATAGCCATTGTATTTTCAATAATAGCGCGCTTTGCCGGCCAGCTAATGAAAAACCTATTAAGGCGCTCACTCGACTCTAAGCAAATTGCTGATTTAATGGCGTCTATTTTTAAGGTTATTGTGTTATGTGTGGGCCTATTTATCGCTTTAGATTTTATGGGGTTAAAAGGCACAGTCACATCGTTACTAGCGGGTGCGGGTATTGTGGGTTTAGCCATTGGCTTTGCTTTTCAAGACATGACCGAGAACTTAATTGCCGGTATTGCTATGGGAATACGCAAGCCATTTAAAGCGGGTGATGTAATTGAAACCGACGACGTATTTGGCTCGGTACATTCTATAAACCTGCGTAACACGCTAATAGAGAGCTTTTACGGGCAGTTAATACTGGTACCTAACAAGGTATTATTTAGAAATGTGTTAAAAAACTACACCACGTTAGGCGTTAGGCGCATAGAGGTACCGGTGGGTATTTCATACGGCGACGACATTGAAAAAGCCAAAGAAGTGATAGTAGATAAAATTAACGAGTTTGACTTTGTAATACGCAAAGATGAAACCGCTGTGTACGCAGAAGGTTTTGGCGACAGTAGTATTAATTTACTGGTGTGGTTTTGGATAAAATACCCAGGCGAGCCAGACTTTATGACAGTACGCCATAAAGGCGTAGTCGCTGTTAAACAAGCGCTTGATGCTGCAGATATAAGTATCCCATTCCCAATACGTACGTTAGATTTTGGCATTAAAGGCGGTGAAAAGCTCGATGCCATGATAAGCGATAAAATAAACCAACAGTCACCCAAACAACAAGGCGGCAGTAATACGGGTTCAAACCAAAGCGAATGAGCGACTAATACTGGTTTAAACTAGCCCAGTAATAGTTACCCACTAGCAGCGCATTTTTACATAAAAAGTGCGCTGCTAGTAATTTCAAAGCGCTAAGTCGGGTTAAATTTAACTATACTTTTAATAAATTTATTTTAAGTTAATACTTATTTGCTTTTCGCTGCCATCGAGTTTTTTTGATTAGTAGTAAAAGCGTTTCACCACTGTTTTTTGTCATCATTTTTTGTAACCTCAGCAGGGCAATCTGAAATAGCGCAGCTATCTAACTCTATTACCTTGTCGCCTACTTTTAATCCTGCCAAATCAGCAAAGACTTTTATAATATCTATTTCACTAATTTCTGGGCTAAAAAGCCGGATACAGACACATCTGCAGCAAAGCCAAATATAGCTTCCTCTGCATGGCCAATAAGAGGGATTAGCAGTAGTGAATAAATCGTTTCATGTATTAGCTTCCTTGTTTAAGTGATGGGGCATTTGCATGCATTAAGTCATATATTATCTGTTATTTATGGTGAGGTTGATTAGCAAACACTTGTAGATTGCCAACGGTATTAAAAATGCGCTGATTAGATGAACTTTACAGCCTTGTTATAGCATTCTTTTATCAAAGCTGTAGTAAGTCACTAATTTAAAAGAGTGGGAAAGGACGGCTAAGTGTTTGCTCTGCTTTCCATAGGGGAGCTAAAGCTAGAAGTTTAGATACTAAAGTGTGCTGTTAAGCATAAAAAAGCGCGGCTTGTGTTGGAGAAACAAGCCACGCAGAGGAATAAGTTATATAAACAAATATTGTAATGCTGTATCAGATAACACTAATTTTATTACGGATAATTTTAACGCCATCCATATTTTCTAAAAACTTTTGTGCAAGTGCACGCTGAAAACCTGTTTGCGCTTCACCGTATAGGTCAACTTCACCGTCTTCAACCTGCACGCGAATATCGCTTAATGCTAAGTTTGGGTTAGTGCGTAACGTATTGGTGATTGTTTGTTGTAAGTTAGGTTGAGTAGCCACACTGCTTACTACGGCTAAGTTAGTTGCTGCACTTACTTTTGTAGCGCAAGCTAATAAAAATAAACAACAAAATGATACTAAAGCGATAGTTAACTTAAAGCGGTTCATAACTTCATCCTTACATTACGGTTAATCGTGCAGCTATTCTTAGCTGAGTTACTTTCTCAGTTACAATTTCGATGCCAGTTTTAATTTGTTGAAATATAAGGTTATTTTATTAAGTGAGAATTCAGGTGGGCAATAATTACATTTTAATGGGAATGAGTTACATGCTTGGGTTACATTTGTAACGGGTACAAAAAAGCCGGCAACTGCCGGCTTGTTTATTTATGGTGTGCTATTTCTTTTTAATTTTAGCTTTGGCTTTTTTCTTAGCTTTCATTTTTACAGGATCTTTACGCTTTTTAGCGGGTGGCTTAGCTTCTTTATGCTGTGGCTCAAGCCCTTTAATTATACGGCGCTTAAGTTTTTGCTCCGTGTATCGCTCAACCTTGTATAAAATGCCAATGTCGTGCGCTTCAACTAATGATATAGCGATCCCTTTTTTACCCGCACGGCCAGTACGGCCTATACGGTGTACATAGACATCGGCAGTGCGCGGCATATCAAAGTTAATTACGTGGCTAATGTCAGAAACATCAATACCGCGGGCCGCAACATCGGTTGCTATTAATATGCGCGTTTTGCCACTGTGGAAATTTTCCATCGCTTTCATGCGCTTATCTTGCGGCATTTCGCCACGCAGCCACGCGGCTTTTACGCCATTGTTAGTTAGCTCACCAATTAGCGTTTCTAGGCGCTCACGGGTTTTTACAAACACAATGGCTTTACTTACATCTGGGCCGTTTAAGGTATTAACCAACAGCTCAAGCTTGTGGTGGTAATCATCAGCAAGGTGAACCCATTGATGAATTTTTGCTTTTTCTTTGCGTGACGATTCAGCTTCAAGTAAAGCTGGGTCGTTTAAAATACGCTCAGCAAATAACTCAACGCTATCGCCTTCTAGAGTCGCAGAGAATAAAAAGCACTGACGACGGTTTTTAGCTTCGTCACATATGCGCAGCATTTCTTTTCTAAAGCCCATGTCTAGCATGCGGTCGGCTTCATCAAGAATAAGCATTTCTACGTTTTCAGCATGGAAATTTTCGGTTTCAAGATATTCCATTAAACGCCCGGGTGTGGCGATTAAAATATCATTATTGTTTTCAAAAATTTCTTTATGGGTGCCGTAGTTTATACCACCTGTTACTACACCAATTTTAAGGTGAGTGCCTTTAGCAAGCAGTTCACATTGCTCATGAATTTGATAAGCCAGTTCACGGGTTGGGGTCATTATTAACACACGTGCAAAACCTGGGTCGCGACGCGGAAAATCCATTAAGTATTGAATAGCCGGAATTAAAAATGCCGCCGTTTTACCTGTGCCAGTAGGTGCTGATGCTAAAATATCGCGACCTTGCAGCGCTTCAGGAATAGCTTGTTGTTGAATGCTGGTTGGTGTCTCGTAGCCCATTTTATCAATGGCGTTGAGTAGTTTAGTATCAAGATCAAATTCAGAAAATTGCATAGAGTGTCTAAAATAAGGGACAATTACCTGCAATTATACGCGCTATACGCCAGTTGGTGAATGAAAAGGTGAAAAAATGTCAGGGTTTACGTTTAAACAATTTAAGGTTGAGCACGATAGCTGTGCTATGAAGGTCTCAACCGATGGCATTTTACTTGGCGCATGGGCGTATTTAAAAGGTGCCAATACATTACTCGATATAGGCACAGGCACCGGTTTACTTGCGCTTATGTGTAAACAGCGCCAACCAGCACTTAGCATAACCGCTGTTGAAATTGATGAAGCTGCTTACAAGCAAGCGCAGCAAAATATAGCCTCTAGCCCGTGGCCAAATATCACAGTAAAGCACACCACTATACAAGCGTTTAAACAGGCGGCGCCATTTGATGTTGTGATTTCTAACCCCCCTTATTTTAACCGCAGTTTAAAAGGGCTAAGCGATGCCCGTAACACCGCACGCCATACCGATGGTTTAAGTTTTGACGAACTAATACATGCCTATATGCGTTTAAGTCATGAGCATTCGTGCTTTAACGTAATTTTACCCACCACAGAGGCGGGCTTATTCATTGACTTGGCAAAACAAAGCGGGCTTTATTTAAACGCGCATTGCCAAGTAAAAACCACACCAAGTAAAGCATTTAGCCGCAGTTTGATGCGTTTTAGCTTAGTAAACACTTTGCCAGAGCTTACCTCCCTATGCATAAAAGATGACAACAACCGCTACAGCGATGATTATATTGCGTTATGTAAAGCGTTTTACTTGAAGATGTAAGTTTTAAGGAAGGTAATTATCTAGTAATAAAGGATAGTTTACCCATTATGCATACGTATTCAGTTTTTATTTGAGCAACTCTCAAACTAGTGTTAACCACTTGTAAATAACGTCGAGTATGTTGTTTAACTCGCCCAACACTGGAAACACACACTATGAAACTGAATAAAATGATCACCACTGCAGGTTTTAGCTTAGGTTTAACCTTACCAAGTTTAGTATCGGCTGCACCTACAACATTTGTGCATTTATTTGAATGGAATTGGCAAGATGTAGCCCAAGAATGTGAGCAGTTTTTAGGACCAAAAGGGTACGCTGCGGTACAGGTGTCTCCGCCTAACGAGCATATTACAGGTAGCCAATGGTGGACTCGCTATCAACCTGTGAGCTACCAACTACAAAGCCGCGGCGGTAACCGTTCGCAATTTATAGATATGGTTAATCGCTGTAACGCCGCAGGCGTCGATATATATGTTGATACATTAATAAACCATATGGCAGCCGGCAGTGGTACGGGCACTGCTGGTAACACTTTTGGTAATAAACAATACCCTATTTATAGTCCACAAGATTTTCACGAAAGTTGCTCTATTAACCCAGAAGATTACGGTAATAACCGTTATCGCGTGCAAAACTGTGAGCTAGTAGGGTTGGCCGATTTAAACACTTCTTCAAATTATGTGCAAAATACATTAGCGGCATATATTAACGACCTTCAAGCTATGGGTATTAAAGGTTTTAGGTTTGATGCTGCTAAGCATGTTGCTGCAAGTGATATTCAAAGTTTAATGGCAAAAATAAATGGCTCGCCAGTGGTGTTTCATGAGGTGATAGATCAAGGTACTGAAGCGGTTGCAGCCTCAGAGTATTTAAGTACAGGGCTAGTTACCGAGTTTAAATACAGTACGCAGCTTGGTAATACCTTTAGAAATGGCTCGCTTGCATGGTTAAGTAATTTTGGTGAAGGCTGGGGCTTTATGCCAAGTTCATCAGCTGTAGTATTTGTAGATAACCACGACAATCAGCGCGGCCATGGTGGTGCGGGTAATGTAATTACCTTTGAAGATGGCCGTTTATACGACCTAGCCAACGTATTTATGTTGGCATACCCGTATGGGTATCCAAAAGTAATGTCGAGTTATGATTTTCACGGCGATACAGATGCGGGTGGGCCAAGTGTACCGGTGCACAATAATGGTAATTTAGAATGTTTTGCAAGTAACTGGAAGTGTGAGCATCGTTGGTCTTATATTGCGGGTGGTGTCGATTTTAGAAATAACACAGCCGACAACTGGGTAGTAACAAATTGGTGGGATAACACCCATAACCAGATTGCATTTGGACGTGGTAGCTCTGGTCATATGGCAATTAATAAAGAAGACTCAACGCTTAATGCAACAATTCAAACAGATATGGCGCCTGGACAGTACTGCAATGTGTTAAAAGGCGAGCTTTTGGGTAATGCTACTAGCTGTAGCGGTGAAGTAATAACAGTTAATAGCAACGGCACCATCAATTTAAATGTAGCGCCATGGGATGCAATAGCAATTCATAAAAATGCTAAATTAACCCAAGGGACAGCGCCTAATAATAGCGACTGGCAAAGAACCGTTGTTTTTATTAATGCTCAAACACAAAGCGGACAAGACATGTTTGTACGCGGTGGTATAGACCACAACTATGCAAATACAAACCTTGCTAGAAACTGCCAAACAACAAATGTTGAATGTGCTATGCCAATTCGCCATAACAATCTAAAAAACAACACCACAACGCCTTGGAAAGCAAACGATAACTACCTAGATTGGTATGGAATTGAACAAGGCCAAAGCAGTGAAGCGCAAGGCACTGCAATGGATTGGACTACAAATGTTTGGCCAAGTGAATATGGCGCCCAAAAATCGGTAACAGTAGATGGCTTTGGTGTTACACCCCTTAATATATGGGGCGAACACTATTGGATGCTGGATGTTGATATGGATTGCAGTAAAGCTGTTAACGGATGGTTTGAATTAAAAGCATTTATAAAAAATGGCCAAGAGTGGGAAGGCGATATAAGCCAAGCAAATACCCCCTATACAAGTACTAACCATATGGCACAGTGTGGCAAAATTAATATGTTTGAATTTAACCGCTCAAGTGTAGAGGTACGTGACTTTTAAATACGTACTTTAAAACGCGTACGTTAAAAAACTATCAGCCAATTTAAAAACCAAGTGGGTTAACGCGCACTTGGTTTTTTACTTTTATATGTACCTAAATAGCAGTTTAATTTAATAGTGCGTTTATAAATCAGCTGGTATTATCGTTTTATTCGCCATTTTTAATTTAGGCAACACAATGAAAAAGTTAAACAAACTTCCGTTACTAACTACACTCGCTGCGGCTTTATTTATAAGCCAAGGTGCGCTTGCAAACATGACTCCTGTTGGGCTTTGGAAAACCATAGATGAAGACACCAACGAGGCTAAATCGTACGTACGTATTACTCAAAACGATAAGGTGCTCAGTGGTAAAGTTGAGACTATTTTAGACCCAGCTAAACAAACCGGTATTTGTAAAGAGTGTGATGGGGCATTAAAAAATCAGCCTATTTTAGGAATGACCATAATCACTGATGTAAAACCAGAAGATGATGGCGTGTGGGGCGATGGTGAAATACTTGACCCTACAAATGGTAAAACTTATACCGTGCAACTAACGCCACAAAACGACGGTAAAACATTAGAAGTACGTGGCTATATAGGCTTTTTTTACCGTAACCAATATTGGCAACGTGTGGAGTAGCACTACTCGTTTGCTGTTTTTAAAAATTCGCGTTTTAGCCACGCTCGTAATGCGCTTACCTGTGGGTGATTAAGCATGGCGTGGCTCGTTGCAAAATAAAACTGCTGATGCGGATTTACAATGCTTTGGCCAATTTGCGTGAGCATGCCGTGCTTTATATCGTCGCGTACAAACTGTTTGTGGGTGACCAAAACGCCAAGCTGGCGCATCGCGGCTTGCGTTGCTTGCACTGAAATATTAAAGGTTAAGTTATTATGCTGCTTAGGCTGCGCTAAATTATTAGCCTCGCACCACGTTTGCCAATCGTTTTGCCTACGTGGGTTGGTAACGTAGATTGCTTTAAAACGCTGCAGCAAATTTTGCGCGGTTAACTCATCTTTATTTAAGCCAACTAAAAGCTGTGGGTTACAGACTAAAATTAACTGATCGTCGGCTAGTTTTTCACAGTGATATTTTTGCCACTTATCGGGCTGGCCATGAATAATCGCTGCATCAATCCCTTCACGCTCTAAATCAAATTCTCCCACCAAGTTAGAAATACGAATGTCACTGTTTGGCGAAATTCGCTGAAAATCAGCCACCCTTGGGATCCACCAGTGCAGAGCTAGCGAGTTAACCATATTGAGTGTTAAATAAGTTGGCTCATTCGCTGTGTTACTAGCCTCTTGGCTGGCTGCTAAAATTTCAGCCATGGCCGGGGCTATGCGTTTGTAATAGCGCTCACCCACAGGGTTGAGCTCAACGCGGCGACCAATGCGATTAAAAAGCGGTGTATTAAGTTGTAACTCTAACGCTTTAATAGACTGACTTACCGCCGAGTGACTAATATTTAGCTGCTCAGCTGCGAGCACCATGCTGCCAGTTTCGGCAACAGCTATAAACGTATAGAGAGATTTTAACGGCGCTGATTTGATCATAGGTTATTTATTAACAGTTAAGTTTTACTTACAGGTTAGTTTAATATTATTCGCTTTTAAATTTATAAAGTACACGTAAAATTAGCGCCATAAAAGCCAATGCCAATTTTTTGAAAAATAATAAATAGATTAAAAAAATTAAGCCTTTAATTTTGCTTTTTACATTCATTTTTTATTCAAAGGATAACTGCGGTGACGTTAAATTCTCGTGCTAGTGTGTTTATGCTGCTCTCTACATTTACCTTGGCGTTAAATAGCTTTACAGCCAAGTTTCTTACCGATTACTTTAGCACCAGCGAAGTGGTTTTTTTACGGGTGTTTTTACCCGCGATTATTATGCTGGCATTGGCGGCAGGTATTAAATGGCAGCTACCTAATAAATCAGCATGGCGAACCTTTGCTATTCGCGCAATTTTTATAGTGCTGTGCCAAAATTGCTTTTTAGTGGCGCTAAATACTTTAACGCTGGTGGAGGCGGTTATTTTATTTAGCACTGGGCCGTTATTTATACCGCTAATAGAACGGGTGCTTTTTAAAACTAAATTAAATTGGTTATTGTTACCTACAATGGCGCTGATGTTTGCGGGTGTGATTATTCAAAATATTCATAGCGATGGCATACAATGGCGCTGGAGCTTATTAATTGGTTTAGGGGCTGGTATTTTTAATGCCTGCTCGCAAATCACCTTGTTTAGAGCCAGTAAAATTAAGCTTCCGATGATGGTTATTAACGGTTGGAGTTTTACGCTGGCTGCCATTTTTATGGTGCCAGTATTAATGTTTACCAGCGAAGGTGAGCGCTTTTACCAAGGTTTTGCAATCGATATAAGCAATTATAGTTTATTACTGATGGTGGCATTAATTGGGTTTTCGACTGCTGCAACGCAGTTTTTTAGAGGAAAGGCGTACCGATTAGCCAGTTCTAACTCGCAGTTAGCACCACTTATTTATTCTAACTTATTATTTGCGTTGTTATTTCAGCTAATTTTTTACGATACAACATTAAGTTTATCGCAAGTAATAGGCTCAGTGCTTATTGTACTGGCATGTATTATTAATACCTTTGCGCCTAATTGGCTATTGCAAAGGCAAGCAAAAATACGTGAAAAAAAGTGCGCTAAAAAACTTAGTTATTTGTAATGTATTGGCCTAAACATGGTTTAGGCCAAACTCGTTATAGCGTTTCGCTATACTCTGTCATTATTTGTTCAACCCAGCTGGCTATGCGCTCATCGCTTAGCTCGTATTGGCTGTCTTCATCAAGCGCTAGGCCAACAAAGTGTTTGCCATCGGGGGTAAGTGCTTTTGACGCTTCAAACTCGTAGTTTTCATCGTTTGGCCAAAAACCAAGTTGCGTAAACGACTGGGTATTTATTTCATCGTGAAGCATACCAAGGGCGTCTTGAAACCATTGTCCGTAACCTTGTTGGTCGCCCATGCCAAATAAAGCAATGGTTTTACCATTTAGGTTTACATCTTTAATGTCGTCCCACTTAGACTCCCAGTCTTCTTGTATTTCTCCAAAATCCCATGTTGAAATACCAAAGATGATAAAGTCGTACTGCTCTGCATTTTTAAGTGGTTCGTCTTTAATATTGTGTAAGGTCACTACATCGGCGCCAATAAGGTCGCGAATTTTTTCTGCTGCCATCTCTGTGTAGCATGTAGTAGAGCCAAAAAATAAACCAATCTGCATCGTATTTATCACTGTGTAATTGCCTGTTATGATAGGGCGCAGTTTACCGTAAGGTATTTTTAATTGATACCTTCTACCGTGGGTATTACCAACATGAGATCACAACGTGACAACGCTACCTGACGATTTACCTGAACCAAATACCGAGCTAAACAGCAACAGCGACTTTTTAGAAACCTTTTTAGATAGCTTGTACTTAGAGCAAGGTGTAAGCGAAAACACCCTTAGCGCGTATCGCAGTGACCTAGATAAGTTTTGTCAGTTTTTAAAAGGCGAAAGCTTAATGACGGTAACCAGCTTAGATATAGAAAGCTACCTAGCGTATCGCGTAGATTTAGGGTTAAAACCACGTAGCACGGCACGCAGCATAAGTGCTTTAAAGCGGTTTTATCAGTATTTTGTACGTGAAAAACATATCGCAAGCTCACCGCTTGAAAACATTGCGCAACCAAAAGCGGGTCAATCGTTACCTAAAACACTCTCAGAAGCCGAAGTAGAGGCATTATTAAGTGCGCCCAATATTGAAGAACCAATGGGGCTGCGCGATAAAGCCATGCTAGAGCTACTTTATGCTACGGGCTTACGTGTAACCGAGCTTGTAGGGCTGCGTATGGAGCAAATTAACTTGCGCCAGTCGGTTGTGTTTGTAAAAGGTAAGGGCAACAAAGAGCGCTTAGTACCTTTAGGCGAAGAAGCCATGTACTGGCTTGAGCAGTTTTTAAAAGGGGGGCGTGCACAAATGATAAAACACGCCACCGATTTTGTGTTTCCTTCAAAACGCGGTGTAGGTATGACCCGACAAACCTTTTGGCATCGTATTAAACACTATGCTATTTTGGCGTCTATTGAGTCAGATTTATCGCCGCATACATTGCGTCATGCCTTTGCAACACATTTACTTAATCATGGTGCCGACTTAAGAGTGGTGCAGATGATGTTAGGGCACAGCGACTTATCGACTACACAAATTTATACCCATGTTGCCAATGAGCGATTAAAATCGGTACACTCAGAGCATCATCCGCGCGCGTAATATGAAATTTAATATCAGCTTAGCGGTCAATTTAGTACGTATTATTAGATAGAGAAAATTATGAAAAAATTAATGTTAGCAGGTGCAATGTTGTGCACAAGTATTAGTGCATTTGCAAATGGCGTAGCCACAACGCCAGATGCTAATGATCCTATTGTTACTAAATTTGCCACGTTAGGTGTAACAGTTAAGCAAATAAACCCAAGCCCCGTTGCCGGTTTAAAAGAGCTTATTACAAATAAAGGTGTACTTTACGCCAGCCCAGACGGCCAGTTTTTAATGCAAGGCACGCTAATTGATTTAAACAACCGCAGTAACTTAACCGAGCAAGCGTTAAATGGTGTCCGTGTTGAAGGTATTAAAGAATACCAAGATTCAATGATTGTTTATAAAGCGCCTAACGAAAAACACCAAATTACGGTATTTACCGATATTAGCTGTGGCTATTGTCGTAAATTACACCGCGAACTAGACGACTTGCTTGATGCAGGCATTACTGTTCGTTATTTAGCGTTTCCGCGTGGTGGACTGCAAGGTTCGGGCTACGCCGATTTAATGAATGTATGGTGTGCACGCGACCAGCAAGAAGCACTAACAGAAGCTAAATCAGGCGAAGACACTAAAGTAGTTGCCGGTTGTAGCGCACCAGTAGCTGAGCATTACCAGCTAGGCCAAAGCTTTGGTATTAGCGGCACGCCAGCCATTATTTTAGAAGACGGTACAATGATCCCAGGCTACCAGCCAGCCGCGGCATTAAGTGCAGCGCTTGAGGCGAACAAAGCAGGTTAATTAAAAATCTGAGTAACTGTTTAATACCAATCCGCGATAATATTTAATCATTTTGCGGGGCTAAACATGCTGCTTCAGGCGTTAAAAAATGCTTATTTACGACTGCATGGATGCAGAAGATAGAGCAATGCAGGAGCAATTGCCGAGAACAACTAAATAGCGAATTTATTGCCTAGCTATCAACACGTTTTTCCAGCCTCAAAATAGATCACTTAATTAAGCGAATTGGTTTAAAAAGGCCTTTATGGCCTTTTTTTGTCTTTTTATTATGAACACCATAAGTTAAAAACCAGCATGAAAAAACTGATCATTGCGCGCGAAAATGTAGACGATTCTTACCTGCCAAGCGATCTGCACCCTGTTATTAAGCAAATTTATGCCACGCGTAACGTGCAAAATGCCCACGAGCTAAATAATAGTGCAGCCACGCTAATCGACTTTAAACTGTTTAAAGACATCGACAAAGCCACCGAGCTATTAATTGATGCGCTGAATGCGCAAAGCCGCATTTTAATTGTTGGCGACTTCGATGCCGATGGCGCAACCAGTACAGCCACCTTAATGCAAGGCTTGGCAATGTTTGGCTTTAATAACTTAGACTACCTTGTACCGGATAGATTTAGCTTAGGCTATGGTTTAAGCCCAGCGCTTGCTGAGCAAATTGTTGATATAAAACCAGAGCTGGTCATTACGGTAGATAACGGTATTTCATGTATTGCAGGCATAGACATACTAAAAAAAGTGGGCATTAAAGTACTGGTTACTGATCACCACTTGCAAGGGGAGCAGCTCCCTAATGCCGATGCAATTGTTAACCCAAATCGCCATGATTGCCGTTTTCCTTCAAAATCAATTGCGGGTGTCGGCGTTGCCTTTTACTTGCTTATAGCCCTTAGAAGCACGTTACGAGAGCAAGGTTATTTTGAACGCCATGCTATGCCAAATTTAGCCGACTTGCTTGATATAGTTGCCCTTGGCACCGTGGCCGATGTAGTTGCGCTTGATGCAAATAACCGCACTTTAGTACACCAAGGGTTGGCGCGTATTCGCAGCGGTAAAACACGCCCAGGTATTACTGCGCTTATTGAAGTGGCTAATCGTAATGCAGCGCGTTTAAGCGCCAGTGACTTTGGTTTTTCGTTGGCCCCGCGTTTAAACGCAGCAGGGCGACTAGATGACATGAGTTTGGGCATAGCGTGCTTATTAAGTACCGATATAAACCAAGCAAGGCGTATTGCCAGCGAGTTAGATAGCTTAAACCATGCACGGCGCGAAATAGAGCAGGGCATGCAAGCCGAGGCGCAAGCTGTGCTTGATAGGCTTGCGTTTAGTGATGACACCATTCCCGATGCCATTTGTTTATACCAAGAAGATTGGCACCAAGGTGTTATTGGTATTTTGGCGGGTCGCTTAAAAGAAAAATACCACCGCCCAACCGTTATTTTTGCCGGTGGCGAAAACGGTGAAATAAAAGGCTCGTGCCGCTCTATTGAAGGGCTGCACATGCGCGATTTACTCGAAGGGCTAAATACCGCCGACCCGCACTTAATTAATAAATTTGGCGGCCACGCCATGGCGGCAGGGCTAAGTATTGATGAGCAAAATTTTAATGACTTTAAAAACGCGTTTGATGCAGCTGTAAGCGCACAGTTAAGCGAAGAAAGTAAACGCTGCATTGTGTTTACCGATGGCGAGCTGCCAAACGAGTGCTTTACAATGGACTTTGCTCAGCTATTAAAGCAATCAGGCCCATGGGGGCAGCAATTTCCTGAGCCGGTATTTGAGCACACCTTTGAAGTTATTCAGCAGCGTATAGTAGGCGAAAAGCACTTAAAGCTGGTGCTTAAACATCAATCTGGACGCTTAGTTGACGCTATTGCATTTGGAATAGATGTAAAAGCATGGCCCGACACCGAGGCCCGTTATGTCAAAGTGGCTTATCAGCTCGACATAAACGAATTTAGAGGCAAGTTTAGCCTGCAATTAATTGTTCGCGAGCTTGAAAAAGTGCATTAAAAAATATGCACAATGCATGCATAAAAGGCTAATAAAGCGCGCGGTTTTTTGTTAAAATCGGGCGTTTTTATCATTTGACGATAATTTATTGCGTTTAGTGCTAATTTTAGCGCGCAATAATCTAGCCATTTTGGAGTAATGTACATGTTTGAAGTGAATCCTGTGATTAATCAAATCAAGGAAATTCGCGAACGTACTGAACTGCTTCGGGGGTACCTTTGACTACGCTCACAAACAAGAGCGCCTAGAAGAAGTAAACGCCGAACTTGAAGATTCAGCCGTATGGAATGAACCTGAGCGCGCACAAGCACTTGGTCGTGAAAAATCAGCCTTAGAAGCCGTTGTTGAAACAATCGACAACTTGGTAGCGGGTGCTGACGACGTAGAAGGTTTATTAGAGCTTGCAGTAGAAGCAGAAGACGAAGACACGTTTGTTGAAGCGCAAACTGAACTTGAAGGCTTAAATAAACAGCTTGAGGGTTTAGAGTTTCGCCGTATGTTTTCGGGCTCTCACGATGCAAACGATGCTTACCTTGATTTACAGTCTGGGTCTGGCGGTACTGAAGCACAAGACTGGTGTAACATGTTATTACGCATGTATTTACGCTGGGGCGAAGCTAAAGGCTTTAAAGTTGAGCTAGTAGAAGCAACCGATGGCGATGTAGCCGGTATTAAAGGTGCAACAGTGCGCTTTGTAGGCGAATACGCATATGGTTGGCTGCGCACAGAAACAGGTGTACACCGTTTAGTCCGTAAAAGCCCATTTGATTCAAGTGGTCGTCGTCATACCTCGTTTGCCTCTGCCTTTGTTTACCCAGAAGTAGATGACAATATTGAAATTGATATTAATCCGGCTGACTTACGTATAGACGTTTACCGTGCATCGGGCGCGGGTGGTCAGCACGTTAATACCACCGAATCGGCAGTACGTATTACTCACGTACCTACCAACACGGTTGTTCAGTGTCAAAACGAGCGTTCACAACACAAAAATAAAGCCCAAGCAATGAAGCAGTTAAAAGCAAAATTATTTGAGCTTGAACTTCAGCAGCAAAATGCTGAAAAGCAATCGCAAGAAGACGCAAAGTCGGATATTGGCTGGGGAAGCCAAATTCGTTCTTACGTACTTGATGATGCACGTATTAAAGATTTACGAACTGGCGTTGAAAACCGTAATACGCAATCGGTACTTGACGGCAACCTAGACAAATTTATTGAAGCCAGCCTAAAATCTGGCCTATAACCACCAAGCTAAAAAAGAGCTAAAAAATGACTGATCAAATCCAAGACGAAAATAAGTTAATCGCTGAGCGTCGCGGCAAATTAGACGCTATTCGCGAAAATTGCCCAGCCAACGGTCATCCTAATCAGTTCCGTCGTGAACATTATACGGCTGATTTACAGGCTGAGTTTGGTGATAAGAGTAAAGAAGAATTAGTAGAGCTTAAGCACGTTGTATCAATTGCTGGCCGTATTTTAGCTAAGCGTGGTCCTTTTATGGCCATTCAAGACATGAAAGGCCGTGTACAAGCTTACGCATCTAAAGATGTGCAAAAAGACTTAAAAGCAAAATATGGCCAACTAGATATTGGCGATATTATTGGTGTTAAAGGTGCGCTTAATAAATCAGGTAAAGGCGATTTATACGTAGAAATGACCGAGTACGAACTACTTACTAAGTCACTACGCCCATTACCAGAGAAGTTTCATGGTTTATCAGATCAAGAAACCAAGTACCGTCAACGTTATGTTGATTTAATTACTAACGAAGCGACGCGCGAAACATTCCGCATTCGCTCACAAGTAGTTGAAGGTATTCGTCGCTTTTTAGCAGAGCGCGACTTTATGGAAGTAGAAACGCCAATGCTACAGGTTATTCCTGGCGGTGCGTCTGCGCGTCCATTTGTGACTCACCATAACGCACTTGATATAGACATGTACTTACGTATAGCGCCTGAGCTTTACCTTAAGCGTTTAGTAGTAGGTGGTTTTGACCGCGTATTTGAAATTAACCGTAACTTCCGTAACGAAGGGTTATCAACGCGTCACAACCCAGAATTCACTATGATTGAATTTTACCAAGCATACGCTGATTACATCGACCTGATGAACATTACCGAAGACATGCTACGTACAGTTGCAACAAACGTTTTAGGTAGCCCAATTGTAGTTAATACCACTAAAGATGAAAACGGCGAAGTTATCGACTCAGTAGAGTACGACTTTGGCAAACCGTTTGAGCGCCTAAGCATGGCTGATGCTATCTTAAAATATAACCCTGAGTTTGATGCTGCGGTATTTAATGACCCAGAAAACCACTTTGAAGAATTAAAAGCTTACGCTAAACAAGTGCACGTTAAAATTCCTGAAAATTGTGTATGGGGCCCAGGTAAGTTTTTATGTGAAATATTTGAAGAGACGGCTGAGCACATGCTTATCCAACCTACATTTATTACAGGCTACCCGTGGGAAGTATCGCCACTTGCGCGCCGTAACGACGAAAACCCATTTGTTACCGACCGCTTTGAGTTTTTTGTTGGCGGACGTGAGCTTGCAAATGGCTTCTCGGAGCTTAACGATGCACAAGATCAAGCAGAGCGCTTTACTCGCCAAGTTGAAGAAAAAGACGCCGGCGATGATGAAGCAATGCATTACGATGAAGACTACATACGCGCACTAGAGTACGGCTTACCGCCTACTGCCGGTGAAGGTATTGGTATTGACCGCTTAGTAATGTTATTTACTGATTCACCAACCATTAAAGATGTTATTTTGTTCCCGCATATGCGCCCACAAGCTGACTAAGCTTAAACAAAATAAATGTGATAAACGCCGCTAAATTTTAGCGGCGTTTTTGTGTGAGTACAAAAATAAGCGCCAATGCAGAAAAAGTTGGAGAGTAAATTGCTTTATAAAAACAGACGAAAGAGAGGATAAGATTGTTCGCTTTTTAATTAATTAGTACTAAGCTAAATTTTAAAGCTAGTTATTAGTGCTTATTAATAGTTAATTCAGATTGGGTTATTTAATGTAGCCTTGTTTTAAATAACCTTAATAACAGTGCTATAACGTAATTTTATGACTGTTTTTTAAACATTATGTTGTATTTATGTAAAAAACTTAGCTAAAATACGCCAAAATTTTGAGCTGGGTTAAAATAGCACTCTAAATATGAATTCTCAAATGGACTTAGAATATAATATGAAAGACAACCGAGTTGAAGAATCGCCAGAAACTGACACCACAGAGCAAAAGCGACAAGCTTATTACCGAGCCTGTATTGCTGAGTTTCAGCAATTAGGTTACCAAGAGCAATATTTAGCGCAGCTCAAAGATGATTTAGTGCCTTTAATGGGCGTTAACCCACAAGACAAAAACATTTAAATCGTTTACTTTTCAAACCAATTATACAATTAAAGCTGACTTATGTGCGTTCTGTAACCAGATAGTCATTTTTGGCATAAAAGTGTTTGACATATTTTCTGAAATCTTTATTATACGCCCCACAAGACGGAGAGGTGTCCGAGTGGCCGAAGGAGCTCCCCTGCTAAGGGAGTATAGAGTTTGTAGCTCTATCGAGGGTTCGAATCCCTCCTTCTCCACCATTTCTTTTAATGGCAGTCTTGTAAAGTAAAGATTGGGCGCATAGCTCAGCTGGATAGAGTACCTGGCTACGAACCAGGCGGTCGGAGGTTCGAATCCTCCTGCGCCCACCACTCTTTACACACTCTGCTTAGAGTATAAATAAGTTAAAGTGTTTGGTTTAAAACCAAATCGGTCGGAGGTTCATTCTTACAAGATACGTCCTGCTTCCAGCACTTTTTACACACTCTGCTTAGAGTATAAATAAGCAAACAGTAAAAGTGGGCGCATAGCTCAGCTGGATAGAGTACCTGGCTACGAACCAGGCGGTCGGAGGTTCGAATCCTCCTGCGCCCACCACTTTTACAACACTCTGCTTAGAGTATAAAAAAGTAGAAAGTGTTGGCTAAAGCCAAGCGGTCGGAGGTTCACTCTTAGAAGTTACGTCCTACGCTCATCACTTTTACACACTCTCCTTAGAGTATAAACAAGTAACTAATGAAAGTGGGCGCATAGCTCAGCTGGATAGAGTACCTGGCTACGAACCAGGCGGTCGGAGGTTCGAATCCTCCTGCGCCCACCACTTTCATAAATAAGCCGACAAAAGTCGGTTTTTTTGTGTCTGAAATAGCATATAAGTTAAGCGCATATTTTACGGTGTGTACTTATATTTATTGTTTCAGAAACTCCACTTAGAGTATAAATAAGAAAAAATGAAAGTGGGCGCATAGCTCAGCTGGATAGAGTACCTGGCTACGAACCAGGCGGTCGGAGGTTCGAATCCTCCTGCGCCCACCACTTTCTATTACTACTTAAGTTAATAGAAAAGAAGCCGACAAAAGTCGGTTTTTTTGTGTCTGAAATTTGAGAAAGCTTTCAGCTATCAGCTATCAGTTAAGTCAAACAAACACCCCAGCTAAAAATTTCAGCGTAGACGTAGAGCTTGCTCACGTTAGAAGCGCAGCTTCTAGTTACTTATGTACAGCTCAAAACCATTCACTGCTCTTTAACTTAAGCTGTGGTATTTTAAACACCTTGCTTAAAAGGAACTTGCTGTATGTTTAAAGCTGTATTCATCACCTTTGTTTTACTATTTATCACTATTTTTAATGTGGGCGCGCACGCTCACACAGCTCAAACAACGCCAATTGTTGGCGCTGCTCAATACAAACATTATTTGCCACAGCTACAAAATAAACGTGTTGGCCTTGTGGTAAATCAAACATCGCTTGTTGAAAATACTCATTTGGTTGATGCTTTACTCACTAAAAATATAACCATAACCAAAATTTTTGCACCTGAGCATGGTTTTAGAGGCGATCACGACGCTGGAGCCCATGTTGAAAATGCGGTTGATAGTAAAACCGGTATCCCGCTTATTTCTATTTATGGCAAAAACAAAAAGCCAAGCGCTGAGGCTCTGAGCGAAGTAGATGTTATTATTTTTGATATTCAAGATGTAGGCGTGCGCTTTTATACCTACATAAGCTCTATGCATTACATGATGGAGGCCGCAGCCGAGCAGGGCATAGAATTTATTGTGCTTGATAGGCCAAACCCCAATATTACCTACGTTGATGGGCCAATACTTGAGCGCCAATTTAAATCGTTTGTAGGCATGCACCCAATACCCGTGCTGCACGGCATGACGGTAGGCGAGCTTGCAAAAATGATCAAAGGCGAAAGCTGGATCAATAAAGCGGCTGATTTAAAGCTTACTGTGATCCAAGTTGATCATTACACGCGCTTAACATCCTACAATTTACCTGTAAAACCCAGCCCTAATTTACCTAACGATCAATCAATTGCGCTGTATCCGTCGCTGTGCTTTTTTGAAGCAACCCCTGTAAGTATTGGCAGAGGCACCGACTTTGCGTTTCAAGTAATTGGCTACTCGCCCGTTGCGCTTGGGGGTTTTAGTTTTACACCGCGCTCGATAAAAGGGGCGGCAGCAAACCCTAAATTTAAAAATACCCCTGTAAAAGGGCTCGATCTAAGCACAGCAAACACGCGCGGGCTTGATTTAAGTTATTTAATTACGGCTTATAATAAATTATCTAAAAACAATATTACCTTTTTTGAACGCGCTGATTTTATGGATAAATTGGCTGGTACCAACAAACTACGGTTAGCTATTGAAGCAGGGCAATCAGAGCGGCAAATAAAACAAAGTTGGCAGCAAGGGCTTGCAGCATTTAAAAAGCAACGAGCGCCGTATTTGCTGTACAAGTAAGGGGTGCAAATGGCTTTAGTAATAAACAAAAAATTAAGCATCTGTTTTAAAAAGGCTTTACTGGCGCTTGTTAGTGTTACTCTTGTAGCGTGCAGTTCGGCAAATAAGCCAAATGAGTTTACAGCAAGTGAGCTTAAGCAAAGCAAATTAGTAACGCTTCCAAAAGCCCAAGTTATTGTCACTTTTCCTGAGGCTAACCCAAGTAGCCGTGAGTACGTAAATAACCGTGGCACTTTTAAAGCGTATAAAGGGCGAGGGCAGTTATTAATTCAAAATAATAACGCTATTAGTGCCGATATTTTTATAAATAACCAAAAGCTTAATATTACCAACCAATTAGCCGCCAATACTTTATATGAGTATTCGCTAGCAAGGCGCACCCACAACGGGGTAAATACGTTTAAGGTTGAAAATATTAAACCTAAAGGCGCAAGCCTTACCTTGCGCTTTGAGTTTCCGACTTTAAATACCGCTGCGCAAAGTAATATAGACTTTAGCCAGGTCGATGCCCTTATTGAAAAAGACATACAAGCTGGTTTTCCTGGGGCGGTATTAGCCGTTATTAAAAGTGGCGAACTCATAAAGCTTAGTGCCTATGGCGATGCCAAACAGTACCAGCAAAGTGATTTAATGCTACTACGCCCAGAGCCAATGCAAACACACACTCTGTTTGATTTAGCCTCTAACACCAAAATATTTGCCACTAATTTTGCCCTTATGAAACTTGTAAGTGAAGGGCTTTTAAATATAAACAAGCCCGTACAAAGTTACTTACCCGAATACAAAGGTGATGGCCGCGAGCTGCGCACAGTTAAAGATTTACTCACGCATACAGCGGGTTACCCACCTGTGTTTGATTTTCATCGTAAAGGTGCTAAAACTGGCGATGCGTATTTTTCGCAAAATAGCCAAACCACAAAGCAGTTGTTACTTACGCAAGTACCGCTGAGCAATAAATACCCCGCACAAGCCGTTTACTCCGATATTGATTACATGATTTTAGGCGTACTAGTTGAGCGTATAACCGGGCAACCACTTGATGACTACTTAGAGCAACACATTTACGCCCCACTTAAACTGACCAATACGGTATTTAACCCACTTAAAAAGGGCTTTAAACGCGCTGAATTTGCAGCAACCGAGCTTAGCGGCAATACCCGTGATGGCCGTATTACCTTTGATAATATTCGTACTAATGTTTTGCAAGGCGAAGTGCACGACGAGCGAGCATTTTATTCGTTTGATGGCGTAGCAGGGCATGCCGGCTTATTTAGTAACGCACCCGATTTAGCTGTGCTTTGCCAAGTACTATTAAACCAAGGTGGTTTTGGCAATACCCAGTTATTTAGCGCATCAACCTTAGCGCAGTTTGTAACGCCACAATTAAACAACGAAACCTATGGCCTAGGCTTTAGGCTTGCAGGTAACAACCAAGCCAGGCGTTGGCATTTTGGCCCTTATGCAAGTGCACAAGCGTATGGGCACACTGGCTGGACGGGCACAGTGACGGTTATTGATCCAACCTACGATTTAGCCATTATTTTATTAACCAATGCGCGGCACACAAAAATAAAAGGCGGGCAAAAACATTACCAGTTTTTGGGCAAACAATACGAGACCGCGCAATATGGCTCGGTGGTATCGCTTATTTACGAAGCACTACTAAATCAATAAATTATCGTTTAGGCTAAAATGGCCTAAGTGCAGTGCCTTAAGTGATTTATTTGCAGGTGACTTAACTAAGCCAATCCATTAAGCTAAGCGGTTTACAAATTCAGGCCACATTTTTAAAACGGCCTGTAAAATAAGCGTTTCAACGTGAATAAAGCGAACGCACTTCGCTATAAATAAAGGTTAATTTATGTCTTGGTATTCTATATTACCGCCGCTCATTGCTATCGCTATCGTATTTTGGCGAAAAGAAGTAATAATGGCACTTTTGGTGGCCGTTGCTTCGTCAGAATTTTTACTCGCTATACAAGGCGAGGGTAATACCTTATTTGCTACATTTTTAAATACCATTGAGCGCATAATATCGGTAGCCAGCTCGCCGGGTAACACTCGCATTTTAATATTTAGTATTATGATTGGTGCCTTGCTTGCCTACATACGCGAATCTGGCGGCGTAGCAGCCACCGTTAATATGCTTATGAATAAAGGCATTGCAAAAAGTAAGCGCCAAGTTGGCTTTTTAACCATGTTTACCGGCATCGCGGTATTTATAGAGTCAAACCTCAGCGTATTAACCTCAGGTATTGTATCGCGCGGCTTGTTCGACAAGTTTAAAATGAGCCGAGCCCGCCTTGCTTATATTATTGATAGTACCAGTGCACCGGTGTGTATTTTAATATTACTTAACGGTTGGGGCGCATTTGTACTGGGTTTACTTGGCAATTACGAACTAAGCGAATCGGCGGTTTCTATTTTATGGGGCAGCGTAGGGTACAACTTTTACGCCATTATCACGCTAGTCATTGTGTTTTACACTATCGCGTTTGATAAAGTACACGGCCCAATGAAAGAAGCCGAGCAAAAGCTAGAGCTGCAAAAAACCGATCTAAAAGAAGAGGTAAAAGGCTCCAAAGCGCGTTACATGCTCGTGCCATTACTTACCCTAATTGTGAGCATGGTAGGCTTTATGTTTTACACCGGCAACGGCGTACTTGCAGAAGGCAGCGGCTCTAAATCGGTTTTATACGCAACGGTATTAGCCATTGTGGTTGCATATGTTTTAATGATTAGCTCGCGCCAATTTACTCACCATCAATTAGTCGACACCGGCTTTAAAGGCATGGGCGAGTTATTACCGCTGGTGAGCATTGTATTGCTTTCACTTACACTGGGCGCAAGCTTAAAAGAGCTAGGCACGGGCGTATTTGTTGCATCGCTAGTGGGCGATTACCTACCTATTTACTTAATTGTACCAGTGCTGTTTTTAACCGGGGCGGTTATGTCGTTTACTACAGGTACATCGTGGGGCACATTTGCCATACTTATTCCTATTGGTGTACCGCTTATTCAAGCACTCGGTTTGCCACCTTCACTGGTGGTAGGCGCTATTTTAGGCGGCGGTATATTTGGCGATCACTGCTCGCCTATATCCGACACCAGCGCCGTATCGGCACTCGCCTCGGGGTGTGACTTACTCACCCACGTTAAAACGCAGCTACCGTATGCGTTATTTGGCGGCGCACTGACGTTTATAGCGTACTTAGTAACAAGCATAATTGTGTTATAAACGCATTTTAGAATACGACAATTCCAAACACTCAAAAGCCTGCTTAATTGCAGGCTTTTTAATATTATACAATGCTTAATTAAACTGAAATTATAGATGAATATCAGTTTATTAATATTATAGATGAATATCATCCAATAGAGTTAAGCTAAATTGACATGGTGGGTTTGTCCTCGTATATTTATGCCCATAATGGAATTTAAATATATTAGGAATAAAAATGGTAAAGGAATACATTGTAAAAAAAGGTGATACATTATGGGATATATCTTCTAAACACTTAGGGTCTCCAATGGAATGGCCTAGGTTATGGAAGTTTAATAACCGAAAAGAAGTTGTGGCTATTACTAATAAGCCTATAACTAATCCCGACCTAATTTATCCAGGGCAAAAAATACTCATACCTTCTTTAGATATTTCTCAAATTAAAATTAAGCAAAATGCCAGAGCATTTAATACAGTTAATGAGTCTTCACAAAAACAACTCCCTAAAATCACTTCGCCAATTTCATTAAGCTATAAGTTAGATGATATAAGACAACCTCCAATTGTACTCCCTAATGCTATAGTGGAAATTAAAATGACAGGTAATATTGTTTTATCTAGTGTAGATAAATATCCTGTTAATTACGTAGTTAACGATAAAAAATTAGAGGCGACGGTAACATCTCAAGCTAATAAAGCTTTTGGAGCATTAATTAGTGAAACAAAATTAGCTTTCGACGAAAAAACTAAAAAGTTAACGCTTGGAACTAATATTGTCTCTAAGAGTACTACTCCAAACAGCCCAACTACATCACTGGGAATTGAAGTCACATCAAATTCACCAATACCAAAATTAAAATATGAAGTGCAGCTCCCTCAATTAAAAGGAAAAATTAATCAATTTAACTATATAGCTGAAAAAGTGTCGTTTGTTTTAGAAGTAACATTTACGGGCTCAGATGGTAAAAGTGCTAGAGAACATAACCCTGACAGTAGTGTATGGGATAAGCCCTTAGCTATAGGACTATTTGCTGGAGCTACATTAATTGTTATTGGTACTTTAGTAGAAGATTACGTCACATTAGGTGCAGGAGTCGCTGATGATCCCGCTAGTTTTGCTGCAGCTGCAGGGATGACAGCGAGGGGAGTTGTATTATGGGGTTCTGCTAGAGCAGTAGTTATTCCCGCTGTATTACCCGCAGTTGTTAGGTTTAGCACTTCTATAGTCCCAGTCGCAACACTTAGACACGCCCATTAAAAGAGGTTTATTTAGTGAGAATATTTTCAATTGTTTTTTTATTTTTTCTCAGTGGATGTACTTACTTAGAAAGTGCATCAGAACAAGCTAAGCGCTTAGGTAAAACATACCAATTAGATATCCGAGCTGGCGATACTCGTTTATTTTTCCCTGAACAATTTTTAGGAATTGAAGGCAAGCCGCCTACACTTGAAATGCAAAGCACTTCTTTGGAGGATTCTTCAGAGTCACTTGATGGCATTGAAACCGCGCTGGAGGTTTACCCTGAAGGCTTTGTTTCCAAATTTATTAATGCTATTTATATTTCAGGACCTATGCTCATGGAGGGGGCTGAAGCGGGGGGAACATATTCAAGAAACTCTATAATATTATCAAATATCTCAGATAAGAACGGTACTAACTTCAATTATGAAAATTCGTTACGGGGAGTTCATCACGAGCTTAGTTCTTTAATTTATTTACGCTCCCCTTTTGTTAATCTTGCATGGCAAGGTCTGTTGCCTGAAAGTTGGAGTCCTGCTTCCTCGAATTATGAGGCTTTAACGCAAGATAGAAGTATAGGGCCTGATTATGAAAATGGATTTTTATCTACCTACGGTAAAACTAATATTGAGAACGACTTTAATATTTTCGCCGAATTTGCTTTTTCTGAACCTGAAAAACTACGAGACCTTGCAGCTAAGTATCCAACTATAGCTAAAAAGCTGAGTTTATTTATTACTGCATATAAGCAGGTTCTTCCTGAATATCAGCAGGGCTTCGAAGAGTATTTCACTAATACGGGTTTAAGCGATGTTGCTATAAAACCTGATAATGTAGAGATTACAATCCACAGTGATTTTAGTAATATTAAGCCTCAAATAATTCACTAAGTAAATTTAGTAAAGGGCTTATGTTTTACATATAGTCATGGTTCATACTTAAGATATTCCTCTGTTAAAGAAGCATAAATCGAATACTCTGAAGCAGCTTTTTATGTACCTTAAATCATTGTAATAGTAACTAGTCAGGATTTCTCTACGTAACTTTAAATGATATGATTTCACCAATTAAATAATAAATAAGGACATTTTTATGGATATTATGATTGGTCAGCAAGCTCTTAAAAAGAAAAATCAGCTAACTCAGTTATCAGAGCGAGCAATCGGTCGAGACTTCAAAGAGCAAGCAGCATTAGCTATACAAATGACTCAATGCAGTGCAGCTGTTTATAGGAGGTTACAGCGCACTTATAAATCAACTGTAACGCCACGAGATGAAAAAAGAGTTAAAGCCGGAGGCTTGAGTACACAGTCAGTAACTTTTTCCACAAGTAATAATAGCCAAAAATCTTTTAATAGCCTACTACCTGCAATGCGTGGTGGGAGAGCCGCACCAACTAATACTTCCAAAACATCCAATGATGTTGCCGTTGCTTCTAATCAACCACAAGCAGTTAATTTGTTAGCTTTATTACACCCTGTAATAAGCAGTGATATTATGAAAACAGGTAACGCAGTAGAAAGAACAGCTACTATATTAGGACTGGTCACAACTACAGTTGGTTTTGTTGTTCCTGGAGGTGGAGCCGTATCCTCTATTGTTAGTTGGGTAGGTAGTGGCGCTACTTATTCAGGTTTCACTATGTCAAGAATACGTCCTGATGCGCCGGATAGAGCCTATCATCAATTAACTAACTACATTACGTGTTTAGCGGCTTGGAATAAAAAAGCGTGTGAGTTAATCGATATAGCTGATCCAAATGGACAATGGACTTTTAGGGATATTGAAAACGGATTCTCATAGAGTTAAGGCTGAAAAGACAGTTTTAAATATTTTATGAGAGGACTCTACTAAATATACGAAAGCCTGCTTAATCGCAGGTTTTTTTGTTTTAAATATGCAGTTAAGTACCCGTATTTATATTTTTTAGGTTATTGTATGGCATGAGCTTTAAGCTTTTTAATAGCTATAAATTCTTACTTTTTAACTTATACAAGGCTGTAAACCCACACTATGTTTGTAATAGATAATATCATTCTTGTTAGTGCCATTTTAATTTTACTAGGGGTTATCTCGAGCAAGCTATCTGCGCGCGTTGGCTTACCCGTGCTGGTGCTATTTTTACTGGTGGGCATGCTTGCAGGTGAAGACGGTATTGCCGGTATATCATTCGATAACGCAGAGGCTGCGCATGCTCTGGGCACGTTAGCACTGGCTATTATTCTATTTGATGGTGGGCTACAAACGCCAACCAGTTCAATTAAACAAGTGTGGAAACCTGCTTCGGCTTTAGCAACGGTCGGGGTGCTTTTAACGGCTGTAATTACCGGCCTTGTCGCCACTTATATTTTAGACTTACCCGTATTACAAGGCGTTTTGCTGGGCGCTATTGTGGGCTCTACAGATGCCGCTGCCGTATTTGCACTTTTACGTAGCGCCGGTATTCACTTAAATAAAAAGCTTAAATCAACCCTTGAAATAGAAAGTGCCTCGAACGACCCAATGGCTATTTTTTTAACGGTTGGTTTGCTCGAAATGCTAGTGAACAATATGCCAATAGGGCTGGGTTTACTGCAGTTATTTGCCCAGCAAATGGGTGTAGGCGCCGTTTGTGGGTTTTTAATTGGTAAGGTGTCGGTGTGGTTTATTAATCGAATAAAATTAAATGCATCAGGTTTGTATTTAGTAATGGTAACCGCATTTGGGCTGCTTTCTTTTGGCCTTTCTGCAACGCTTGGCGGCAGTGGCTTTTTAGCTGTATTTATAACCGGCGTTATTTTAGGTAACAGTAAATTTGTATATAAACGCGGCATTTTTCTTTTTCACGATGGTTTAGCGTGGCTTGGGCAAATAACCATGTTTGTTGTGTTAGGGCTTTTAATTAATCCCTCGTCGTTGGTTGATGTATGGCTAGAAGGGTTGTTAATTGCACTGGCACTTATTTTTGTTGCTCGCCCACTAGCGGTAGCGCCAATTTTAAAATTATTTGGCTTTAATAATCGTGAAACATTATTTGTATCTTGGGTGGGGCTAAGAGGCTCAGTGCCGATTATTTTAGCTATATTCCCACTGTTGTTTGGCCTTTCAGGGGCCGAGCTTATTTTTAATGTGGTTTTTTTCGTGGTGTTAATCTCGGCCACGTTGCAAGGCTCAACTATGCCTTGGATGGCTAAAAAGTTAAGTTTAATAGAGCCGCCACCCGATTTAGCAGCTGCAACGCTCGAAATTACCGCCCTAAACGATATTGATATAGAAATTGTAGAGTATACGTTAAGTGAGGTTTCTCGCGTTTCTGGGCGCAGTTTGTCACATGCTGCACTACCAGAAAGTGTAGTTGTAGCCATGATCACACGAGGGCCTTCAATCATACCGCCACGCGGCTCAACTAAACTAAAACCAAACGATCATTTATTTGTTGTTTTAAAACCCGCTAACAGACCTTTTGTTGATTTAGTTTTTACAGCAACCGATAAAACAAACCACCAAGACAGTCACTTAGCGCGCAACGAACTTAAAGTGAAAGGGGTTACGCTAGTAGGCGATATATTTTACTCATATCACATGAAAATAGACGCGCCAGAGGGTATAAGCTTGGAAGAAGTGATCAACCAAAAGCTCTCAGGAGAAATCAGTAAAGGCTCAATTGTGGTTATTGGTAATGTTCAACTACGCGTTATAACAATGGTACATACACGTATAGTGACCATCGGCTTAAAATACTTACACAATCCAGAACAACGACTTTTAAAGCAGTAGTCATTAACGCTGATTTATAAGATATTAGCGAAGTAGGTTGGGTTGAGTGACACGAAACCCAACGTATCACCGATGCAATGAGCAAACCCAAAGCTAATTATATGTAGTGTTTGTTGTAGGCGTACAGCGCTGGCGCGTCGGGCGTTAGCTCGGAGAACTCAGCGATAGAGCGTTTTATATTGCACTATGTAAAAAAGACTATTTAAAGGGAATTAAATGAAAGAATTTAATTGGAGTGAAGCAACTAAGCCACCATTAGAGGAATATTTTCCTGCAGATAAATTAGATAGAGCTCGCTACGCCACTTTCTTATCAAGGCTATTGGCTCAAGAAGGTTATGACGAAAGTAGGCCTGATGATGAGCAAAAGAAAAACTATGTATTAAATCTCAATGCTGAATGGGGGGCAGGTAAAACCTATTTTCTTAAGCGTTGGTCACGAGAATTAATAGTAGATTTTCCTGTTGTATATATTGATGCATGGCAGCAAGACTATTCAGACGACCCATTTTTAACTGTAATTGCAGGTATCATCAAGCAGCTTCAACGTCAGGCTAAGTTTAATATAACTATTCCTAAGAGTGCAGTTTCTATGTTTAAGGCCGTTGCACCTGCTATTGCACAAGGCCTAACTAAAAAAATATCAGGCATAGATTTAGATGAGTTACACACATTACTATTCTCTGATGAAGAAATTGAAGATGATCAAAAGCAAAATTCTAACAAGTTAACTGGCAGCGACTTTTCGCCTGCTGTAAAGGCGCTTGCGCAAAACTTAATTAAAGATCATGAAGCTAAAAACAAAAGTATTGAAGTAATAAAATCTAAGTTAGATGATTGGGTCTGTAAGTTTGAAAAGCAAAAAGATAAGTCGTTACCTATATTTATTTTTATTGATGAATTAGACCGTTGTCGCCCAAGTTATGCAGTAGAAATGCTAGAGACGATTAAACATATTTTTGATGTAAAAGGTATCGTATTTGTCGTGGCTACGGATACCGATCAGCTTCAACATACAATTAAATCAATTTATGGTGAAGGGTTTGATGCAAAGGTTTATTTAGGCCGTTTTTTTAATAGTCGTTACAGTTTAAAGCGTCCTGTTTTAAAAGACTTTTTATTAGTACACAGCGATACAACTAAATTTGAAACTACGTACTTAAAAAGCAAAAGTATCGAGCTACTCCCCCGCACAGAAAACCCCGAAACTGCTTTAGCTAATATTTCAGTTGTATTAGATGCCTTTGAGGTATCAGCAAGAACAGCTATTCAAATTACTGAGCGTATTACAGCTATTATTGTGAATTTACCAAGTGGTAAAAAAATTGATGTACTTGTGCTCACGGTTTTGTTTTGTATCTATGAAAAAGATTATTCTTTATATGAAGAAATAATAAGTGGAAGGTTTAAGAGAACAAAACTAACTCAGAAAAGCGATACACAAAATATAAAGTTATCTGATTATTTATCAGAAGAAATACTACCCGTAGATTTAGAAAGGGATGTTATATTTTTTATTGATTCAAAATTATATAGTAAGGAGCCGAACTGTATAATTAACCGCTACAAAGATACGAAGAAAGTAATTAAATTAAAGCATTACATAGAGTATTTTTTCTGCCAAATTTTTGTAGTTGAAACATCACTTGTTTTTGCAGGATTTGGAAACACACAGGGGAGGAAGTTAACTGAATTAGAGCAAGCTGAAAAAGAATTACGGGAATGCAATGATTCTACTCAATATGAAGTGGCTAAGTCTTTGATTAGATATATTTATGTAAAAGATGCATATAACAAAATTACTAAAGAGCAATATCGTGATTTTATAGAGCTTTCCTCACCATTAGATTATATGGGCGATAGTTAACTACCTCTGTGCAGCGCGAAGCGCCTCTGTGTTCTCGGTGGTAATAAATATCTAAATTACCACCAACATTAACTGAGCTAAACCACCTAAGCCCCACACTGCCTAACCCCAACTCCCGCATGTTTAAGCGCTACAATCTGCCCTTTACCGTTATGCGCCATAGCGAGCATATCGCCCGTATTAAGATCACTTTCTACCGCATGTTTACCCTTTAAATCACTGAGCAGTGACTGCTTAATTTGCACTAGTACCTCGTCATTACAGCTGGCTATGTACCAGTCGTTATCAACCTTTACGAGCGTGCCGTATTCTATGTGGCGTTGTTGGTGTAAGCGCAAGCTATTAGCGTGCTGAGTATCGAGTGCGTGTTTTTGCTCGGTAATGGCGCTTGTGTAACTGCCCGATGGGGTTATTTCGTGGGTTTTAATAATTGAGTAGTCGTGAATATCGATAGTGTTAAGCACCGTTTTAGGTGCGTAGTTAATGCCACTGCTGTTATCAAATACAATAAATGCGAATACGCCCAGTGCGCAGGCAAGGCTGGTTAACTGTAGCGTAAAACTAAGCCTTGAGGGCTTTTTATGGCTGGCATTATTAAGTAACGCTTTTTGTTGGGAAGCGCTGAGTGTAGTGCGTGCTTTTCGCTCTTTGTAATGTTGAGTAAGCTGTTGGTCAAACTGCTCATCAGGCTTGTTCATTGTTTGCTCCTAATAAACGTTTAAGGTTTTGCTTGGCATAGCGCAGCCTTGTTTTTACGCTCTCATGGTTGCTTTGCGTTATAAGCTCTATGTCGGCAAGGCTAAAGCCTTCTTGTTGTAAGGTAATGGCTTCGCGCTGTACAAAGCTCAGTTGCTTGAGTGCGCTATCGAACGCTTGGTAATTTATATTGCTAATACTATTGTTATTACCTTGCTCATTTTGCTGCGCGGGTAGGTGGGTGTTTTCGTCAAGCTCTACAAAGCGCTGCTGTTTGCGGTATTCGTCTACTAATGTGTTGCGCGCGAGTTTAAATAACCACGCTTTTGGCGTGGTTTGCGCTTGGTAAAGGTGGCGTTTTTCGATTACTTTTAGCCAGGTTTGTTGGCTTACGTCGTATGCTAAATGCGTATTAGATTGCGTCACTAGGTAGTGATATAAATCGTTACTGTATAAGGCAATAAGCTGCTCTAAGTAGCGGTTGTCGCCACTTTTTGCGTAACTTGCCATGCAATCCTTACTTGGCGTTTCAAATAACCATGACTTAATACTGAGTAGCATAGGCGTTTAGTCCGTTAAATAGAGTTATCTAATTTAAAATCGAGCTGTACGGTTTGATCTGTTTGTAATTGTGCCACACCTTCTATTACTTTGGGGCGATATTTCCAGCGTTTTATGGCTCTTATTGCTTCGCGGTCAAAGGTACGTTTGGGCTCGGCGTTTATTACCACTGGGTTTATTACTTCGCCGGTGGGCGAAATGCTAAAGCTCAGTTGTACCCAGCCTTCTATGCCATTGCGCGCAGCAGATGTTGGGTATTTTGGATTTATGCGCACTATGGGGGTTGCATCGCCTGTTGGGCGGTTAATCGTGCTATTTATATCATCTCCAAAATCATCAATAGTGATTGGTGTTAATTCGTTAATCGCTATTACAGGGTCGTTTGAGGTATCGATTGGTGGCGCTTTAGGCGGTGTTTTTGGCACAGGCGGTGGTGGCTGTATTTTTTGTATATGCCTTACTTGTGAATCCTCTGGTGCCTGAAAAATCTCTACAATAATATCCTCGCCGAGTTTTATAGGTGCGCGCTGCTCGCCACTAATTAAGTATTGCATAAATGCAAAGGCGGCAAAGGTCATTACTGCGCCGCCAATAACGGCGGTTGATGTTTTAATAAATGCTGAATTATTAGGTACTTCAAGTGTGTGCATAAGCCGCTCCGAGTAAACTTAGTTGGGTTGTTTAAAAGCTATAACGGGGGGCAAATCAAAAAGGGGTTAAATAATTTTATAAAAATTGCGGGGTTTAGTTACAATAGCGTTCGCTATATTTTTACTTATTAATTTTTTAGGCTGTTATGCAACTCATACAAATAGATAAAGCACGTTACCGCAAACATTTAAATAGGGTAATTGTAGGGTGTGCGGCGGGTTTAGCTGTTGGCAGCTTGGCTATATCGCAAACGTTAATTGCGTTGTTTCCTGATGAAAGCGGGAGTCACTTTCATTGGAATTTAACCGGTGTTGTTATAACAAGTTTGGCCATTGGCTGGCTGTTAAATAAATACCGTACCCATAGTTTTATGACCGAAGTGGTATATGTGTGGGAGCTTAAACAAGCGCTTAATAAAATAACCCGCAAAATGCCAAAGCTAAAAGCGGCAGGGCGCGAGGGTAATGCCGATGCACTGTTAGCGATTCATTATAGTTATGCGGGCTCACGGCTTTTATGGCAGCTTGACGATAACACCATTACTATGGACGAGTTAGCTATAAAACAAGCGGAGCTTGATAGTGTGGCGGCCAAGTATAACCTGACTTTAAATGCCGATGACTATAACGAGGCTATATTAAAACAGTTTTAAAGCCTAGGTGGTTAAATTAGCTAAAGGAGCCTTAATGAAAAAAGTACTGATAGTATGTTTAGGTAATATTTGCCGCTCGCCCACAGCAGAGGCAGTGTTAAAAGCGCGTGCTAAAAAATTAGGTGTTGAGGTTAAGGTAGACTCGGCAGGGACTATTGGCTACCACGAAGGTAAAACGCCAGATAGCCGCTCAATGGCTGCAGGCGAAAAACGCGGTTATAGCTTTAAAGGTATATTTTCGCGCCCAGTGCGCAGCAGCGATTTTACTGAGTTTGATTTAATTTTAGCGGCCGACACACAAAACTTAGCTGACTTAAAAGCGCAATGCCCCACCCATTTACATTACAAGCTGGCATTGTTTTTAGAATACGGCGAGCAAAGCCAAAGCGCCATACCCGACCCATACTACGGCGGCGATGATGGCTTTGAAAATGTGCTCGATTTAATTGAAGCCGCAAGCGATAAAATACTCGCAAAGCTTTGAATAAAACTACCTGAACAAAAAAGACGCTATAATACCTTGCGTGTTATCTGGCTATTTTAAAGTCGAGCTGTACTTGCGTACTTGCAACAACGGGTTGGCCGTTTTCAAATTTTGGTGCATAACGCCACTTTTTAAGTGCTGTAAGTGCCGACCTTTCAAACTCTTTCCCCCCTTGTGAGCTAACTACCTCTGGGTTTTTAACAAACCCTGCGGTATCTACGTCAAATTCAACAACGACAATACCGTCTCGCATTTGGCGCGCTTTGTTTTGTGGGTACTCAGGGTTTTTGCGGTATATAGGTGTTTGCTCTTGTGTTTTTTTCCACGGCACCATTTTAGCAATTGCTAAACAATGCTTAGTGGCTTGTTCGCTTTGGCCTATTTTTTCGTAAAGGTTAACAAGCTTTGAGTGCGCAGTAAGCTCAGCGCTGTGATCAAAGCTTAAGTTGTTATCAAATACCGATACAATATGGTTTAGTCGTTCAATGGCTTCATTGTATTTTTTCTTACCTTGAGCAAACGACGCCATTAAAAAGTCGGCTTTAATGCGCTCTACGGTATTGTCGTCTAGGTTATTACGGTAGTAGTCATCGGCTTGGTTAAGCAGCGTTTTAGCTTTATGGTATTTTTTATGAGCAAATTTTTTGGCAAGCAGCGAGGCTGCTTCAAACTGCATGTCGGCAACAAATTTAGGGTTGTTTTGTGTATTAGCTATTTCAATTATACGGTCGTAATCGTTATCGGCTTGATAGGCCGAGCTGGTGTTTTCAGCCTTGCCTATTAGGGCATCGATTGTTTCTATTGCATTTTTACCGTGGTTATTTGCCAGTATTGTATAGGCTTGCGAGTAAAGTTCGAAGCGTTGCTCAGATACATTTTTTTTGTCGTTGATAGAGCGCGGCGCTGTAATTGCTTTGGCGTAATTAATAGCAAGGCTTGCGGTGTTATCACTTTTATCACCATAAAGCGCAAGGCCTGTAATATAAGCATGTTTAGCTGCTTGCTCTATGTTTTCGTCTTTTTTAACAGCCGTTAAATAACTTTGGTATGCATCAGAAAAGGCGGCTTTATCATCGCTTACTTGGCTTGCATTTGTCTGGCTTGCAAAAGCCGTAAAGGTTAATCCGATAACTAAGGCGAGGTGTTGTGCTTTCATAATAATCCCTATTAGTGTTCAATCTAGAAACAAAATACCACAAGTGATAATGGTTTTCATTACTCTTTGTGTGGGCGTTTGCTTATAAAACTAACTAATTACCTAATACTCATGCGCACTAAGCTGTAACTAACTTTCGTCATTAAACTGTACTAATAGTGCCTGCTGAGATAACTAGGTAACACCGTTTTAGCTTTTTATAGGTGCGGTGTATTAACTTAATGTATAAGCAGCGTGGTAAAAGTAATAAAATTAAAATAGCAAATGCGTACAAGTTTGTCATTGTTTTGGGGAAATAGCCCTAGGTAGTGGGAGTTTATTGCATATTAAGATTGAAAATAGCCTGTGTAATCGCCATATATTTGCCATAAACCTAGTGTACTACGATCTAACTTTAAACATTTGTGATATTATCACCTTATGGTGTCGTAGTTATTTAATTATTTGGATTTGTCGTGGCGCAAGTAAGAGCAAGAGCCCAGCTTAATGTTGGCAAAAATAGTGATATTCCCGCAGAAATAGTGTCTTTTAGTGGCTTAAAAGACGGCCAAGAACACGTTGCGTTTGTATTTAACAATGCTGATGTAAATCAAAATGTGCCGCTTATTCGCATGCACTCTGAGTGTTTAACCGGTGATGTGTTTCATTCATCGCGCTGCGATTGTGGCGAGCAGTTAAATGAGTGTATTGAAATGATGCACGAGCAAGGCGGGGTGTTATTGTATTTACGCCAAGAGGGCCGAGGTATTGGTTTATATAATAAAATTGATGCTTACGTGCTGCAATCTCAAGGGATGAACACTTACGAGGCTAATAACCACTTAGGCTTTGCTGACGACTTGCGTGATTTTTCGGACGCGGTATTAATGCTCAACGCACTTAATTTAAGCCACGTTAAATTAATGACCAATAACCCTAAAAAGCTTAATGCATTAAAAGATGCCGGCATTGAAGTAGACACCGTTATTGGTACCCACGCGCATATTAAAGCAGGCCTTACAGGTAACAAAGCTTACCTAGAAACCAAAATAAAACACGGCGCACATATGTTAGATATTAAAAAAATTAAAAAACCTTAACTATTTAATCATGTAGTGTCTGTTAATCCCCCCTCACGCCAAGTTATACTTGGCGTGTTTTGTTTAATTTAAGAGCCAGTATGTCTAACGAATTACGAATTTTTAAAGCCGATGCCGGGCTAAAGTGGTTTAAAGCCGGTTGGCATATTTTTAAAACCCAGCCATTTACCTTTGTAGTTATGCACTTATTAATAGGCGTAGTGGGCATACTGTCGTTATTTTTACCTTTGCTGCAAGTTGTTGCGGCACTTGCTACGCCTTTTTTAACCGCCGGCTTTTATCAGGCGGTGCTTAGCAAGCAGCAGGGCGGTAAAATTATGCTCGCCGACATACTCAAACCCTTTAGCGCAAAAGGTAACCGTTTAGGACTACTACGTTTAGCGCTTTACCAAATGGGGGCGGGTATTTTAATGGCCTTATTAGCTAATGGCCTATTTGCTGATGCAGTAGCTATTATGAGCCAAGAGGGGCTTGATCCTAACATTGCGCTTGAGCAAACCTTAAATAGTATTTCGGGCGCCAGTGTGGTGCTATTTTTAGTGGCAATGGCGGTGTATTTAATGGCGTTTGCTTACGCGGTACCGCTTATTTATTTTAGTAAAGAAAAACGCATTTTAACGGCGCTTAAAAATTCGCTATTGGTTTTTTATCATAACCTGTTCGCATTGAGTGTTTTTGGCATTATTTGTGTGTTATTTATGGCGCTTTCTATGTTCTTATCGTTCTTACCGCTGTTGATTTTAATGCCAATTTGCTACATTAGTTTCTTTGTATCTTATCAGGCTATTTTTATGCCAGTTGTACCGCCAAGTGACGATAGCAATGTTAAACCACTTAGCAGTGAACAAAGCGGGCGCTTTGACGCTTAATGGATGATAAGTTAAAACAAAAGCTTAAAAACTATGTACTGTGGTTACTTGGGCGCCAAGAGTATTCGCGCCGTGAGTTAACCTTTAAGCTTCAGCAAAAAGAAGCCAGCGACGAGTTTATAGAAACCCTGCTTAATTGGTGCGAAGAGCACAATTTTATTAACGAGCAACGCTATTGCGAAGGGTTTGTCAGAAAACACATTTTTAAAGGCCATGGTTTAAAGCGCATTCAAAGCGAAGCCATAGGCAAAGGGATTGACCGTTCACTACTTGAAAGAGTGGTTGAAGAGCTTGAAATAGACTGGTTTGAGCTTGCGCAGGAAGCGTACAACAAAAAGTATTCAACTACACCGGCCAACCTCGAGTACAAAGATAAAGCTAAGCGCGTGCGCTACTTAATGTACCGAGGATTTAGCTACGAACAAATTGATTTTGCAATGCAAGCACAGTAAATACAGGTGAGATTTTCACATGCAGCACATGACTACGGCACAACTTAGGCAACAGTTTTTAGACTTTTTTGCCAGCAAACAGCACCAAATTGTCCAATCGGCTTCACTTATTCCGGGTAACGATGCCACGTTGTTATTTAACAATGCCGGCATGGTTCCTTTTAAGGATGTGTTTTTAGGCGCCGAAACTCGCCCTTACACGCGTGCTACAAGTGCACAGCGTTGTGTGCGTGCTGGTGGTAAACATAACGATTTAGAAAACGTAGGTTACACAGCGCGTCACCATACATTTTTTGAAATGCTAGGTAACTTTAGCTTTGGTGATTACTTTAAACAAGACGCTATTAAGTTTGCGTGGGAGTTTTTAACTGAGGTTGTTAAATTACCACAAGAAAAACTACTTGTTACTATTTACCACGACGATGAAGATGCATTTGGCTTTTGGCACAATGATATTGGCCTAAGCGAAGATCGTATTATTCGTATTGCTACCTCAGATAACTTTTGGTCAATGGGCGATACTGGCCCGTGTGGTCCGTGTTCTGAAATATTTTACGATCACGGTGAGCACATTTGGGGTGGTCCTCCGGGCTCGCCTGAAGAAGATGGCGACCGCTTTATCGAAATTTGGAACCTTGTATTTATGCAGTACAACCGTCAAAGCGACGGTACTATGGAGCCGCTGCCTAAACAATCTGTTGATACAGGTATGGGCCTTGAGCGTATTGCTGCTATTTTACAAGGCGTGCATTCAAACTACGAAATCGACTTGTTCCAAGGCTTAATTGCAGCTGCGGCAAGTGTAACTAACGCACAAGATTTAAACGATAAGTCGCTACGCGTTGTGGCGGATCATATTCGTTCGTGTGCGTTTTTAATTTCTGATGGTGTTATGCCATCGAACGAAGGCCGTGGTTATGTATTGCGTCGTATTATTCGTCGTGCAGTACGCCATGGTAACAAGCTTGGTGCACAAGGTGCGTTTTTCTATAAACTGGTTGCAGCGCTTATTGAACAAATGGGCCAAGCCTACCCAGAGCTTGCAAAGCAGCAAGAAATTATCGAAAAAGTACTGCGCATTGAAGAAGAACAATTTGGTAAAACCCTTGAGCGTGGCTTAGCTATTTTAGAAGAAAGCCTAAGCGAGCTTCAAGGCGATGTTATTCCTGGTGATTTAGTATTTAAATTATACGACACCTATGGTTTCCCCGCTGATTTAACGGCCGATGTAGCCCGTGAGCGCCAAATGACAATAGACCATGCAGGCTTTGAAGAGTGCATGGCTGTACAGCGTAAAACAGCGCAGCAAGCTGGTAAATTTGGTGCCGATTACAACGAGCAATTAAAGTCAGAAAAACACACTGAGTTTAAAGGCTACGACAGCACACATCATAGCGCTACAGTAGTAGAAGTGTTTGCAAATGGTGAGTCGGTTTCTATTTTAGAAGACGGCCAACAAGGCATTGTTGTACTTAACCATACGCCATTTTATGCTGAATCTGGTGGCCAAACAGGTGATACCGGTACCATTACTGTTGCAGGTGGCGAGTTTACTGTGACTAACACTACTAAGCTGGGTAATGCGTTTGCGCACCACGGTAGCGTACAAGGGCGCATTGCGGTTAACGATAAAGTAGATGCAACTATTGATGATGCCCGTCGTGAACGTATTAAGAAAAATCACACAGCTACGCATATTTTACACGAAGCACTGCGCCAACTATTAGGTGAACACGTAAGCCAAAAAGGCTCGCTGGTTGAGCCTGAGCGTTTACGTTTTGACTTCTCGCACTTTGAAGCGGTTACTAAAGACGAGCTACGTGAAATTGAGCGTGTAGTTAACGATGAAATTCGTCGTAACTTTGCCCTTAACACTGAGCTTATGGCGATTGATGACGCTAAAGCAAAAGGGGCAATGGCGCTGTTTGGCGAAAAGTACGACGATGAAGTGCGCGTAGTAACCATTGGCGATTACTCAATTGAACTGTGTGGCGGTACGCACGTAGAGCGCGCGGGTGATATTGGCTTATTTAAAATTGTATCTGAAAGCGGTATTGCTGCAGGCGTACGCCGTATTGAAGCAGTAACAGGCGCAGATGCAGTGGCGTATGTAAGCGAGCAAGAAAAACAGCTAAACGATGTAGCGGCGCTGGTAAAAGGTGATAGCGCATCGGTACTTGAAAAAGTAACTGCGCTTCTTGAAAAGTCTAAAGGCCTTGAAAAGCAAATTGCACAGCTTAACGATAAGCTAGCCAGTGCAGCGGGTGCGTCTTTACTTGATTCGATTGTTGAAATTAATGGCGTTAAGCTACTAGTGGCAAACGTTGAAGGAACTGAATCTAAAGCGCTTCGAGGTATGGTTGACGACCTTAAAAACAAGATTGGCTCAGGTGTTATTGCACTGGGTGTTGCCAGCGGCGAAAAAGTAAGCCTAATTGCCGGTGTAACGAAAGATTTAACCGGTAAAGTTAAAGCCGGTGAGCTTGTAAACCACATGGCAGGCCAAGTAGGCGGTAAAGGGGGCGGTCGTCCTGATATGGCACAAGCTGGTGGTTCACAGCCTGAAAACCTAAATGCCGCGCTTGAAAGCGTGACAGCCTGGGTAAGCGGGAAAGTTTAAGCTTACGTGGCACTTATTGTCCAAAAGTTTGGCGGCACTTCGGTTGGCTCTATTGAGCGAATAGAAGCGGTCGCCGACCTTGTTGTTAAAACTAAGCAGCAAGGTCATCAAGTGGTTGTGGTTCTTTCGGCCATGTCGGGAGAAACCAACCGCTTAATTAACCTCGCCAAGCAAATAGATACTCGCCCGAGTAGCCGAGAATTAGACGTACTTATTAGCACTGGAGAACAGGTTTCTGTTTCGCTCCTTGCTATGGCTATTATAAAACGTGGCCATTCGGCTGTAAGCCTACTAGCCGATCAGGTTAATATTCAAACCGATAACATGTTTGGTAAAGCCCGTATTGAAGAGGTTGCTGCGACGCGTTTAAAGCATGAGCTTGAGCATAATCGGGTTGCGATTATTGCCGGTTTTCAGGGGCGCGATGTAGAGGGCAATATTACAACCCTTGGACGCGGCGGCACCGATACCTCTGCGGTAGAAATAGCCGCGGCAATAAAAGCCGATGAATGTCAGATTTATACCGACGTTGATGGCGTATACACTACTGATCCTCGTGTAGAACCAAACGCACAGCGAATGCGCCATGTAACGTTTGCCGAAATGCTAGAGCTGGCAAGCTTAGGCGCAAAAGTATTGCATATTCGTGCTGTTGAGTCGGCTGGTAATCATAAAATGCCGCTAAGGGTGCTTTCGAGTTTTGAGCCCGATGAAGGAACGCTAATAAGTTTTGAGGAGAGCGATATGCCAACTAAGGTTGTGTCGGGGATTGCGTTTAATCGTGACGAATGCTTGATAAAGGTACATGGCGTACCATACTGTGTTCATTCTCTTACAAAAATTTTGAAACTTTTTGCAGAAAATGGCATCGAAATAGATATGATTAGTCAAGTTAATCATAACTTTGAAAAAATAGACTATGCTTTTACTGTGCATTCAAATGACTATTTGCAAGCACACGATTTACTAACTCAACAACAGGTAAATCTGCAGGCTGATAGCATTTCTAGTGATACAACAGTTGCAAAAGTGTCGGCTGTTGGCATAGGAATGAAGTCTCACAGTGGTGTAGCGCATCAATTTTTTGATGCATTGGCGCAAGAAGGCATACACATAGTTTTAGTATCGACGTCTGAAATCAAGGTATCGGTTTTAATTGACGAGAAGTATTTAGAACTAGCAGTAAGAGCGTTACACTCAGAATTTTTAACAGAAAATGGATAGTTTGGGAGTTTTTACTTACTTTTCAATCAATTTTTCATTAAAATGGTCAAGCGGAATCTTATAATTTATTGGAACATGGGAGCAAGAGAATGCTAATACTAACTCGTAGAGTAGGTGAAACCCTAATGATTGGTGACGAAGTAACTGTTACTGTATTAGGTGTTAAAGGAAATCAAGTTCGAATTGGTGTTAACGCACCTAAAGACGTTTCAGTGCATCGTGAAGAGATTTACATGCGTATACAAGCTGAAAAGTCTAACCCTAATCCGGGCAATGCTTAATCAACTCGTATACTTAGCTGAGTAATGCACTTAGCTATACCAAAAGCCACTCACTGAGTGGCTTTTTTGTTTATAAAATCGCGCATTTCATCGGTTAATACACTGCTAGAAATATATTGCATACCTTTATTATGGTGTACTAAGTAGCCGTGGTTAGTTTTAATAATATGGGTCATTTCTGCCCACTTAAATGTATGGCTTTTATAGTGGTTCTCGGTGCTAATAGCGTCATCGGTAAATGAAAGAGTAACCGTTGAGCCCGAAGCACGACTAAACATTTGGCGCGTAACCCACCAAGGCCTACGGTAATAAAAGGCAACGCATTCTAATACACCCAACATTATTAAAAATGTACCTAGGTAATGATCGTCCATAGCGTAAATACTAATTAAACCTAAGCACACCAGTAATGCCAGCAAAAAATACTTTGGCTTAGCTGCTTTACTATAAGAGTGGGACTCGTCAAAGCATTCGTAGTAGTAGGGTTTATCGAGTGTGTAAGTGGTGGTCAGTGCCATAATTGCTAATAAGTAATAGTTTTCGCTATTTTAACAAGCTAGCGTAAAAATCACACCCGTTAATGTAGGCTATGCATTATAAGAGTTAGAAGCCCCTTTTTATTAGCGCACAAAAAAACGGCTTATTGAAAGCCGTTTTTTACGTTACCAAACAGATTAACAGTTAGTTTCTTCTGCGTTAACGCCTTCTTTTACATTTTCACATGCATCTTCTACAGAGTTTTGCACGTCAGTTACTGCTTCATCAATACGCTCACCTGCTTCTTCTGCGTGGTTGTCTTCACAGCCCATCATAAAGAAACCTGCAAATACGGCGATTAGTGCTGCTTTTAAAGTTGTTGAGTTCATAATGTAATTCCTTGTATATGTTGATTGTTTAGTGTTTTAAGTATGTTAGTAGCTACCTGGGCGATTTACCGCGCAGCGCACCTGAAACTAAAGAAATCACTAAAAGTACTAAAAAGATAAAGAATATAATTTTTGCTATACCAGCTGCGGCACCTGCGATACCACCAAAACCTAACACTGCAGCGATTAAAGCAATAACTAAAAATGTAATTGTCCAGCGTAACATTGTTTTCTCCTTGGTTATCAAATTCGTTCGAAAGTAATAATGCCAGTTGCGTGCCAGAGTTTAATTTTATTATTTTTCAGTGTGTTATGGTTTTTTGAGCGAAGATTGTAAATTTAGGATTGGTAAGTTTTACGTTTAACGATGTAACTTATTCACACTATTGTAAAGAGAGTAAAAAAATAAATATTTTTTTCGCGCTGCTTTACCAGTCTTGGTAAGACCAATTTACATTTTAGCCCAAACTGATTTTTTACCTGCCGTTTAACTTACTATTTTTTATAGTTTTTAAGTTTTTTTGGGTTTAACCATATAACCTTTGCCTATAACGGTTATTTTTATCATCTATATCTGAGCTAATTTAACCCTGTATTAGCTATGTTAACTATTGTGGCTGTATGTTAGTTTAATTTTAATTGGTTTTACCAATTGACAGGTGGTGGACAAAGTTAAAAGTTTTGTTATCATTCGGTGAATAATTATTTAAATAAAGCGGTTTTTTATATCGCTATATAGTGCAGGGGGAGAAAAATGGATATAGGAGCTGTACTCACAACCGCAGGTAGCTTGATGCTTACGGGCATGGTGGGCGTGTTTGTATTTCTTTCAATATTGATTGGTGCTGTGTCACTCATGTCTAACTTGGTTGCTCGTTTTGACGAGGCTGAAGTTGCAATACCGGTTAAATCACCATCTTTAAAATCTCAAGGTGTGCCAAACGAGCACATCGCTGCTATTAGTGCTGCCATTGCTCAGTACAAATCAAATAATAAATAAGAGGCACACATGGCTAAATTAAAATTAACAGAACTTGTTTTACGCGATGCTCATCAGTCTTTACTTGCAACCCGTATGCGCTTAGATGACATGCTCCCTATTGCTAACAAACTTGATGATGCCGGTTATTGGTCTATTGAGTCGTGGGGCGGCGCTACGTTTGACTCGTGTATTCGTTATTTAGGTGAAGACCCGTGGGAGCGTATTCGTGCCCTTAAAAAAGCAATGCCTAATACTAAACAGCAAATGCTATTGCGCGGGCAAAATTTATTGGGTTACCGCCACTATGCCGATGACGTGGTAGAAAAGTTTGTAGAGCGTGCCCACAAAAATGGTGTAGATGTATTTCGTATTTTTGACGCCATGAATGATGTGCGTAACTTAGAAACGGCAATTAAAGCGGCTGTAAAAGTAGGTGCCCACGCGCAAGGTACTATTTCTTATACTGTAAGCCCAGTGCATACCCTTGATATGTGGTTAACCCTTGCAAAACAGCTAGAGGATTTAGGTTGTCACTCTATTTGTATTAAAGATATGGCAGGCTTATTAAAACCATACGATGCAGAGCAACTTATTAAAGGGCTAAAAGAAACCGTTTCTATCCCTATTGCTATGCAGTGCCATGCAACCACAGGTTTAAGTACTGCTACATATCAAAAAGCCATTGATGCAGGCATTGATATGCTTGATACCGCTATTTCTTCAATGAGTATGACTTACGGTCATTCAGCTACAGAAACCATTGTGGCGATTGTTGAAGGAACGCCCCGCGATACCGAATTAGATTTAAACCAGCTAGAAGAAATAGCGGCTTACTTTAGAGATGTACGTAAAAAGTACGCTGCCTTTGAGGGGAGCCTTAAAGGTGTTGATGGCCGTATTTTACTCGCGCAAGTACCTGGTGGCATGTTAACCAACATGGAAAACCAACTGAAAGAGCAAGGCGCAGCAGATAAGCTAAATGAAGTATTACTTGAGATCCCACGCGTGCGTGAAGATTTAGGTTTTATTCCGCTAGTTACTCCAACATCGCAAATTGTAGGCACACAAGCAGTACTAAATGTGCTTACGGGTGAGCGTTATAAAACAATTACCAAAGAAACCGCCGGTGTTTTAAAAGGTGAGTATGGTTTAACACCTGCACCTATGAACAAAGAGCTGCAAGAGCGAGTGCTTGATGGCAGCGAGGTTATTACGTGTCGCCCTGCAGATAATATAGCCCCAGAGCTTGCAACGCTTGAAGCAGAGCTGCAAAAAGAAGCGCAAGAACAAGGTTTAACACTTGCTGATGAGCAAATAGATGATGTGCTTACCTATGCATTATTCCCACAAGTTGGCCTTAAATTTATTAAAAACCGTAACAACCCAGATGCCTTTGAAGCAGTGCCAAGTGCTGATGATGCAAACGCTAAGCCAGCAGCAAAACCTGCAAATAACAAAGGTGTTAGCGCTGAGCAATACAGCGTTAAAGTTGACGGTAAAGTTTACGATGTAGTGGTTGCGCAAGGTGGCGAGCTTAAAGAGGTAACGCTAAAAGATTCAGAGCACTTACCACAATCAGCATCGGTTGCATCAGGTGAAACACTGAATGCGCCACTGGCGGGTAATATTTTTAAAGTAAAAGTAAAAGCAGGCCAAGCCGTAAACGAAGGCGATGTGGTTGTTATTATGGAAGCGATGAAAATGGAAACCGAGGTTCGTGCAATGCACTCAGGTACTGTGGCTGAGGTCTTAGTGTCTGAAGGTGATGCTGTGACAACGGGCGATGCAATTATAGCGATGGCGTAGGAGTAGCTTTAATGGAAGGTCTTTTAAACCTTTGGCATGCTACCGGCATTGCTAACTTTACGTTTCCTGGCTTAATAATGATTGCGGTAGGGTGTTTGTTGTTGTTTTTAGCCATTGCTAAAAACTTTGAACCCCTATTACTGCTGCCGATTGGCTTTGGCGCAATACTGACTAATATTCCGGTTGCTGGGCTTTCTGACCCAGGTGGTTTGCTTTATTACGTGTATTACGTAGGTATTGATACGGGGATCTTCCCTTTATTAATTTTTATGGGAGTAGGGGCGCTGACTGATTTTAGTGCGCTTATTGCCAACCCGCGTATGTTGTTACTGGGTGCAGCCGCGCAGTTTGGTATTTTTGCCACCTTGTTTGGGGCAATTTTATTAAACTATGTACCTGGCTTTGAATTTAGCTTACAAGATGCCTCAGCCATTGCCATTATTGGCGGTGCCGATGGCCCTACAGCCATATTCTTAGCATCTAAGCTTGCCCCTGATTTACTAGGTGCCATTGCGGTGGCTGCTTATTCTTACATGGCGTTAGTGCCAATTATTCAGCCGCCAATTATGCGCGCATTAACTACACCTGATGAGCGTGCTATTAAAATGCCAGAGCTGCGCAAAGTATCTAAAAAAGAGAAAATAGTATTTCCTTTAATGGTACTGAGCTTAACCGCTATGTTTTTACCAGCGGCTATTCCCTTAGTAGGTATGTTCTGTTTAGGTAATTTAATGCGTGAGTCTGGTGTTGTGGATAGGCTTAGTAACAGTGCCCAAAACGAAATTATTAATATAACCACGATATTTTTAGGTTTGGCAGTGGGCTCTAAACTAGCGGCCGATCAGTTTTTAACTGTAGAAACTATTGGTATTTTGGTGCTCGGTGCGTTGGCATTTGCTATTGGTACAGCGTCGGGTGTGTTTATGGCAAAAGGCCTTAACAAGCTTTCTAAAACACCTATTAACCCTTTAATTGGTGCTGCGGGTGTATCGGCAGTACCGATGGCGGCGCGTGTAGTTAATAAAGTTGGGCTTGAGAATAACCCACATAACTTTTTACTTATGCATGCTATGGGGCCAAACGTAGCTGGGGTGCTAGGAAGTGCCGTAGCCGCAGGTATATTACTGGCGCTTGTTGGCTAGTATTTAGGATTTAATCCAACCGATTAGCGCAGTTTACTGCGCTTTTTTTATGCCTATAAAACTGCACGTATTAAAGTTTGTTTGCAGACGTGTTTTTGTTTACAGTGAGGGCTATGCACACTAATAAGGATAGTCATCATGCTTCACACCCCTTTGGCAAAATATTTACCTCATGTTAGTAGACTCGTTTTTGGCTGTATGGGCCTAGGCGGCGGTTGGAATAAAGACGCCATTACTAAGGCTCACTTAAAGCAAACTCACGAGTGTATTGATGCAGCCATAGCTGGCGGCATTAACTTTTTTGATCACGCCGATATTTATACCTTTGGCAAAGCCGAGCAGGTATTTGGCCAAGCACTAGCTGAGCGACCAGAGCTGCGCGAGCACATGTATATTCAATCTAAATGCGGTATACGTTTTGAAGATGATAAAGGCCCTAAGCGTTACGATTTTTCGGCCAAGTGGATTGAAGAGTCAGTTGAAGGTTCACTTAAACGTTTAAACACCGATTATCTTGATGTGCTTATGCTTCATCGCCCTGATCCGCTAATGGAAGTAGAAGAAATTGCACAAGTATTTAGCTGTCTTCAAGAAAGCGGCAAAGTACGTAATTTTGCCGTATCGAACATGCAGCAGCACCAAATGAACTTTTTACAACACGCCCTAGATATGCCAATTGTTGCTAACCAAATTGAAGCAAGTTTACAAAAACACCAATTTGTTGATGAAGGCGTTTATGCAGGTAATGCAGATGGAAAAGATCTTAACTTTACACCGGGCAGTGTAGAGTATTGCCGCCACTTTGATATTCAAATACAAAGCTGGGGAAGTTTATGCCAAGGGCTATACACAGGGGGCGATTTAACAAATGCATCGCAAGCCGACATAAATACCAGCATACTCGTAAATAAGCTTGCTGCACTTTACGATACAACACCTGAGGCAATTGTTTTAGCTTGGTTATTACGCCACCCTGCATTAATACAGCCAATTATTGGCACAACGAACGTTGAGCGTATTGCAGCGTCATGCGGTGCGCTAAATGTTACGTTAAGTCGCGAACATTGGTATGCATTATATGTAAGTGCCAAAGGCCATGAATTACCATAATTAAGGTTTAGGAATGAATATATTTGTTATTTTAATTTGCTTGTTTGTCGCTCTTGCAGTGCTGATACCTTTGCTTGAAAAGTACCAAGGTAAAATGGGGTTGGATGGCGCAACCAAATACAGCAAATATATTTGGCCGCTGGTTATGGTTTCTTTAGTCGTACAGCTAATTTATGTATTAATGAACTAATTAATAAAAAACACAAAAAAGCCTTTGCAGGTTAACCCTGCAAAGGCTTTTTTAGTATCTATAACTTATACGTTACTTAAGTGCTAGCTGTAGTTCGCGATTGCGTTCAAGCTGTGCAATAAAGTTTTCGGCAATAGGTTTAAACTTAGCAAGTTCAGAGCGTGGTAATGGCTCAGACTTAGGTAACTTAACGGTTTTAGGATTACGGTGTACACCATTTACTAAAAATTCGTAGTGTAGGTGCGCGCCTGTTACACGGCCGGTAGAACCCACGGTACCAATTTTGTCACCTTGTTTAACCTTTTGGCCTGTTTTAACAAGCTTTTTGTTAAGGTGTAAGTACTTAGTTACGTACTGTGTCCCATGGCTTATAAATACGTAGTTACCATTGTACTTACTGTAACCTGCTTTAATTACTTTACCGTTACCCGAGGCTACAACCGGAGTGCCTGTACGTGCTGCGTAATCAATACCACGGTGCGCTCTTACTTGCCCTGTTACCGGATGTAAGCGACGTGGGTTAAAGCTCGAGCTAATATATTTAAAGTTTACCGGCGCACGTAAAAATGCTTTTTTCATGCTGCGCCCTTCAGGCGTATAAAAGCTGCCGTCGGTATGGCGAATAGCCGCATAACGCTGGCCTTGGTTTATAAATTCTGCCGCAATAATTTTACCAGTGCCAATAAACTCGCCATCAACATAATGTGATTCGTAAATTAGCCCAAACTGATCGCCCTTACGAATATCGTTGGCAAAATCCACATCCCAACCAAATATATCAGCAAAGTTCATTATTTGGCGCTCGCTTAAGCCTGCAGCAATTGCTGAGGTCCAAAAGCTGCTAGAAATTTCGCCACCGGCTGTTTTGCTCAGTGTTTCTATTTCTTTGCTATCTATTGATGTGTCGTAATTACCTTCGTCATTTAAGGTAACAAACAAAGTATCTGTTTTTGAAATAACATAACGAAGCTGAGCTAAATCACCGTTTTCTGCTGTTGCAAAACTAAGTATTTCACCTGGGTGAATTTTAGTTAGTTTGCGTGTTTCAGCATTGGTGTTAATTAGCTTGTGAAGCGTTTGCGCTGAAAAGCCAGCACGCTTGAAGATAATTGCTAAATTATCGCCGTTTTTAACTTGATGATCGACTAAGTCGTATTCTGGCAGCTTTTCTGCTGCTTCTGGCGAATTTAATTCAGTTAATTTTTCGTTGTCTTCAACTTTAACTTGTAACTCGTAACGCTTACCAATTTCTAGTGCATTTGCACTATTGTCTTTGGATGCAGTCGCTTTTTCTGAAGGAAGAAAGGCTAAGCCAACAATAGCAGAAACCAAACCTAGAATAAGCAATTTGTGTTTTTTGGGAAGCGTGTTAACCACGTGAACCATAACGTGCCTTTTCTGCTGTCGTGAAAATAAAATATATATTAATGCAGGATATACGTAATAAGGTACGAATACTAGTAAATAAAGCTAAAAGCCCCGCAAATGTTAGTAAAATGACAATTTATAGTTGTTTAAGTTTATCGATTTAAACTGATTCTAAAGTGCGCTAAAATCGGCGTTTAAACACCATTTCTAATTGCCTAACACAGTGAGACTAAGCTTATTGAGTTTAGTTGCATTATTCGCATAAAAAATTGTTTTAATTAGGTAGAAATTTGTTATGTTAGCAACATAAGTGCTTTTGGTTTAAATCTGTTTTAAACCCTTATGTAGCAAGTCATCTAGTTGCCCCTTCGTTGGCAGAATTTTGGAGTAATACACAGTGGATTTACAAACCGCTCTAGCAGAGATAAAACGCGGTGCAGAAGAGATATTAATTGAAGACGAATTAGTTGAAAAACTAAAGTCGGGCAAAAAGTTAAAAATTAAAGCCGGTTTCGATCCTACCGCGCCAGACTTACATTTAGGTCACACTGTACTAATTAATAAAATGAAAACCTTTCAAGATTTAGGTCATGAGGTTATTTTCTTAATTGGTGACTTTACCGGCATGATTGGCGATCCAACAGGCAAAAATGTAACACGTAAACCACTGACCCGTGAAGATGTACTTGCCAATGCTGAGACTTATAAAGAGCAAGTTTTTAAGATTTTAGACCCAGCTAAAACCACCGTTGCGTTTAACTCTTCGTGGATGGAAAATCTGGGTGCCGCAGGTATGATCAAACTTGCAGCTAATCAAACTGTAGCGCGTATGCTAGAGCGTGACGACTTTAAAAAGCGTTACGGTAGCGGCCAACCTATTGCAATTCACGAATTTTTATACCCACTCGTACAAGGTTGGGATTCGGTTGCACTTGAGTCAGACGTAGAGCTTGGTGGTACTGATCAGCGCTTTAACCTTTTAATGGGCCGCGAGCTTCAAAAAGTAGAAGGCCAAAAGCCTCAAACAGTATTAATGATGCCATTGCTTGAAGGCACTGACGGCGTTCAAAAAATGTCTAAGTCGCTTGGTAATTACATTGGTATTACTGATGCGCCAAACGATATGTTTGGTAAAGTAATGTCGATTAGCGACGTACTTATGTGGCGCTACTACGACTTACTAAGTAGCTTATCAATCGAAGAAATTGCAGCGCAAAAACAACGCGTAGAGCAGGGCACTAACCCGCGTGATATTAAGATTGAGCTGGCGAAAGAGTTAATTGCACGTTTTCACAGTGAAGAAGCTGCGCAAGCCGCACACGATGACTTTATCAAACGTTTTCAGAAAAAAGCGCTACCTGATGAAATCCCTGAGCTGACAATTACGATTGCAGAAGAAGGTATTTTAATTGCTAACTTACTTAAAGAAGCTAATTTAGTAGCCAGTACTTCTGAAGCAATGCGCATGATTAAGCAAGGTGCAGTAAAACTTAACGGTGAAGATAAAATCACTGATACAAAACTTGAAGTAGTAAAAGGCACGACCGCTATTTACCAAGTAGGTAAGCGTAAGTTTGCCAACATTACTGTAGCGTAAGCGCAGTTAAAACTAAAAAACCAGCTTAGGCTGGTTTTTTTGTGCGCGAATTTTGGCTGCTAAAAAACCATTAAATCAGCTTTAATATCTCAATACTGATAATGACTAACAGCCAAAATGCACGCGCTTGATTTAATCTATTTATGATCACAGGGACGTCTTCGGCTTTTGGGAGTCGCTCGGTTCCAATACGCATTTTATTAAAACGCTTACCAAAATAAACCGCAGGGCCGCCTAGCTGTACGCCAATAGAGGCGGAGCACACACTTAAAATCCATCCTGTATTTGTTTGATAAAAGTGTCTGCCATAGTGCTTTATGTAATGCATACTTTGTTTACTGGCTTTGCTTGCGGCAATGGTTAATGCAAGTAAGCGTACGGGAATAAATTCGATTATAAACAAAAGTATTTTAAGCGGTTTTAAAAAGTGACTATTAGGTGGTATATCGGCGCGCCAAGCATGCTGCATTAAAGTCAGTAGCCGATACGCTAAAGCGGCAATAGGCCCAAGTAATAAAAATATAAATATAACGGTAAAGTAATTACGGGCAGTTCGTAAAATTAAGCTTTCAATTAAGGCTTTGATAATACCTGGCGCTGAGAGCTTATTGACCTCTCGGGCAAGCAGTGGCTTTACGAGTTCACGCGCGGTAGATTTTTGGTTTTGTTTTACTAACTTTGCAACACGCAGGGCTTTTTTTTCAATCGCTTTGCTTTCTAGGCACAAATATAAAATGAGGCCCGCGAGGAGCTCAGGATAAAAGGCAAATTCAAGCAGTAACACAATAATAATAAGAATAACGCTTAAAACTAGCGCACAGGCAAGAGTGGAGGCTAAATAAAGGTAACTTTTAGGCTCACTTGGTTTATAAACCCGTTTACCTATAGCACTAAATACAGCGGTTAATACTGTATTAGGGTGATACCAGCTTCTTAACGGGAAAAAGCGCTCAGCAATGAGCGCCACAAAAAAGGCAATAAAGTCCAAATGGTTTTGAACAATATTGCTTAGCATTTACAGCGTAACTTTTGTTAGCTTTTCCAATAGTGCAACAACCATTTTTGATGAGTTGATTGATGCAGTCTCTAAGTATTCTTCAAACGATTGCGGCGACTCTTTACCGGCAATGTCAGACATAGAGCGAATAACCACAAATGGCGTATTAAGCGCAAAACATGTTTGCGCAATAGACGCGCCTTCCATTTCTACTGCAAGCATTGTAGGAAAGTCGCTGCGTGCTTTATCAATTCGCACTGGGTCACACATAAATGAATCACCCGTACAAATTAAGCCTACTAAGGTTTTTACTTCGCTAATTTGCGCAATGGTTTGCTCGGCAGCTTCAACTAGTTTTGGGTGTGCGGCAAAGCCTGCTGGCATTTGTGGAACTTGGCCAATTTCGTAGCCAAAAGCGGTTACATCTACATCGTGATGGCGTACTTCAGAAGAGATAACAACATCGCCAACACTTAAAGAGGGATCAAAGCCACCGGCAGAACCTGTGTTGATAACACAGTCAGGATTAAAGTTATCAATTAATAACGTGGTTGCAATCGTTGATGCCACTTTACCAATACCCGATTGCACAAGCGTTACTGTATTACCTGCTAATTCGCCTGTGTAAAAGGTAAACCCTGCTTTTGTTAGCACTTGTGGGTTTTGCATTGCTTCACGTAAAATTTTAACTTCTGGCTCCATTGCGCCAATAATACCAACATTCATAGTGTTTGATTCCTGAGTTTGAATACGTAGATTATACGTGAAGTTAGCAATAAAAAACAAAAAAGCGAGCTGTTTTACGGCTCGCTTTAAATACTTTTAGGAGAGTATTTAATTCTATTTTAAATTTCGGCTAACGCAGTGGTTTGGGCTTTAGCCTGAGAAGGTGACAATACCGCAGGTTTACTTACACGATTACGTGTTGGACGAGCCGATTGCACCGCTGCAGGTTTGCCTAATTTAAACATAATTGCATCGCGCACCTCAGAAGGGCGGTAGCCTGATTTTACTTTCATACGAATATGTGGAATGCCAGCAGATTCTAAAGCGCCGTTTACAAACCAGTCGCGCTGCGCTTTGTGGCCATCTTTATTGGCGTTGTTAACTAAATCGACCGCAGCCACTATCGTCATTTTCTCTTTATCTACCAGCACAAAATCGAGTTGCTTATTTTTAGCTTTAGCTAAAGCTGCACGTTTTGATTTAGCAGAGAGGCCTTGCTTGCAGTCGATTACATCGATGAGTTTGACGCGGCTCACAATTTTGTATTGATCGCCTACCGCACGCTCTAAAAGATTTAAAAATGCACCCTCAACCTGTGTAAACACAGTTTGTTTGCGGGTAAAAGGATAGGGATTGCCGCCATCATCACTAAATTTTGACGCAACCACAGAGGCCCCAACCACTAATACTAAAATTGATAATAAAGCGAATTCCATACGGTAACTCCATAACAACAAATTGACACTGCTCAAGTAAAGCAATTTACGTGCCTAAAAATTGGTTGTTATAGCTAATTACCGTATGTATTTATTATTAATGCAGCAGGGCTGTTAGGCTTTGTAACCGCCCTCAATTCCTTTAACGGCAATCGCGACTGCATCATGCGCATGGAGTGATTCGTAATGATTAATTTGCAGCCAGTAATCACTAAAGTTATCGTTTTCAAGAACCGCTTTAATTTTACGTGCAGCATCTTCACAAAACATTAAATTTTGACCGTTAAGACGGGCAAATTCTTGCTCATCTTCACGTTTTACTGCCGCTTGTACGGGGGTTTTTAGTTCAGCTTCTAATGTATCAATTAAATTTACAACGTCAAATTCACTAATTGTGTTGTCTAGCTTTACTTTAACGTTTGCAATTGAGCGCTGTGAGTGAGGCGTTGCCACAATACCCTGCGTTGTACCTAGCCATGCTAAAACATCTTTTTGATTAAGTGTTTCTTGATTAAACTTTTCGCTAAAAGCATTTTGAATAAGTTGGCGAGCAAGTGCTGCAGAGCATGGACAGGTTGATGAATAAGTAACATCAACGCTTAGCTCGTAGCTAATTACGCTATTTTCAATAGTGCTGGTTAGGGTAATTGGGTAGCTTTTCCAACCTGCTTTACCGCTTAATAACGATTTACGACGCAGCGGTAACTCAAATTTAAACTCTATTTGGGCTTTGTCACTTAATCCTTCGTGGCTGGTGATAAAGGTATCGAGTGCTTGAGCTAAAGTTTGTGGGTTAACTTGTTGCTCTGTTGAGAGTAAATCAAGCGCTAAAAATAAACGCGACATATGAATGCCTTTAGCGTCTTCTTTATGCAAATTAACAAAGGCACGCGCTTTTGCGTTAACGGTAACGGGTGCTAAATCTTTCGATTCAAAAATAAATGGCAGTTCTATTTCGCCCATACCAACCCAGTCTAACTTACCTGTTTGTAAGGCGGGAGCCGTATCAGCTATATCGGGCATGTTGGTTTGCATGTGCGCTACTCGTTATTGGTCATAATAAAGCGCAGCATTTTACACTAAATAATTTATTGCTGAAATGATGAGTTTAACAAGTAGGCAAAAGTAAACATGAAAATTTTCTGTTTTTGTCGCACAACATGAATATAGCTAATAGAAAAATGCTAAAATCTGCTGCAAAATGCGTTTGACTATTAATAGGCACTTTTTATTTATGCCTAGTAACGAGATACACTGACCTATGACCGATTCTTCTTTGAGCCCTTGGGCTCGAGTACTTTCTAGTTTAATAACTCGCTTTGGCGAGTTAAAAACCGCGGCAATGTGCTACGCGCTTTTATTAGGCGTGTCGCTTATATTGTCGAGTATGTTTTATTATGTGGCACTGGGTGAGGTTAATTTAGTTGATATTTTAGCTGTGGTATTTTTTACTGCGGTTGTATCTCCCTTTATGATCAGTATTTTACTCAACTCGATTAGACAATTAGATGCCTCATACGCTTATTTAGACAGCGCCACAAAACAAGAAAAGCTGTTAAACCAAACATTAAAAGATAATATCAACCGCCTCAACATTGAAATAGATGAGCGAAAAATGGCTTTTCATGCCAAGCATCGCGCCATTGAAGAGCTTCGCCGCGAAATAGCAGAGCGTAAAAAAACACAACAAGAACTAGCTCAGCAAGGCATGCTCCTTCGCTCTATTGTCGACTCTTCTCCCGATTTATTTTATTACCGAGATAACAACGGCGTGTTTGCCGGCTGTAATAAAATGTTTGAAGAGGTTATGGGCAAAACCAGCGCTGAACTAATTGGTAAAACAGTGGAGCAGATTTTCCCAAGCTACTTTTTAGCAGAAGTACTCAGAACCGATAAACAAGTCGAGCAAACGCATCAAGCGCTGACAATTGATGTTGAATATATGGTTAATGGTGAAAACCGTTGGTTTGAGCTGCGTAAATTACCGTTTATAAACGATCAAGGTGATTACATAGGTTTGCTTGCATTTGGGCGTGATATAACCAGCCGTAAAGAAGCAGCACAAGCGCTTGAAACAGCCTATAAGGATAAAGGTAAGTTTATAGCAACGCTTAGCCATGAGCTGCGCACGCCATTAAATGGCATTGTAGGCTTAACCCGCATGCTGCTTGATACAGAGCTTAATAAACAGCAACGCAGTTGGTGTAATACGGTGTTTTCGAGCGCTGAAACCTTAGGTAATATTTTTAACGATATTATAGATTTAGATAAAATAGACCGAGAGCAGTTAGATATAGCAACCGACTCTATTAACGTTTCAGACTTTATTAACGATGTAGTGAACTTTGCCGGCTTAATTGCTGAACAAAAAGAGCTTGAATTTTCAATTGAGCGAAATGGCACATTAGATGTTTATGCACTCCTAGACCCAACGCGTTTACGCCAAGTGGTATGGAACTTAATTAATAATGCCGTTAAGTTTACCCAGCATGGCGAGGTAAAACTCACATGTAGCCGAGAAGAGCGTAACGATGGACCGTGGCTTGAACTTAAAATATCAGACACAGGGCAGGGGATCCCAGAGGAACAACTCTCGCGCATATTTGATATGTACTACAAAGCCCCAGATTTAAGCGGTAAAAACGCGATTGGCTCAGGCATTGGTTTAGCCGTAACCAAAGCGTTGGTCAGTGCAATGAAAGGCACTATTTCGGTAACCAGTGCAGAAGGTGAAGGCAGCTGCTTTACAGTACACATACCGCTTAGCTTATGTGTAGCGCCTACCGAACAAAGCTATGCAGGTAGAGGTTTATATATTTTACTTGTAGAGGATGTGCCATTAAATGCTGAAATTGCGACTAACCTGTTAGAGCAGCGCGGCCATGAAGTGATTTGGGCCGAAACAGGTGAAGATGCACTCTCGTTTGTAGAAACCGAAGACGAGCTAGATTTAGTACTACTAGATATGCAACTGCCCGATATAAATGGTGATGAGGTGGCAAGACAAATACGTGCCGATAGCCATTTTGATAAATTACCTATCGTTGCGCTTACAGCGAATGTACGTAGCGCCGAAGAAGACTTAGAAGGTATTTCGGTGCAAGGGGCGCTTGCTAAACCCATTAATACAATAAAGCTTGATAAAATGCTGGCTGATTTGTTTGATATTCAACAAAGTGAATCAGACAAACCGCTGCTAACGGTAAGTAAAGAAGCGCTTGAGGGCATTAATGCAGGTGTGCTTGATGTTGAAACCATTGAAGACTTTGTAAACTCTATGGGGCTTGAAGTATTTAAGCGCAGCAGTGGTTTGTTTGAAAAACTAAACCCGCAATATCAGCAAGAGCTGCAAAGCGCGTTAAATGAAAACGACAGGGAAGAGTACAAATCGGTGGCGCATAAGCTTAAAGGTGCTGCGGGCTCTGTAGGATTAAACGACGTACAGTTACATGCTAAAAAGATGGAACACGGTGCGCTTGACGAATCAGATGAAGTACTAAGAGAATGGTTAGATACATTGGCAGATAAAATAAATGAAGGACAAATTGCCCTTCATTCGTTTTTACAATTATTAGAGTAAGCGGTTTACTCTAATTAAGCGTCGATTTTACCAATAAAGCGGTAACCTTCACCATGGATGGTGCTGATTAGCTCAGAAGTAGAATTATCACTTTCGAAGTGCTTACGAATACGACGAATCGTTACATCTACAGTACGGTCATTAGCGCGAAGCTCACGGCCAGTCATATGCTTAATAAGTTGTTCACGGCTAAAAATACGCCCTGGAGAATCAAGCATTAAACGCAGCGCTCTGTATTCACCTTTAGGTAAACGCTTAGCATCACCATTTGGTGACGTTAAACAACGGCTGTTTTCGTCAAGTTCCCAACCGTTAAATGTAATTACACCGTTGGTTTCTAGCACTGACTCTTCGCCGCCTAGCGCTGTACGGGTAATTAAGTTGCGAGCGCGTATAGTCAATTCACGAGGGTTAAAAGGTTTAGTGATGTAATCATCAGCACCAATTTCTAAACCTAAAATACGGTCTACATCGTTATCACGGCCGGTTAAAAAGATTAAACCGACTTTACGTTTTTGGCGTAATTCACGTGCTAAAATTAGCCCGTTTTTACCCGGTAGGTTGATGTCCATAACTACAAGATTGACGTCATCATTATTTGTAAGCTTGTCATGCATATCATCGCCATCAATGGCTTCAATAACTTTGTAACCTTCAGCTTCAAATAAACTCACGAGGTTTAGTCGAGTTACGTCTTCATCCTCTACGATTAGAATGACTGGCGTTTGCATTATTAATTAACCTTTTTGGAATATTTTATTTACAAAAAATCGAATCTTAACTAAATAATTCGATTACTAGAGATTATAGGATTATACCCAAATGTTAACAAGAAAAAACAAGTTGGATAAAAATAAAACAGTAGGGGTGTTCCAAACTAACCAAAAGGCATTGTGCAAAAACTACTGTTTAATGATATATAACGGATGCAGCTTTTTGAATTATGAAAACGAAGCCATTTCCTTTAATAATTGATACATCCACCAATCGCTTAAAGGTACTAAAAATAATCGCGCAAATTCAAAACGGAATTATATCATTTTATAACCTTTCATCAATGTATGTGATACTGCAAAAGCAATAAAGTTCAGAAATTGTATCGCTTAATTATTAGATCAAGTTAAATAATTAAACATGAAATATCACATGCTCTCTCTATAAGGTCATTAAATGGTAATTCAAGTAAAAAGCGTAAATAAATACTCTTTTTTTAAACACTTTTTATGGAATTGTAATAACAAAGCGTACGCCGGGTTTTGCATCTAGGTCATACAGTATATGCCCGCCTAGCGCTTGGGTAACTAAGTTGTACACTAAGTGCATGCCTAAACCACTTGCCCCTTGGCCCCGCTTAGAGGTTACAAATGGGTCAAATATCCTATTTTTGACATTTTTATCAACGCCTTGGCCGTTATCTGTGTAGATTATTTTTATTTGTGGGCCTGTTATTTCTATATCAAACTTAATTTCGTTATTTTCGCTATTGCTAAAACCATGAATGGCAGAGTTTAAAATAAGCTGTTGGAATATTTGTTGTAGTGGCTCAGATTTACTTTCAATGGTTAAATCACTCGGACAATTGATCACGACGTTAGGCTTTGACTTTATTAACTCTGATTGAATCGACATTAACACATCAGATATTAACCTATGGATGTTTACATGGGTTTTAATCCCATCATCTTGAATTACAGCTACCTTTTTAAAGTTAGAGATAAGGTCGGCCGCACGATTTAGGTTTCTATAAATTAAATCAAGGTTTTCGATACCTTCGTCAATAAAGCGTTTTAATTGGTTAGAAGTAAGAGACTTATTATCAAAACTAAGCTGAATATCGGCAAGTTTATCGCGCAGCAAGGTTGAGCCAGTAATACCTAGGCCAATTGGGGTGTTAACCTCATGGGCTACGCCGGCTACCATTTGCCCTAAAGAGGCCATTTTTTCGTTTTCTACTATTTGTTCTTGGTATTGGTGCATTCGCTCAAGGGTAGAAAGCAGTTCTTGGTTTGCTTCGCGCAGGGCTATTGTTCTTTGGCTTACCTTTTCTTCTAAGCTTTGGTTGAGTTGTTTTATCTCTAGTTTGTCTTTTTCATGACGTTCTATTTGCTTACGGGTGCGAGTAAGCATAATATTTAAGCTGTTTGATAAGGCTGTAACCTCTTTTACGCTGGTGCTGGGTGCGCGTACGTCATAGTTATGATTTTTTGATACGTCTTGTAGCAATACACTTAAGTGTTCAATAGGGTTAGCGATACTTTTTTGTGTTTTTATCGCTATAAAGTACACAAAAAACAAAATAAACAGGGTAAGGAAAATATCTATAATAATTTTTTGTTTTATAAATTCATCTAGGCTTTCTAAACTACCACGCATGTAAACGTAACCCACCACCTGCTCGTTATTAAGCACAGGTGTTATTAGCTCAATGTAGTTGTTGGTCACTCTTGGCTCATTAAGCTCTTTAATACTGTCTACGCGCAGCGGAACAGGTGGGGTTTTTTTAGCATTAAAGCTAATAAAAAATACAGGTTTACTCGATGTTTTTTCTATTGCGTAAATATGAATGTTTTTAACAAGGGGGATTTTATCAAACGACTTTAGGCGTTTTTCTTCTGTTTTTCTGTCGTCTTTTACCAATGAACCTGCGGCATCAAAAGCAACAATATCGGAAAGGATCACGAGCTTGTTTATGATCAGTTCCTTTTGTTCTTTTACACTCATATAAGTGGAAATTGAAACCGATAAAGTTAAACAAATAGCAGTGATAAGCATGATGGTGTTGATCAGCGCTTTTCGAATACTTTTTTGATGTACTTTTTTTGGCATTATTGCTGCATCGCCTAAGCATGAATATTTATATTTAGAACTTTAGTTTAGCAAAAACCATAGAAAGTGAAGGGAAATAGTGAAATTAATTCTGATATTTATTCGAAAGTTAGGCTAAGTATTAATTACACTTAGCCTAACTAAGTATAATTAGTTAGCTACTGTAAACGGCAAATTTGTTATTTTTGTACACAGTGTGGAAGCTACCAAACTGCGCCTCTAAAATTGGCGGGTATTTTAAAAAGCTATTAGCCACTATGCTTAGCTTTCCTACCTTGGTTAAGTGCTGCTTAGCATTTGATAAAAATGCTTCAGCAATTGTGTAGTCGGTCGCTATGCCAGTATGAAAAGGCGGGTTACTAACTATTAAATCAAACTTGCCGCTAATACTTTTTAAGCCATCACTTAAAATTGTGCCGCCTTTAATATTATTAAGCTTTAATGTTTGCTCAGTAGCATAAGTTGCAAGTGCGCTCACATCGCTGCAAGTAAAAGTCAGTGCTGGGTTTTTAATACCTAAAAAAGTGGCTATTAAGCCTGCGCCACAGCCAAAATCCAGTACATTACCTTGTTTAGTGGTAGGGGCATTTTCTAGCAACATTTTTGTGCCAGCGTCTAAAGCGCCGTGGTTAAATACACCTGGAACACTGATAGCATCAAACTCTACTCCTGCTACATTTACTCTAAACGTTTTATGGTAGCGGCTAATCTCAAAGGTTGGGTTGTTCTCTAGTTGCTCAAATGAGAACAAAATACAATGCTTAGCAGAGTCAATTTTATTACTGTACTGCGCTTTGCCCGCGAGCTGTTTTTCTATCGATTTAACGCCACTTTTATTTTCGCCTACCACAAGTAGCTGTGCTTTTTCGTTAATAACGGCGCGAATATTATCAAGTGCCATTAATACTTCAGGCTTTGATTTTGGGTAGTAAAGAATGACTAAATCGTAATCGTTGGCGGCCATTTCATGGTTAACACACACGTTTATGCCATTTATTTTTTTAGCAAATTCACCATTAGCATGGTTATAACTAAATGCGGTGATGGCACTTTGAGGATTTAGCTGCTTTAGCTCTGCTAAAAAGCCATCTTGAACAAAGTTGACCACCAAGATAGATTTTCCCACTAGTTCTTCGCTATTACGAAGTAACAGTAAACTTGGGTTGGTTAATACGCTCATAAATGGCTTTGCCTTACAAATTATTGATTAGTAAATTAGTGTAATTATTTTGTGCGCTCAAACATTAAGTCCCATACGCCGTGACCTAAACGGTGGCCGCGCTGTTCAAACTTAGTTAGCGGGCGCGAATCAGGACGAGGCACGTAGTCGTTGGTAGATGACTGATTTTTATAGCCAGGCGCTGCTTGCATAACTTCTAGCATGTGCTCGGCGTAGTTTTCCCAGTCAGTAGCCATATGAAAAACACCGCCAATTTTTAATTTGCTACGCAGTTTTTCAGCAAATTCTGTTTGCACTATACGGCGTTTATGATGACGCTTTTTATGCCATGGATCAGGGAAGAATAACTGCAGCGTTGTTAAGCTTTCATCAGCAAGGCAGTCAGCGAGTACTTCTACCGCATCGTGTTCAAATACACGTAAATTAGTAACACCGGCTTCATCTGCATCCATTAAACATGCACCAACGCCTGGGCGATGTACTTCAATACCAATAAAGTTTAGGTGCGGTGCATTTTTTGCCATTTCAACTAATGACTTGCCCATACCAAAACCAATTTCTAATACTACATCATTGTTATTGCCAAATACTTGGGCTAAGTCGAGTAGGCCGTTTTTGTGCTCAAGCCCCATAGTTGGCCAGCATTTTTCAATTGCGGCAGCTTGGCCTTTAGTTAAGCGGCCTTCGCGTTTTACAAAACTGCGAATTGTGCGGATATACTTACCTTCTTGCTTAGCTTGCTCAAGGTTGTTGTTACTTGATTCACTCATATTATTGGCCTGACAAAAACAATGTGTTTAAAAATGGTTGCGTATTATCCCTGACCACGCAGCTAATCACAAGTATTAGCGTGTTATAGCGCCTTCATAGCTTGATCTTTTTATTAACTGCAATAGACTGAGCCGCTATTGAGCATGAGTAAAAGTAGTATATGTTGGATTTAAATAAACAGCAGTCAGACAAATTTGCTAACCAAGTGGTTCAGTGGTATCACCTTCATGGGCGTAAAACATTGCCTTGGCAACTAGGTAAAACACCTTATAAAGTGTGGGTGTCAGAAGTAATGTTACAGCAAACGCAAGTTGTTACGGTTATTCCGTACTTTGAAAAGTTTATGGCAAGCTTCCCTGATATCATAGCTTTAGCAAATGCAGATGAAGATTTAGTGCTGCATCATTGGACTGGCTTAGGTTACTACGCACGGGCACGTAACTTACATAAAACGGCCAAAATAGTGCGAGATAAATACCAAGGTAAATTTCCAACTACACTTGAAGAAGTCATGGATTTACCCGGAATAGGGCGCTCTACCGCAGGTGCGGTATTATCGCTGTCGCTTGGCCAGCACCACCCTATTTTAGATGGTAATGTTAAGCGAGTGCTTGCCCGTTATTTTATGGTTGAAGGATGGTATGGGGTAAAAAAAGTAGAAAACCAACTTTGGCATTTGTCTACCCAGTTAACCCCTAAAAACAATGTGACTGAGTTTAACCAAGCCATGATGGACTTGGGCGCCAGCCTTTGCTCTCGCAGTCGCTTTGACTGCCAAGCGTGCCCACTTAATAGCGATTGCGGTGCGTTTAATGCCGGTAAGGTTAAAGAGTTTCCTCATCCTAAACCTAAAAAAGCGGTTCCTAAAAAGAGTTGTCATCAGTTAATAATTCAACATAACGAGAAAGTTTTAATGGAAAAGCGCCCAAGCAGCGGTATTTGGGGCGGTCTGTTTGGCTTTTTTGAGTTCAACGAATACAGCGAAATGGTGTTATTTTTAAATCAGCAAGGCTTAAAAACTGAGCTGGAAGAGCTAACGCCTTTTACTCATGTGTTTTCGCATTTTGAGCTGACAATAAATCCACATGTGCTTAATATTAATAACGTACCGGATGTAGTAAACGATAAACAACTTGTGTGGTACCCACTCGATCAATCTATAGAGGTGGGTTTAGCCGCACCGACTAAAAAGTTGGTTAAACAAATGAGCCCAATAGGTTAAACTATTAGCATTTAGCGCTTAAGAGAGTCAATTATGGCACGTACAGTATTTTGTCAAAAGTTACAAAAAGAAGCCGAAGGGCTTGGATTTCAGTTATACCCTGGTGAACTAGGCGAGAAAATTTTTAATAATATTTCTAAAGAAGCATGGGGCCAGTGGCAGCATAAGCAAACTATGCTAATTAACGAAAAGCATTTAAATATGATGGACCCAGAGCACCGTACGTTTTTAGAAGAGCAAATGGTTGGCTTTTTGTTTGAAGACAAAGACGTAGAAATTGAAGGTTATCGACCTCCTGAAAAGTAATTTTTAGGCATAAAAAAAAGGGCTATATAGCCCTTTTTTTATAGCTATATTTTATAGCGTTTCTTCATCAGTATTCGCTGAGCGCACTTGCTCTTTTAAAAACTGCGCAGCTTTAGAATATTCAATTTCAAGGGTATCTCTTTGCGCTATTAGCTCATCAGTATCAAGCTCTGCATTTCGACACTTCTCTTCAAACTCTTCTGCACATTGCGCAACGGCCTCAGCACCAATAGTTTTAGAGATAGCCTTTAGCTGATGACAAGCACTGCTTATCTCGTCTCTGTCATTAACCATAACGCCGGAATTAATGCTTTTAATTAGGCTTTGGCTTTGCTCTAAAAACATTTTGAAAAAGCGTAATTGTTTGGCTTCGTCGCCGTTTACATAAGTAGATACTGCGTCCATATTAATAGGCATGGCAGGCTTTTGATGAATGACAACAGTTTGGTCTTTATTATGCTTATCATACCAACGCTTTAAGGTATCTTCTAAGGCATTAAGCTCTATAGGCTTAGTAATAAAGTCATTAATACCTACCGCCAGGCAACGCTCTTTTTCACCTTTGAGCGCATTGGCAGTAACCGCAATAATATAAGGCTGAGCGTCTATAGAGTCTAACAACTCGGCTTCATCACGAATTTTTTCAACCATATCGTAACCTGACATTTTTGGCATATGTAAGTCGGTTAATATGAGCGAGTAATTGTTTTGACGCCACATATCTAAACCTTCTTCACCGTTATTTGCCACTTCAACGCCATAGCCAAGTATATGCAGTTGGTCGGTTAAAACTTGCTGGTTTAGTAGGTTATCTTCTACTAATAAAATGAGTTTATTTGCATCGCGTGCTTGTTCAACATTTAAATAATTGTTGAGAGTTTTTGTTTTTTTAATTTGTTTAGGTTGATGCAAGCCTGCAGCTACCAATATCGACATCATAAAGTTAGATTTACAAAGCGGTGAGGCATTAATATAAAATACATTTTTATGGTTTATAGCGGCTTCATCAAGCTTACTTAATACCACTACTTGTTGATTATTATCTTCAAGTGAGTAAATAAGACGACGCAGTAAAGAGTTCACTTTTTCCATATCATCTATGCCATCGACAACCCAGATAATGTCGTGCTGCTCTTGTTGAGCTTCTATTTCTTGCTGGTTGTGCACGTAGGTAATTTTAGCGCCCATAAACGATAAATAGCGGTACATTGCTTTTTCGCGCTCTAAATGATTGCTCACTACCACTACATGTTTGCCATTGAGCGCATTTTTATGTGCGTACTTAATTTTTCCTGAGGTACCAAATGGAAGCTCAACGGTAAATTCGCTACCAATGCCTGCATGGCTAGTTACATTAATAGTACCGAGCATAAGCTCGGTTAAACTTTTACAAATAGAAAGCCCTAAACCAGTGCCGCCGTATTCACGGGTAATTGAGTTTTCGGCTTGCACAAACGGGTTAAATATTTCTCGCAGTTGCGCTTGGGTCATGCCCTTGCCGTTATCGGTTACGCAAAAACGCAGCGTAAAATGATCCGCCGTATTATGGGCCACTTCTACCGATATTTTTACGTGCCCTTGGCGTTTGTCATCAGTACTGGTGAACTTAATTGCATTACTACAAAGGTTATACAGTACTTGGCGAACTCGTATTGTATCGCCAGTTAAATTAGTTGGAATATCTGGCGCAATAGAAAGCTCTAAATCTAATTTGCGCTTTTTAGCAACAGATGAAAGCACGCGAGCCACTTCTTCAATCGTATCAGTAACTGAAAAAGGCGTAGGGTCAATATTTAGCTTACCCGCTTCAATTTTAGAGAAGTCTAAAATATCATCCAAAATACTTAATAGTGAAAACGCTGACTCACGGATAATAGTACTTAAACGATGCTGCGCGCCATCAAGCTCTGTTTGTCTTAATAAATCTATAGTGCCAATAACGCCGTTCATAGGGGTGCGAATTTCATGGCTCATAGTGGCTAAAAAGGTCGTTTTAGTTTCGCTAGCGCGTTGTGCTTTTAATGTCGCTTGCTCTAATGCAATTGTTCTTTGTTGTACTTCGCTCTCAAGGCCAGTTTGTAATTTTTGAAGCTCTTTTTGCGCAGCCTCTTTTTCAGACATTACTGAGTTAACTTTATCTAGCAGCAAGTTAATGTTTTTAGCTACGCCAGATAAGCCTAAGTCTAGTTTTTCACTTACTTTACTGTCGTAATTGCCATTTTCGGTAATCGCTTGAAGTTCTTCATTTAATAAATGACTACTTTTACGTAAGCGAGTATTTATATAGGTATTAAATAGTAGGGCTAATGCAAATAAGGCAAACACGCTTACAATTGCAATAATATAGGCTATTACTTGCGAGTCTTGCTGCGTTAAAGGCGGTGCTGGTAACTGTTGTTTTATTATTAGTTCACCAATAGGCTGGTCGTTCAAAAGCAATATATGGTGCAATACACCTTGCTCAGTTAAATGCTCATTTACTTTTTTAGACTCGATAGCGGGTTTAGTGCTGCTATATACAAGTTGGGTTTCTGATGTGGCATTAAAGCGATAGAGCGTATATTCAAACTCATCATCTAATACTGAAGTAAGCTCAAGTAGCTGGCGAACCTTGCCTTGCCCATACATAGTAAGTGCATCTACCATTGGTAAATCAAGTTGCTGTGCTAGCTGCGTAATACTTACTTTTTGTTTGGCTGCTGGTGCAGGTTGTGTGTTTTGCGAGTAAAACGCAAAGGCAACAATAGCAAGCGCTGTTACTGCAATATTAATTATTAAAAAAAGCGGCAGTAAGCCTTTCACCGGCGAAGAGAATTTACTCTGCATTGATTGTTCCCATTGGTATTTGTTTGTACGATAAGCCCTTATCGTATTTTCACAGTAATCGTATCATTTACGTAAAATAATTCACTACGTTTTTAGTCTGGTTTAATTGATTAAATTAAGGTTTTTTGTGAGTTTTTGTTGGATAAATAAACATTAGTATATAAAAACACGCTTTGTTGTGTGAAAACCGTTCAAACAGTTATAAAGAGTAAAAAAAAAGTTGACTTGTAAGGGCAAAACTCGTTTAATACGCCGCACGCCCAGATGGCTCAGTCGATAGCGCTGAGTGGGAATTGCATTAAAAATCATTTATGATTTTTAATTAGCACTGTTAAAGTGCCTCGATAGCTCAGTTGGTAGAGCAGAGGATTGAAAATCCTCGTGTCCCTGGTTCGATTCCGGGTCGAGGCACCATTTATTAAAGTAGTGGTGTTTAATCAATAGTTTAAACGTTATTACGCGTGCCTTAGCACACAGTTTAGTGTGCCGACTTAGCTCAGCTGGTAGAGCAACTGACTTGTAATCAGTAGGTCAACCGTTCGACTCGGTTAGTCGGCACCATTTATTCAAATTAAATGTTTTAAATATTTAATTGCACAGTTTTTGTGCCTCGATAGCTCAGTTGGTAGAGCAGAGGATTGAAAATCCTCGTGTCCCTGGTTCGATTCCGGGTCGAGGCACCATTTACTTTAAGTTCTCAATCTTTAAAATTGAACGTGCCTTAGCACACAGTTTAGTGTGCCGACTTAGCTCAGCTGGTAGAGCAACTGACTTGTAATCAGTAGGTCAACCGTTCGACTCGGTTAGTCGGCACCATTTATTTTAGTTAAAGGTTTGAATATATAGCCTTTAGCTGGCACTACTTAAGTGCCTCGATAGCTCAGTTGGTAGAGCAGAGGATTGAAAATCCTCGTGTCCCTGGTTCGATTCCGGGTCGAGGCACCATTTATATTAAAGCCCTGCATACACATGCAGGGCTTTTTTTTGCTTAAAATTTATTATGGACAAAACAGTCCATATTAATTGGGTATATCCTCTCTTTTTCTCCCTTGTTTGCATGCGCATAATTACCTCATCAAAAGGTTAGGTGCTGTTATTACTCACTCCATTTACTCACTCAATATGATTGATTTAAAGTAATAAAGTGCAGGGTACCTTTAGCCTTAATAATGCCAATCCGCAGTAATACTTAATCATTTTGCGGGGCTAAACGTGTCGCTACCGGCGTTAAAAATTCTTATTTAGAACAACTAAATAACGGCTTTTTTGCCTAGCTATCAACATGTTTTTCAAGCCTCAAAATAGATCACTTAATTAAGCGTATTGGTATAAGTAATTTAAAGCTGGAGCTAATTATGATCACGCAAGTTGTTAAGTTTGAAATTAAAGACGAGCACATCGCACAATTTAAAGCGCTACTAGAAGAAGACAAGCAAGGCGCTAAAGCCGAAACAGGTCTTATAGAGATGCGTTTATATCAGGATAAAAACGAGCCAGGCGTCTTTTTTGCTTATGAGCGTTTTGAAGATCAAAATGCAGTTGATTACCATGGCGCACAAGATTACACACAAACGTTATTAAGTGCGTTGCCTGAAATCAGCCAATCGGCGCCACAGGTCATGTTATTAGAAGATACAGTGCCAGCTCCGCTGCATGAGCGTAATACAAAAGTTGTTAACCCTGAAGATGATATATGTATTGTGTTTTTTATTTTTAAGATTAAGCCAAGTTTTAAAAATAAAGTCATTGAGCGTTTCGCAACTCATGTAACGCAAACGCGCAGCCAGGAGCCTGGTAACTTAGTGTTTGATTTATATAGTATTGAAAATAACGACGATACATTAGTGGTTTATGAACATTGGCGCAGTGAATCTGCGTTGTGGGATATTCACTTTAAACAGCCGTACGCAGTAAAAACAAGCGAATTATTAGCGCAAGCAGTTGTTGGCGATATGCAGCAATATATGAGCTTCGTTAAAGAAATTTAAAGGCTTGTGTTTAACAGCATTACTTATCCCATTTAGCAAATAGCGTATTACACGCTATTTGCTTTTTTGTATAAATACCCTCCAAATTCCCTGCCGGTTTTTATAATAACTGACTATTATGTTAATTCATCGCAACGTATGTAATGTTATGTAAAGTAAGTTGAGCAAAATTTGCCAAAGTGCTTGAATTACATTCATAAATGGCAGTAATTTAGGTTAACTATGATTTGGCAAACTAAGCCAACTTTATTGGCTCTTAGCTTGGTATTGTTGAGCGGCTGTGCGGGTACGCTAAACCCTCAGCAGCGCGAGCAAGCACCCCGCGACATTGCAGCGACATGGCAACATGGTTTAGCACAAAATGCACTTGCAGTAGATGAGCAATGGCTGCAAACCTTAGAAAACCCTTACATTGAAAATCTTGTTAATAAGGCACTTAATAATAATCAGGCCTTGTTGCAAAGTGCCTACGATGTACAAATACAAAAGCAGCAATTAATAATTTCAGGCTCTGCGCTTTGGCCCGATCTTGATTTATCTGCGCAAACTAGGCGCAGTAAAGACAATAGACCTGTAAGTTATGATAATGCCAGCTCTGTCACGCTAGAGCTAAGCTATGAAGTAGATGTGTGGGGTAAGTTATCTGATGCTAAACGCCAAGCCAACCTAAACTACTTAGCGCAACAAGCTAGTTTTGAGCAAGCTAAGCAGCAAGTGGTGGCCGATGTTGTCACCGGCTGGTTTGATTTAGTAACCGCCCAGCAGTTACTCGATTTATATAAACGCCGAGAAGAAAACGCACAGCAAAACTTAGATATTATTGAATCAGGCTACCGCCAAGGTATTAATGAAGCACTCGATGTATATTTAGCCCGTAATGAGCTTAATAACGAGCGTACGCGTATTGCTAATCAACAAGCCACGCTTGTAAGCGCGTCGCGTTCTTTAGAGCGCTTATTAGGCGACTACCCCAAAGGCGATATATCAGCAGAGGTTGAGCTGCCTGTTTTTCTTTCGCCAATTAATACCGGTATTCCCTCTGAGCTAATTACACGCAAGCCTCAATTGCGCGCAAGCTGGTACCAGTTATTAGCAAGCGATGCAGGCCTAGCCTATGCACATAAACAGCGTTTCCCTAGTTTAAACTTATCAGCAAGCGTGAGTGATAGCACCGATAGAGTGAGCGATTTATTCTCGCCATCAAGCTTAGCGTGGTCTTTATTAGGCAGTATTTCTGCGCCAATATTCAATGGTGGCCAGCTAAAAGCAAATGAAGAAATAGCACGCTTAAATGCACAAAAACAAGAACAAGCGTATTTAGATACCTTGTACGATGCATTCAGCGATGTTGAAAACGCAATTACTCAGCAGCAATCCTTGCAAGCCAGTTATAAAAGCACGCTAGAGGCGCAAGAAAACGCCCTTGCAGCAGAGCAACTGTCGTTTGAGCAGTACCAAAGCGGCTTAGTAACTTACACTACTGTGCTTGATGCCCAGTCCCGCTCTTTTGATGCGCAAAGCTCACTCATTGAAACAAAAAACCAGCTAATTGCTAACCGAATAAACCTATACGTTGCCCTTGGCGGCGATTTTAACGCCCCAACAAGCGAACCTAAGAGCAATAACGATGAAAACTAAATCAGCAAAACTTTTAATCCCAGCCGTAGTGGTGGTGGCCACCATTTTAATTGTTATGTTTATTAAGGGTAATCCACCTGAAGCAAAACGTTTTGGCTCACCTCCTAAAGCCACGGTGAGCGTATCGGTAAAAAAGATTGAGCCACAAGATTACTTAATTTTTATTGATAGCTATGGCACGGTAAAGCCGCGTACACAAAGTTTGTTAGTTGCTCAAGCATCTGGGCAAATTAATAAAGTAAGTGATGATTTTAGAGAGGGTGGTTTTTTTGAAAAAGGCGATGTACTGCTACAGCTAGACGATAGAGATCATCAAGCTGAGGTCAAATCGGCGCAGGCAGCATTACTTACTGCAGAGCAAAGTTTGTTAGAAGAAAAAGCCCGCGGCCAACAAGCAATTACTGATTGGAAGCGTTTAGGCGGCTCATCGCAAGCGAGCAGCTTAGTACTTCGCGAGCCCCAACTAGCGGCTGCACAAGCACAAGTACTTTCAGCACAAGCCGCACTTGAAAAAGCACAGCTTGATTTAGAGCGTACCCAAATTACAGCGCCTTACGCTGGGCGTGTGCTTAGTCGTAATGTAGACCTTGGCCAAGTGGTAAGTGAAAACACAGAACTTGCAACTATTTATGCCATAGACAGCGTTGAAGTGCGCTTACCAATTAAAAATAAAGACCTTTCGTATATTAGTTTGCCAGAGCAATACAGAGATGGCAGTAAAAACCAAGCCGGCTCACTCGTTAAGTTTAAATCTGACTTAGTGGGCGAGCAAACATGGCAAGGGCAAATAATACGCACTGAAGGCGCTATCGATGAAGGCGCACAGCAATTGTATATTGTTGCGCAGATAAATGACCCTTACAAAGCCACGGCTAATAACCAATACCCAATTAAAATTGGGCAATACATTACTGCGCAAATTAGCGGTAAAACAGTGCCTGATGCGTTAATAATCCCTAATAGTACTATTTACCAAGGCAGCTACGTGTATGTGGTTGAAAAGGGGCTGTTAAAGCGTAAAAACATTACGCTTGCATGGCAAAATGCTACACAAGCTATGGTAAAAACAGGCCTTAATGCAGGCGATAAGTTAGTAATTACACCGCTTGGGCAAGTAAGTTCAGGCACAGCAGTAAGCATTTTAGGCGAAACCGATACGCAAAATATGCGAGCAAAAGGCCCAGATGGCGCAGGTAAAGGTAAGCGTCCATCGCGTGAGCAGCTAGAAAAAAAAGCGCAAGAAATGGGAATTAGTGTTGAAGAGCTAATACAAAAACGCCGCGCTGCACAAGGAGATAAGCCATGATTGCTTGGTTTACAAAAAACCATGTAGCAGCCAATTTATTGCTTATTACGTTACTGCTATCGGGTTTATTTAGTTTATCGAGTCAAATACCGCTTGAGGTGTTTCCATCGTTTGAAACAGATCGCATAAGTGTAAGCGTTACTTTGCGCGGCTCAACCCCTGAGGATGTAGAGCAAGGGGTTACCATTCGAATAGAAGAAGCCGTTCAAGATTTAGAAGGTATAGAGCAAATATCTAGCCGCTCATCTGAGGGCTCTGCGTCGGTAACCATAGAAGTAGAAAGTGGCTACGACCCGCGCGAGTTATTAGCCGATATAAAAAGCCGTGTAGATGCTATAAACACTTTTCCGGCCGATGCTGAAAAGCCCATTGTGGCGCTTGCCGAGCGAAAACGCGAAGTAATAGCTGTTACCGTAGCGAGCGATTACGGTGAAAAAGAAACCTTAGAATACGCCGAGCAAGTACGCGACGATATTTTACGCCTTCCGAATGTAACGCAGGTTGAGCTAAGTGGTGTACGCGATTACGAGCTCGCCATAGAAGTAAGTCAAGATACACTTCGCCAATACAACTTAACCCTTGCGCAAATATCTACCGCTGTGGCTAAGTCGAGCTCTGATATTTCGGCTGGTAATTTAAAAACAGAAGGGGGCGATGTACTTATAAGCTCAAAAGGGCAAGCTTACCGAAAAGATGAATTTGCAAACATTGTAGTTAAAAATCAAAGCGACGGTACAGTAATACGCTTAGGTGATATAGCAAACATTAATGATGACTTTGAAGAGACCCCTGTACGTACACGTTTTAACGGTAAACAGGCCGCCTTTATAGATGTATACCGCATAGGGCCGCAAAGTGCGATAGATGTCGCAGATGATGTAAAAAACTACATAGAGTCTAAGCAAAGCTCCTTACCACAAGGTTTTGAATTAAGTTACTGGGATGACGACTCTCAAGTTGTAAAAAGCCGTATTGCTACGCTAACCAGCAGCGCCCTACAAGGGGGCATTTTAGTACTGGCTTTGCTAACCCTATTTTTACGCCCAGCCATTGCATTTTGGGTGTTTATTGGTATTCCTGTTTCGTTTATGGGCGCATTTATTGCGATGCCTATTTTTGGTGTAACCCTTAATATTATGAGCTTATTTGGCTTTATTTTAGTACTGGGTATTGTGGTGGATGACGCCATAGTAACGGGGGAGAACGTTTATACTCATTTAAAAACCGCAGAGTCGGGCGAACAAGCTGCCATTTTAGGCACGCAAGAAGTTGCAACACCAGTTACCTTTGGGGTACTAACAACCGTAGCGGCCTTTTTACCTTTAGCGTTTATTGAAGGCGCGCGGGGTGCCTTGTTTGCACAAATTCCGGTGGTGGTTATTCCGGTATTACTGTTCTCGTTAATTGAGTCTAAGTTTGTGCTGCCAGCTCATTTAAAGTACATAAAACTACGTAATCAAAAAACAAAATCATCAAAGCTTGAAGTACTTCAGCAGCGTTTTGCAGACGGATTTGAAAGCGCTATTTTAAAATACTATCAGCCTATTTTAGCTAAAGCATTGCGCTATAAATTAGCGACGGTGAGTTTGTTTGTTGGTGTGTTTTTTATAATTTTAACTTTAATAACCAGTGGTTGGACTAAGTTTGTATTTTTTCCGCGTATCCCAAGCGAAACCGTACGAGTAACATTAACCTTGCCAACAGGCACGCCGTTTGAAGTTACCAATAAGTATGTAATGGATATGTCGCAAAAAGCGCAGTTATTGCAAGACAAATACCGCGATGAAGATACCGGTGAAAGCGTTATATTAAATATTTTAGCCTCAACCGGTGGGCGTGGTGGCGTGTCTAACTCAGGCAGTGTGCGCTTTGAAATAACCCCTGCAGAGAGCCGCGACTCAGACATTGGCTCACGCGAGCTGGTAAGTGAGTGGCGCGATTTAATAGGGATTATTCCTGGCGCCGAAAGTTTAACCTTTAGGGCTGAAATAGGACGCAGCTCAGACCCTATAGATGTGCAGCTAAGTGGTACATCGCTCGATACGTTACAAAAAATTGCCGAAAGCGTTAAAGCGCGCTTAAGTACTTACCCAACCGTATTTGATATTGCCGATAGCATGTCTGATGGTAAAGAAGAGTTGCAAATAGAGCTTACCGAGCAAGGTTTTGCTTTAGGCTTAAACCGAGTTGATGTAGCAAACCAAGTACGTAACTCGTTTTTTGGCTCGCAGGTGCAGCGTATTCAACGCGGGCGTGACGACGTGCGCGTTATGGTACGCCTACCTATTGAAGAGCGCCGCTCTGTAGCCGACTTACAAAATATACTTATTACTACGCCTACGGGCGGCTCGGTGCCACTTTCGCATGTAGCTACATTAATTGCAGGGCAAAGCCCATCTACGATTAACCGAATAGACCGCTACCGCACACTTAACGTGACTGCCGACATAGAAAAAAGCAATACCAACATGACCGCGCTGCAAGCCGACCTAACTGAGTATTTAGATGAATTAATGCAGCAATACCCAGGTGTTGATTACAAGCTAGAAGGTGAAGCTAAAGAGCAAAGAGAGTCGTTTGGCTCGCTTGCTTGGGCATTGTTATTTGTATTTTTTATTATTTACTCACTATTAGCGATACCGCTTAAATCGTACATGCAGCCAATTATTGTAATGAGCGTAATACCGTTTGGCATGATAGGCGCTGTAATAGGGCACTGGGTTATGGGGATGGAGTTAACCATTATGAGCTTACTTGGTATGTTGGCACTTATTGGTGTGGTGGTTAACGACTCACTTGTGTTGGTCGACTTTATTAATAAAAAACGCAGTGAAGGCGGCAAAATTATTGATGCGGTTAAACTTGCAGGGGCTGCACGTTTTCGCCCAGTAATGCTCACAAGTTTAACCACCTTTATTGGTTTAATGCCGCTACTATTTGAAAAGGCGACACAAGCACAGTTTTTAATTCCAATGGCAGTAAGCCTTGGCTTTGGTATTGTGTTTGCTACGTTTATTACGCTTATATTAGTGCCAGTAAACTATATGCTGATGGAGCGTTTTCAAAGCTGGTTTAGATAAATAACGAAATGTGTTCTAGGACTAAGCTGTGGTTGATTAATATCAATTGCAGCTTTTTTTTGCTAAAAATTTATAAAGGTAATAATGGGTATTAAAAACAGGAAAGTAGCAAAAAGATAGGTAAGAAAAGTGTTCCCCAAGCGTGCGGTATCCGGCGTCAGTCCTGAAACCAGAAGGTTTCAGGGCGGAAAGCTGCGGTCTACCGTAGGCTTCTCGGTACATGCCGAGCTTGCACAATAGTAGACGAACAGAAATCCTGGTATAAAATTTATCGGCTCAGGGACTTAACCAAACTCCGGCACCCCAGGGAACAAGTTCAGTATATAAGACATAATCCATTCCTTAAACCCCAAACGTAAAAAATTGAACCGTTCGAGCAGTTTTTGCCCGCTGGTAACTCGCTATTTACTTATCATGCTACTTTTTGAGCAGGATCATACAATTAATTGGAGTTGCTTTTTATCGAGTGGTAGCATTGCCTTAACTAGCAAAGCGAAGATATAAACATGAGCGACTTACCAGATTACCAAAAAGCCCAGCTGCTTTTAGAAAAAAACGAAATTTTTGTCTCACCGGCAGAAGCGCACGGCGTAATTAGTGGATTACTAGCCTGTGGTTTAAGTATTGATGACAAAGAATACTTAGGCCTATTAAGTGATGTATTTAATGATGGCCAAGCGTTTAGCAACGACCTAAAGCAGTTTTTTGGCACCATTTATAAGCAAGTGGTAGCAAGTTTTAACGATGAAGCTTTTGCGTTTGATTTATTTTTACCAAGCGATGATGAAACACTCATCGATCAAGCCAATGGTCTCGTATCATGGGTTGCAGGGTTTATGCTTGGATTTGGTTTAAAGCAAAAAGATTACGGTAAGTTATCGGCAGATGTAAAAGAAGTTATTAGCGATTTTAGCGAAATTACACGCCTAGATACCATGTTTGACGAAACCGAAGAAGACAGCCAAGCCCTGCATGAAGTGATTGAATATGTACGTGTATCGGCATTGCTTTGTTTTGCCGAGCTTGGCAAAGAAAAAGCACCTAAAAAAACACTACATTAATCTAAATAAAACGGGTTGTTAAAGCATGGTTGAAATACAAAAGTCAGAATTTAAAGCACGCCGTGAGCGTTTACTTGCGAAAATGGATGCAAACAGTGTGGCCATTATTCCTGCGGCCAGTGAAGTAACGCGTAGTCGCGATACTGAATATGCATTTAGACAAGACAGCGACTTTTTTTACTTAACCGGCTTTAACGAACCCGATGCCGTTTTAGTGCTGTGTAATAACAGTGATACGCCAAGTACGTTATTTTGTCTTGATAAAGATAAACTGGCCGAAATTTGGCACGGCCGCAGAATTGGCTTCGAAAAAGCTAAAAATGAGTACTTATTCGACGAAACTTACGCATTAAGTGAGCTAACTGAACAATTATTAGATTTGGTTAACGGTCAGCAGATTTTATTTTATGCACAAGGCGCTTACCCAAGTTTTGATACCAAAGTATTTACCTTGTTAAACACACTTCGCAGCGCGCCTAAAAAAGGCTATCAGGCACCGAGTACGATAAAAGATGTGCGTGGCCTTATTCACGAAATGCGTTTGTTTAAATCGCCAAGCGAAGTAAACATTATGCGTGAAGGCTGCGAAATAAGTGCCCGTGGGCATATGCGCGCAATGCGTTATTCGCACCCTGGTGCTACTGAGTTTCAGCTAGAGGCAGAGCTGCATCATCATTATGCAATGAACGGAGCCCCGCACCCAGCGTACGGCACCATTGTTGGTAGTGGCGATAACGCTAATATTTTGCACTACACGCAAAATAGCGATGTGCTAAAAGGTGGCGACCTAGTATTAATTGACTCAGGGTGTGAGTTACAAGGTTACGCTGCCGATATTACGCGTACCTTTCCTGTAAATGGTAAGTTTAGCGAACCTCAAGCCGCGCTTTATAACATTGTACTTAAAGCCCAAGAAGTGGCTTTTGAAGAAGTTAAACCCGGCGGGTTTATGTCGCATGCCAATAAACGTGCAATGGAAGTAATGACTCAAGGATTACTTGATTTAGGTATTTTAACCGGCGACTTTGATGAGCTAATGGCAAAAGGTGCCTGTAAAGAATATTACATGCACGGTCTTGGCCACTGGTTAGGCCTTGATGTTCACGATGTAGGCGATTACAAACAAAACAACGTTGAGCGCGCATTTGAGCCAGGCATGGTTTTAACCATAGAGCCTGGGCTTTATATTAGTGAAGATTCAAACGCACCGCAGCAATATAAAGGCATTGGTATTCGTATCGAAGATAATTTACTTATTACTGAGTCAGGGCATGAAAACCTCACCCTGAGTGTGCCTAAAACCATAAACGATATAGAAGCACTTATGCAAAGTGCAAAAAGCGCATAAGCTTGGAGAAATAAAGTGGCTAAGCAGTTTGATGTCGTTGTTATTGGGGGCGGGCTTGCAGGGGCAAGTTGTGCGCTAAGCATTGCTAAAACAAACCCTTCACTCACTATTGCGGTAGTAGAAGCAAACCAAGTAACGGGCGATTACCACCCAAGTTTTGACGACAGAAGTATTGCCCTTGCACAGCAATCGGTTGAGTATTTACAGCAGTTAAATTTATTTGAGCCAAGTGCGCCATACACAGCAGCAATAAAAAAAGTAAGCGTGTCGGATCGTGGTCACTTTGGTAAAGCACATATTAGTTGCGACGAGTTTGCTAAACCGTCATTAGGTTACGTGGTTGAGGTAAACCCGTTTGGACGCGCACTGTATCAGCGTTTAACGCAAGCGAGTATTGCACTTTATTGCCCCGATAGCGTAAGCGCTATTAAGCAAAGCCTAAACAGTAATGAGGTTACTTTACAAAGCGGCGAGCAACTTAATACTAAGCTACTGGTTATTGCCGATGGTGCGCAATCTCCAACCCGTAACTTACTTGGTTTAGGCTTTAATACTCAGCCCTATGAGCAAGGCGCTATTATAGCCAATGTTGAAGTAGCAGGCGGGCATAACAACCATGCGTATGAGCGCTTTACCGAGCACGGCCCGATGGCACTTTTACCAATGAGCAATAGCCGTTATTCGTTAGTGTGGTGCATGAAGCAACAGCACGTTGAGCAGCATACAGCCTTAAACGAAAATGATTTTTTAAACGCACTGCAAAGTGCATTTGGTTACCGGGCAGGGCAATTTACAAAAGTGGGCGCACGCGCAAGCTACCCGCTAGTATATGGCCAAGCTGAATCATTAACGGCGCATCGTACGGTAGTCATTGGTAACGCTGCTCATGCTATTCACCCCATTGCAGGGCAGGGCTTTAATTTAGGCCTGCGTGATGTACAAGTACTTAGTAATTTAATTGCAACAAGTAAAAACGAGTTAGGCAGTTATGCGTTTACCCGTGAGTATTCACTAAAGCGTAGCAGCGATATAAATACCGTAATGAGTTTAACCGATGCATTGGTTAGGCTTTTTTCAAACTCGTCACGGGTATTAGCGCTTGGGCGCAGCATTGGGCTTTTCTCAATGGATTTATTTCCCGCATTAAAAGCACCGTTGGCCAAGCAGCTAATGGGGCAAGTTAAACAAGGTACACGTTTATGAAGCAAGCACAGATTTGTATAGTGGGTGGTGGCTGCGTAGGCTTAACCCTCGCGTTAGGACTCGCTAAAGCCAATGTAAGTGTTGTGGTGCTAGACGCCGCGCCAAAGCAATTACCGCCAAGTGATGAATATGCCTTGCGCGTAAGTGCGCTGAGTATTGCAAGCCAAAACCTGTTTGAGCAATTAAACGTATGGCCACACATAATGGCAGAACGAGCGTGTGCATATACGCATATGGACGTACGCGATGCCGACAGCTTTGGTAAAATAGCCTTTAATAACGAGCAACTTGAGCTTGAACACTTAGGACATATAGTTGAAAACGATATTATTCGTTTTGCACTTATAAAAGAGCTAGAGCAACACCCTTCTGCCACGTTGATGTTTGATACTGAGTATCAACAAATACACCAAAGTGAGTCCGATGTATTTATAACCCTTAAAAGCGGTGAGCCTATTATTGCTAAGCTGCTGGTGGCGGCCGATGGCGCAAATTCGGCTATTCGTAAACAATTTAATATGGCGCTAAGCTTTAAAGATTACGACCATCATGCATTGGTTGCTACGGTTAAAACCAAAGAGCCACACGCAAACACCGCACGCCAAGTGTTTTTACCAACTGGGCCACTGGCTTTTTTACCCCTTAGCGATGACAACACCCATTCTATTGTGTGGTCTACCAGCCCTAATCATTGCGATGAATTGCTAGCAATGGACGACACTACTTTTAATAAAGCTGTAATGGCAGCCATAGATGGCCAATGCGGGCTGTGTGAAGTGCAAAGTAAACGCGCAGCATTTCCACTTAAAATGCGCTACGCCCAGCAATGGGTAAGCGGCAAAGTGGTATTAATGGGCGATGCAGCACACACCATTCACCCACTTGCAGGGCTTGGTATGAATCTAGGCCTAAAAGACGCCGCGTATTTAATTGAGCTACTGACAAGTAATAGTAAAGAGTTTGCGAGTACCCGCACACTTCGCGATTACGAGCGCACCCGCAAGCTCGACGCGCAAAAGCACATAGCCATGATGCAAGGGCTTAAAGAGTTATTTGAAGGTGCCAACCCGGTTAAAAAGCTGATACGTGGAGTCGGGCTGTCACTCGTTGATAACCTAGGTCCAATAAAACACCTATTCGCCAAAGAAGCGATTGGTAAATAAGTAGGTTGGGTTGAGCGAAGCGAAACCCAACAGATAAAGTAAAGTAGTTAGTTTTTAGCTTTCAGCTGTTAACTTCCAGAAAAGAAAAACCGATGTTTAATTTAAACATCGGTTTTTTATTTTTAAGTGGCTTTAAACAGATTAAAAGCTGCGCTTTTCACGCGAGCAAGCTCAGCGTCTACATGCAAAGTTTAACACTGAGCTTAATTTTACCTGTAGGCGTTTAGCTTGCTGACGCGACGAGCGTAGCGCGTAATTACTATCGTTAGTTAAAAAGCGCTTTGCGTTAAATCAGTTACAAATTGGCTTGGGCTTCATTCACCATATCTTGTAGTGCATCAATTAACAGTGGGTCGCGTGAGTTTTGTTTAGCAAGTTTTAGTGCGTGTTTCATGCTAGTAACAGCCTCCTTAAATTGTTTGTCAGCCGTGTAGCCTTGCGACAATCGCATATGGGAGTAGGCTGCATTAGGGTAATCACGAGTAAAGTGTTTAAGTGTAGTTATCGCTTTTTTAGTGTTATCAAACTTTTGCTGGCTGTGGGCAAACTCTACGTACACATCTTGTGGAATTTTAAGCTCAAATCCGTACTTATCACTCAGTGCTTGGTAGTAACCTGAAATAAGTGATACATCGGCAAACTTTCCGTGCTCGTCAGTCACGTTAAAAATTAGGTCACTAAATAAGTGAATTAGGCTATCGCTAAGGGCTGGCAGTATAGTGCCCATATGAGTAAAAGTAGGGTAATGCTTATATTCCCATTTTAGCTGTGTGGGCATTTGTTGTTCTAAATTTACTAACGTATTTAATGCGCCTGTATAAAAACGTGCGCCTTCACTCGCTACACTAATAAATAACTCTTGAGTACCTTTAGGGTTTTTAGTGTATTTAATAATATTATTTTTTAACTCTTCGTCACTCCACCAACTATTTGGGCTAATAGCTATGTAGTTGTTAAATAATTCCGGCTGATTAACTAAAGTGTAAAGCGCTAATGTACCAGCGTTAGAGTGACCAATTAAAGTGTTGTAGCCGTTAGTTGAGTAATTATTGTTTATGTATGGCATGAGTTCGTCAGACACAAACTTTAAAAAGTTGTCGGTTTGCCCAGCGTCAGGCCATTTATTTTTAACAAAGGTTTGAAACTCCGTTTTAGGCTCACCTACTACTTTGGGTAAGTAATCACGAACACGGTTAGTTGTATCAATAGCAACAAGCATGGCATTAGGTATTTGCTCGTAATCAACAAGGGATTTTATAACGCCAGAGGCCGTATGAAAGTGCTCAACACCATCAAGTAAATAAATAACATAAAGCGGCTGGTCGTCTTTTACAGTGTCAGGTATGAAGATGCTGATTGGCCTATCTTCGTTAAGTATTTTTGATTGTAGAATAACTTTTTTACCAACGGTTATGTCGGTTGTAGCGGTGTTTGAATAGCTAAAAAAAGAGGTGCTAAAAGTAAGTATCAAGGCAAGCGATAATAAGAGCTTCATAAATATCCTTATTTAATAATGTGTTGTTTAATAATTGCACGGCTTTAGGCTTGAGTAAACGTTTATATTTTAGGAGTACATACAGGGCTTTATTAATTAAAAGCTTTGATTTTTTGTGCGAGCAAGCTAAGTGACTTCCAAAAAAATGAAGGCACTTACTTTCAATTTACTTATTGATAAAGGGGTATCGAGTACCATCACCCAATAGCTTTAACACTTATCTATCAAAGCTTAAAAAACCTGCTTGCTTAATTATCCATCTAAGCGTAAAATGCGCGCTCATTTCGGCTTTTACACTATTAATTCCTTGCCTTAAACCGACCGGCCGAAACGGTAGAAGGCTCTATTAACCGTAAGGAATATCCATGCGTCATTACGAAATCGTATTCATGGTTCACCCTGATCAGAGTGAGCAAGTATCTGGTATGATCGAACGTTATACTGGTTCTATCACTGAAGCTGGTGGTACTATCCACCGTCTTGAAGACTGGGGCCGTCGTCAACTGGCTTACCCAATCAACAAGCTTCACAAAGCTCATTATGTTCTTATGAACGTTGAAGCACCTACTGAAGTAATCAGCGAGCTAGAAACTACTTTCCGCTACAACGATGCAGTGCTTCGTAACTTAGTTATGCGTACTAAAAATGCAGTAACTGAAGCGTCTCCTCTTGCAAGAGAAGAGAAGAAAGAAGCACCAGCTGCTTAATTGTTTTGAGTCCTAGCATGGCACGTAGTCAGCAGTTAGTGTAATGGTTAGCCCATATATGAATCAGCTGGTTATATCGGGGGTTGTTTGTAAAACACCCAAGTTTAGCCAAAGCCCTGCAGGCATACCGCATTGTATTTTTGTTGTAGAACATAAATCGATGCAAACCGAAGCAGATCTTAACCGTAATAGTTACGTTAGGCTTCAGGTTGTTGCCAGTGGTAAGCAAATGCAACAACAGACTCAACATTTGCACGTTGGGCAGGCATTGCAAGTGAGTGGTTTTTTAAATCGCCACGAAGGTCGTAACGGCCTTAGCCAATTGGTTTTGCATGCTCAGCATATAGAAAGAATTATTTGAGGAATTAATCTCATGGCACGTTATTTCAGACGTCGTAAGTTCTGCCGCTTTAAAGCGGAAGGCGTACAACAAATCGATTACAAAGATCTAGCTACTCTTAGAAACTATGTTACAGAAAGTGGCAAAATCGTACCTAGCCGTATTACAGGTACTAGCGCTAAATACCAGCGCCAGCTAGCAACTGCTATTAAGCGTGCTCGCTACTTAGCCCTTCTTCCATACACTGACTTACATAAGTAAGCAGCGGATTAACAGTTTTTAAAAGGTGTAGAAACATGCAAGTTATTCTACTAGATAAGATCGCTAACCTAGGTGGCCTAGGTGACCAGGTTGTTGTTAAATCTGGCTTCGCACGTAACTTCCTTTTCCCGCAAGGTAAGGCAGTTCCTGCAACTAAAGCAAACATTGAAACGTTTGATGCTCGTCGCGCAGACTTAGAAGCGAAAATCGCTGAACAGTTAACTGCAGCACAAGCACGCGCTGACAAACTAGAAGCATTAGCAGAAGTTACTTTAGTATCTAAAGCTGGTGACGAAGGTAAGCTATTCGGTTCAATCGGTACTCGTGACATTGCTGACGCTATCTCAGCTGTTGGTGTTGAAGTTGCTAAATCAGAAGTTCGTTTACCTCACGGTACTATCCGTGAAACTGGCGAATTCGACGTTGCAATCGCAGTACACTCAGACGTAACAGCTACTATTAAAGTAATCGTTATTGCTGAAGCTTAATTTTTAATTAAGCCCAAAAAGCCGTGCTTTTAGCGCGGCTTTTTTGTATCTAAAATTCCTCTTTAATACCCATCTAATATCTCTTTATAAAATTATTTAACTATTTTTATTATTAGTTTAAACCTTTCTTGTCTGTCTTTGCGTCTTAGTAATCAATACACTCATTAATACACGTTTTTAAATAAAAATAATTAAAAGGCGACATCACGGATGTTACACACAAAACCCGAGCACACGCCCCTATGCGACCTTGCTCTCATTGAGCGTGTTAAAGCGGGGGATCAAAATGCTTATAAGGCATTATATGAGCTGCATATAAAGCGTGTTTACGGTTTATGTTTGCGCTTATTGGCCGATGAAGCGCACGCTGAAGATGCCGCTCAAGAAGTGTTTGTGCAGGTGTGGCATAAAATAGCGCAGTTTGACGGGCGCTCACAATTTTCTACTTGGCTATATAGCGTAGCAAGCAACATTGCGATTAGTTATGTACGCAAGCATAAAAGCTGGTTAAACAAAGTTGTGAGCATAGAACAAAGCGGTATGGATGAGCAAAGCGCGCAAAGTTGTAAGGGATTAAACGGGTTAGATAAATTAATTGTTCGCCTACCAGAGCGCGCCCGCATGGTGTTTGTTTTATATGCCATTGAAGGCTACCGCCACGAAGAAATAGCCCAGCAATTGGGAATGGCAGTGGGGTCGAGTAAGTCGCAATATCATCGTGCAAGGCAGTTATTACAAGAGTGGTACGAGTATGAGTAAACAAAATTTTGATGACTACTTAAACGAGTCTTTAAACAATTTAAATAAAGACATAGCGCCCAATAAAGCACTTTGGCAGGGCATTGAACACGCCATAGTGACAGCTAAGCCACCTGCTGTTAAAGCGCCACTATGGCCTAAATTAAGCGCTATTGCTGCGTGCAGTGCAGCGGCGTTATTAGCAATAAATATATTTATGAGCAATAACGAGCCAAGCCAAGTGGTTGCTATGAGCGATTATTTTAAAGCGCAAAAGCAAAGTTTATTAGTGCAGTACAAAAACCAGGATGCACTTACCAATAACTGGCAAGCACAGTTACAAGAGCTTGAAGAAGCAGAGCAAGCAATTAAACAGGCACTTGAAAACGAGCCGCAAAATCAGGCATTACTGACCATGTTGGCGCAAGTTTACCAGCAACAACTCGACTTAATTAACAAGGTGCATGCACCGCGTTGGCAGCAAATATAGGGGAATAACATGAAAGCAATTTTACTTGGGCTAAGCCTATTACCACTGAGCGTTTTAGCGGGCGAAAAAATAGATAAGCAAATAGAGGTGCCAAGCGGCGGCACTATTTTTATTGAAAACCAACGTGGCGATGTAAACATAACTGGCTGGGATAAAAACGAATTTAAAGTCTCAGGCGAGCTTGATGATAAAGCACAAGGGTTTGATCTTAAAACGACAGGCGATAAAACCGAATTTATAGTAAAAATGCCACGCAATTTGGGATGGGGTAACAATGGAGATGGCTCTAACTTAACAGTATTTATGCCAAAAAGCAGTCGCTTAGAATTTGCTGGCGTAAATGTGTCAGTGACTGCAAAAACACTTAAAAAAGGCGCTGAGGTTGATGTTGTTAATGGTGAAATTACGGTAAATGACATTAGCGGCACTGTTAAATTAAGCACCGTAAATGGCGATGTAAACGCACAGAACTTAAGCGGCAATATTCAATTTGAAACCGTAAACGGTGAAATTAACGATAGGCAATCAAGTGGCGAGCTGCGTTTTAGTGCTGTAAATGGCGATATTAAATCAAGCACAACCGCAAACGACGTACGATTAGAAAACGTAAATGGCGATATCGATTTTACATTATCGAGCATAAAAAGCTTACGTATTAATACTGTAAACGGCGAAGCTGAAATACACATCAGTGAGTTGCTAAAAGGGGCTGATGTTCGCTATGAGTCGGTAAGTGGTGATGCTGATTTTTACTTCCCGCAAAGCGTGTCGGCTCAGTTTGAGATTAAAGCGCACGCCAACGGTAAAATTATTAATAAAGTAACCCGCGATAAAGTGACTAAAGCTAAATATGGCCCTTCTAGTGATTTAGAGTTTAGTGTCAATGGTGGCAGCGCAAGTGTTGAAATGGATACTATAAGCGGGCGAATTGAGCTGCGAACTAAATAACGCTAATTAGCGTTAATGATTACAAAAAGCAGGAAAAGATTTCCTGCTTTGCTATTTGCACAGCCCCGCCAAGTCGATAGAATAGAGCCATTCAATTTTAGTACTGTGAAGTTATGGCCAAACCAGATAAGCAAGTCGATACCCTTAAAGTTCCTCCCCATTCAATAGAAGCTGAACAATCTGTTTTAGGTGGCTTAATGCTTGATAACCAAGCTTTTGACCGCGTAGCAGAGCTGGTTGTTGCGCAGGACTTTTATACCCGCACCCATAAGCTTATTTTTGAAGCCATGACCGCGCTTGCTGAAGTGGGCGATCCGATAGATTTAATCACAATTTCAGAAAGTCTTGAAAAAAATAACCAACTAGCAGGCATTGGTGGTTTTGCGTATTTGGCCGAAATAGCTAAAAACACCCCAAGTGCTGCGAATATCGATGCATACGCCAATATTGTGCGTGAGCGCGCGGTAGTACGCGAAATGATTGGCGTAGCTAATGAAATAGCCGAAGCTGGTTTTAACCCAGAAGGGCGCACCAGCCACGACTTATTAGACTTTGCCGAGAGTAAAGTATTTAAAATTGCTGAGCAACGTACAAAAAGTACCGAAGGCCCGCAAAGCATTCATAACATTCTTGAAAAAACCGTCGATAAAATAGAAGAGCTTTATCAATCACCACAAGATGGTGTTACCGGTGTAAGCACTGGGTATGCTGATTTAGATAAAATGACAGCAGGTATGCAGCCTTCTGATTTAATTATTGTTGCAGCACGTCCTTCAATGGGTAAAACCACCTTTGCGATGAACCTTGCTGAGCACGCCGCAATGACGCAAGACAAGCCTGTGCTTATTTACTCATTAGAGATGCCCTCTGAACAAATTATGATGAGGATGTTGGCATCACTTGGTCGTATTAACCAAACTAAGGTACGTACTGGCCAGCTAGATGATGACGATTGGGCACGCCTTTCATCAACCATGGGTTTGTTGATGGAAAAAGGCAAAATGTATGTTGATGATGCATCGGGGCTTACACCTACCGATGTACGCTCACGTGCAAGACGTATAGCGCGCGACCACGGTGGTATTAGTATGATCATGGTCGATTACCTTCAGTTAATGCGCGTACCTAGTTTATCAGATAATCGTACTTTAGAGATTGCCGAAATATCGCGTTCATTAAAAGCGCTCGCTAAAGAGTTACAGTGCCCGGTTATTGCGCTTTCGCAGCTAAACCGTACGCTAGAGCAACGTGCCGATAAACGCCCAATTAACTCAGATTTACGTGAGTCGGGTTCGATAGAGCAAGATGCCGATTTAATCATGTTTATATACCGTGATGAGGTATACAACGAAGACAGTACAGAAAAAGGCATCGCCGAAATTATCATAGGTAAACAACGTAACGGCCCAATTGGTAAAGTGCGCTTAACCTTCCAAGGGCAATTTTCTCGCTTTGATAATTACGCGGGGCCAGCAGTTGATGATGAATACTAATGCGCCTAGCCACAGCCGAAATTAACCTAACCGCCCTTGCGCATAACTTATCGCAGGTAAAACGTTTTGCGCCAAATAGCAAAATAATGGCGGTATTAAAAGCCAATGCGTATGGGCATGGTTTAGTAAAAATTGCCCAGCACTTAAATAGTGCTGATGCTTTTGCTGTTGCCCGAATTGATGAAGCCCTCGCACTGCGCGCCGGCGGTTTAACAAAGCCAATAGTGCTGCTTGAAGGTTTTTTTAATAAAGCCGACTTACCTATTTTATTGGCTAATAATTTTCAAACTATTGTGCACGACGAAAACCAGCTTGCAGCAATAGAAAATGCCACCTTAGATGCGCCAATTACTTGCTGGCTAAAAATAAACACCGGCATGCACCGATTAGGCATAGCGCCGGAGCAGTTTGACGCGTTTTATAGTCGCTTGCAGCGCACACCCAATGCTAAAAGCACCATTAATTTGATGACCCATTTTTCGTGTGCCGATGATACGCACAATACTAAAACGGCGCAGCAAATTAGCTTATTTGATACGCTTGTAAAGGGCATAGATCAAGCACATTGTTTATCAAACTCGGCCGGTATTATAGCTTGGCCAGCAGGACACGGTGATTGGATACGCCCAGGACTTATGCTTTATGGGGTGTCGCCAATGGCAAACTGCACAGGGCAAGAACACAATTTAAAGCCGGTCATGCGTTTAACCACAAAGGTGATTGCAGTGCGTGATGTTGCCGCCCATGAGCGAGTAGGGTACGGAGGCCGTTGGCAAAGTGATAAACCAACCCAATTAGCCGTAGTGGCTATGGGTTATGGCGATGGCTATCCGCGTCATGCCAAAGAAGGCACACCGGTTATGATTGCAGGGCAGCGTTACGGTATTGTAGGCAGTGTGTCTATGGATATGATAAGCATTGATATAGGCGAAAACGAGCACAATGTTAAAGTAGGCGACAGCGTTACAATGTGGGGGCCGGAGCTTCCGGTTGAAGAAATAGCCCACTGCGCCGATACTATCCCTTACGAATTACTGTGTAATATTACACCGCGCGTAAGTTACGAGTACCAGCGATAGTTAATAAGTGATATTTATTCTTTAATAAAGTAAATATCACTAAAGCCCATACGGGCAAATTCTTGGTCACGAAAGTTACGTACAGCCGAAGAGCCTTTTGAGGTCATTTCTATTTGGCGTACCATGTTTAAGTAGTTGGTTAAATCAATACCTTCGGCAGCGGCAATAGCTTGATACATGTCGTGGTATTTGTCTTTTGCGAAGTTAATTTCGCGCGGTTGGTTTTTAAATGTATAGGTTATTCTGCGTGCCATAATAAGCTCAGCTAATTGAGTGTGAGTGTAATTTTACACTGTATTGAACTGGCATTGAACGATTTGTTGAAATCAAATAATTAAAAGTAGAGTTTAAAATGAAATTATCAGTAGAGATCAGTAAATACCCACTTCATCAAGATTACATCCCGTTTATTAAGGGCTTTATTGACCGTTTGAACGAATACGACAACTTAAAAGTGATCACCAATACGCTTTCTACACAAATTTTTGGCGATTACGATTTAGTAATGCAAGTGCTAAACACCGAAATTAAACGCTCGTACGAAGAGTTTGGTAAGGCTATTTTTGTTTGTAAGTTTTTATCTGGCGATTTATCTCCAGAGTAATCGCCTTTATTTAACGTGTATTAAAAACGGTAACCGCACACATGGATTTTTTAACACAAACCTTAAGTGGTTTTACAGCAATGTCGCATTGGGAATATATTGCGGTAGGGTTGTCTATTGCTTATTTATTACTGGCAATAAAAGAAAGCCTATGGTGTTGGCCTGCCGCTTTTTTTAGCACGCTTATTTATACCATAATGTACTGGAATGGCGCGCTGCTTATGGAGTCGCTACTCAATTTTTATTACATGTACATGGCTGTATTTGGCTGGATGGTATGGCGCAAAGGCAAAGCAGATAATATTAGTATTACCTCATGGTCTACACAACGCCACGCCATTCTTATAGGCGCTACGAGCTTAGCGGCCATTATTATTGGCTATGTAATGCAAAACTACACCCACGCCGATTTTGCCTACCTAGATAGCTTTACAACCTGTTTTGCGGTGGTAACCACGTATTTGGTTGCTAAAAAAGTACTCGAAAACTGGCTGTATTGGATTGTTATTGATGCGGCCTCTATGTATTTGTATTACGAAAAAGGCTATTACCCAACGCTCGCGCTATTTATTTTTTACACTATTATGGCCGCGTGGGGATTTAAAACCTGGTACGAAGAGTACGAGCAAAGCCAAGCTAAGCCATTAGCGCAATTATAACGCATGCACCGTAATCCAAATATTGCCGCGCTATGTAGTGAGTTTGTGGCACCTGAGCACGTGCTACAAACCACTAAATTAGTGAATGGTTTAAGTAACGACAATTACCTAATAAAAACTGCACAGCAAAACTACTTATTAAAATGCTACAAATCGCATTGGCCTAAAATAGGGCTACAAGCCCAAACTGCACTTAGCCAGCATAACGTTTGCCCTAAACCCATTTGGCTTGATAAGGCTAACAGGCGAGCTGCATTTCGCTATATTTGTGGCGATATTGCTACTAATAATTACAGTATTGACCTAGTTGAGAAGTTGGCACGCGTTCATAGTTACCCTCTAGCTACACAGCCAATGGATATTGCAAAAGAGCTTGCGTATTACGCTAATAGCAACATATATCAACAGCAAAGCCGCTTAATTGAAGATACGCTAAGCGCCATTAATGACATGCCCTACAACAGTGGCTTTTGTCATAACGATTTAGTTAAAGATAACCTAATAGTAAATTCAAGAGGCATGTATTTAATTGACTTTGAATATGCGCAAACAAACGACGTGTATTTTGATTTAGCGGCACTTGCGGTTAGCTTAGAGTTAAATGCGCACGCAGAGCACACTTTGCTTGAGCAATATAGCGCCCAGCAAGCAATGCCCAGTGAGTTTTATTGCGCTTATGACAAGCTACGTTACTTTAAAGTGGTGTTTTTGGTGTTGTGTATAGGGTGGTATGAGCAGCGCGACATAAATAATAAGGCAAGCACATTACGCGCGCAGCTAAATAAGTTATCAAGCGAAATAAAAGGTTAAAGCCCGCCAAAACGCGCGGCAAGCTCTTTGTACTTTGCTACTTCGTCAGCATCAAATTGGGGTTCACCGTTTTCATCTTCAGACTTGGCAATAAGCAAGCTCTCACGAGCAAGGCGTTTTACCCGCTCGGCTTTTACACCTAAAAACTCAGCCACTTGCTCAGTCGACATTAAACTCATAATTACATCCTCTATATAATCCGTAAGCATTCAGAACATGTTGCCAAACGGTTACTATTTTTTTATCGAATACCAATAAATAGCTTGTTTTTGGCAAGTTGTGAAGTGTTTTATCAAAAACAGTTTGATTTATAGGCATATAGCTCAATGATGCTGGTATTTATTTAAAGATCTCTTTATTATTGCCAGTGCTAAAGCATTGATATCGCGAGTTAGTGTTTTGGCAACAAATGTGCTCTTGTGGTGAAATGGATATCACGTGGCCCTCCGGAGGCTAAGTTCTAGGTTCGATTCCTAGCAAGAGCGCCATTTGCTTTTTATTGTTTTCCTTGTTTACGTCTACCTTCATTTTAGTAGTCCTTTATAGTTATATGGTATTGCCCTCAACTCAAAAAGTAGACTTTTAGGGTTAAATAATGCTATTTAGTAGGCATATTTAATTGTAGAAAACGCTTCTGCCATGCTCATCGCGTTACCCATTTCAGAGCTCACTCCAGGTATGTTTGTTGACAGTGTTACCAAACAGCATGAAGGGCTCAACAGTATAAAAATAAAAACCAGTGGCTTAGTGCGAAACCAGGCAATTATAAAACGCTTAGTAACCGAAGGCGTTTTAGAGCTGCTTATCGACTTTACCAAAGGCGATGCCGCCATACCCGATAAGTACAAACCTAAGAGTGCGCCGCCACAAAAGAGCACGACTTCAAGCAGTAAAACAAAACCACCCGCTGTAAAACCTGCGATTACCCTTGAGCAAGAATTTGCCAAAGCCAGCATTAACTTTGAGCAGCATAATCGCAAGCTGCAAGCTTTGTATGGCGATGTAACCACAGGGCTATCGGTTAATTTAAAGGTGATTGATGAAATGGCTAACGATATAGTCAGCTCGGTATTTAGAAATACCAGCGCAATGACCATTTTAACCCGCATAAAAGACAAACATAGCTACAATTGGCGCCACATGATTAACTGCGCTATTTTCACCGCCGTATTTGCTAAATATTTAGGATACAAAGAAGAAGCCGTGCAGCAGCTTGCTATGGGCGCGTTACTTCACGACTTAGGGCAAGCTAAACTCCCGCAGGGGATTATTTCTAGGCCAAGTAAACTCACTAGCAGCGAAATGGATATTATTAAACGCCATGTGGCTCAAGGTTTAGGCTTGGTTAAAGGTGAAAAAGGCATTACCCCCCTTATACTCGACATGATAGTTAACCACCATGAGCGATTAGATGGCTCAGGCTATCCGCGTGGTATTACAGCTGAAAAACTTAGCCGCCCAGCGCGCATCATGGCAATTGTTGATGTGTACGATGCGCTAACAGCCGATAGGCCCCATCAAGAAGGGGATGAACCGATTAATGCGCTGCGTTATTTGTTGGCTAACAAAGAGCTATTTGATGCAGAGCTAGTACAGCACTTTATTAAATGTTTAGGTGTGCACCCAGTAGGCACTATTGTTAAATTAACTAATGAGCGATTAGCTCTCGTGCTCGAGGGCAATAAATCAAATCCCATCAAGCCTAAAGTTAAGCTATTTTATAATGCTAAACACGGGCACCACGTCACCCCTAAAGACTTAGACTTAAATGAGCCTGATCAAAGTATTAAAATAGTGTCGAGTATCAAGCCACTCGACTATCAAATTAATTTGGCTCGTTTGTTAAAAGAGCACTTGTTGAATTAGCTTTTTTACAGCGCTTAAGTTTTTCGCGTTTAGCAGAAATATAAGCGCCTAAAAAACAACTCGCCATTAACGTTAGCCATAATAATGTTCCTTGCTGTACATGCAGTGCAATACAGCAAAAAGCTAACGACACTAATGCATTTAGCATGGCCCCTAACCAGTAATGGTTTACGGGGTTATCGCATTGGCCGGCTTGTGTGCAGGCACAATAGTTTGCTTTATAAAAACAAAACACACTGGCGCCACAAAAAATGAGCCCTGCAATAATAAGTAAAATGATCACCTATTTGCTTCCTTTGTGATTTTGTAATGAGTTTAAAATGCAGGGAATTACAAGTCAATCTAAATGATAATTAATTACAATTAGAGTATAAACTCTAATAGCACATTTCTGCTCCGATGAGTTTTAAATAGTTGTTAAAATGTAGTTAAAAAACGTGTTTTTTGGTGTTTTTTGTCGCTTTGTTACAGTTTTTTATAAAAAATTAAGGTAGTGTAGCCAAGTTTAAAATCCTAATAACAACACATAGATACCCAAACGCTTGTTTGGTTAAGGACACAACAATGAAATTTTCTAAAACTCTTATTGCAGCTTCGCTTGCATTTGTTTCGGCTGATAGTTTTGCAGCCGCGTTTCAATTAGCAGAGCAAAACGCGTCAGGCCTTGGCCGTGCATACGCAGGTGAAGCATCTATCGCAGATGATGCGTCTGTTGTTGCTCGCAACCCTGCATTAATGACTTTATTTAAAGATAAGCAACTTAGTGTTGCTGCTATTGGTGTAATTCCAGATGTGAGCTTAGAAGGGACGCAAACCAATAACGGTATTGATCCAAGTGCCCTAGATGATGACAGCATAGCACCAAGCGCAGTGGTACCTGCCGCTTACTTTACTATGCCGTATAACGATAAAGTATCGCTAGGTTTTGGCGCGTTTTCTAACTTTGGTTTATCTACAGAGTTTAACGATGACTACGTAGCGGGCCAAATAGCAGGCGAGACAGAAATTTTCACCGTTAACCTTAATGCAAGCGTCGCTTATAAAGTAACTGAGCAATTTAGCTTTGGTATTGGCTTAAACTACATTTATGCAGATGCAACCGTAATCCGTAAAGTAGGCGCTAATACAAGCGGCTTTGATTTTGGTGCTGATGCAGTAAACCTTCAAGGTGACGACACAGGCCTAGGTTTAAACGTTGGTTTAATGTACCAACTAGACGAAAATAGCCGTTTTGGTTTTAACTACCGCAGCGAAACAGACATCACATTTGAAGGTGATTTCTCAAATGACTTACCAGTAGCTGTAGGCGGCACTGGTGGTGCACAACTACCGGGTTCTGTAGAGCTAACGTTACCAGCTATTGCTGAGTTTTCTGGTTCTCACCAGTTAGATGAAAAACTTGGCTTACACTACAGCGTATTATGGACAGGTTGGAGCAGCTTTGAGTCACTAGAAGCGCAAGTAACTGCACCAACAGGCGACAAGTTTGTTGCTTTTGAAAAGCAAGAGCAGTTTGACGATGCGTTTCGTTACTCTATCGGCACAGATTATCAATACAACGAAGACTTACTACTTCGTGCAGGTGTAGCGTTTGATGAGTCGCCAGTATCGCAAACTCACCTTTCTATCTCTATCCCTGATACAGACCGTTTTTGGTTCTCGTTTGGTGGTAACTACACTATCGACACGCAATCAAATGTTGATTTAGGTGTAAGTATTATTCGTGGTAAAACACAAACATTTACTGAAGCTGATGAGTCAGGCAGTGAGTGGGGCTTCGAGTCTAAAGGCCACGCTGTACTTGTTGGCGCACAGTACAACTACAAGTTTTAATGTAGCTATGCCTTGTGGTTAATCGCAGGGCACAAAAAAGCCGCTCACTTTAACAGTGAGCGGCTTTTTTAATGCCTGCTAAATTGCTTTAGCAGGCAACTAAAATTATAAGCTTTCTATTTTAGTTTTTTGCTCAAGTAGCTTGGTTTTAGCATCAGTGAATTCAGCAAGCTTCGCGTTCTCTTTTGCAAGTACGGCTTCTGGTGCGTTATTTACAAACTTTTCGTTAGCCAGCTTGTTTTGCACTTGGGCTAGGCCTTTTTCTGCTTTTTCGAGTTGCTTGTTTATACGTGCAAGCTCTGCTTCAACATCAATTAAGCCCGCCATAGGGATCATAATTTCAAGGTTGCCAACATAGGATGTTGCACACGCTGGTGCATCGTCTTTGTTTTCAAGCAGGGTGAACGATTCAAGTTTAGCAAGCGAGGCAATAAATGACTCGTTCTCGTTAATACGGCGCACATCATCGCTTGACGCGTTAGCTAGCAACACGTTAAGTGGCTTACTCGGGCTGATGTCCATCTCACCACGAATAACACGAATTGCTAAAATAAACTGTTTAACCCACTCTAAGTCGTCCATAGCTTGGGCATCAACGTTTGCTTCATTATAAACAGGGAAGCCCTGTACCATGATGCTGGTGCCTTTAGTTTCAAGCCCTGCCAGTGGTGCAACGCGCTGCCAGATAGTTTCGGTAATGTATGGCATCATTGGGTGCATTAAGCGCAGTAGGCTTTCTAGTACCGTAATGAGTGTATTACGTGTACCGCGTTGCTGTGCTTCATTACCTTTAAATAATACCGGCTTAGTCAGCTCTAAGTACCAATCACAGAACTGGTTCCAAGTGAATTCGTAAAGTGTATTAGCCGCTAAATCAAATCGGTAGTTATCAAGGTGCTCAGTGTAGGTTTTAACCGTTGCTTCAAATTGACCTAATATCCAACGATCGGCTAACGAGAACTCTTTTTGTGCATCGTTGAAGCCACAATCTTGCTCTTCTGTGTTCATTAATACGTAACGGCTTGCGTTCCATAGTTTATTACAGAAGTTACGGTAACCTTCTAGGCGGTTCATATCCCAGTTGATATCACGACCGGTTGATGCCATTGCTGCAAGGGTAAAGCGAAGCGCATCGGTACCGTGTGCTTCAATACCATTTGCAAATACTTTGCGCGTGTCTTTTTCAATTTTAGCGGCAAGTTTAGGCTGCATCATGTTGCCAGTACGCTTTTGTACTAAATCTTCAAGCTCGATGCCGTCAATCATATCTAGTGGGTCAAGTACGTTACCTTTTGACTTAGACATTTTATCGCCGTTGTCATCACGTATTAGGCCAGTAACATACACTGTTTTAAACGGCACTTGTGGCTTACCATTTTCATCTTTTATAAAGTGCAGCGTCATCATGATCATACGCGCAACCCAGAAGAAAATAATATCAAAGCCCGTTACTAACACGTCAGACGGGTGGAAGGTTTTTAAATCATCCGTGTTCTCTGGCCAACCTTGCGTTGAGAACGTCCACAGCGCAGATGAGAACCAGGTATCAAGTACGTCTTCGTCTTGGCTTAGCGTAACATCATCGGCAATGTTATTGTCGCGGCGTACTTCAGCTTCATCGCGGCCAACATAAACATTGCCTTCGCTGTCGTACCAAGCTGGAATACGGTGACCCCACCAAAGCTGACGTGAAATACACCAATCTTGTACGTCGTTCATCCACGAGAAGTACATGTTCTCGTACTGTTTAGGCACAAACTGAATGTCGCCATTTTTAACGGCATCTTTTGCAGGTTCTGCAAGTGGTGCAACACGTACATACCATTGGTCGGTAAGGAGTGGCTCAATAACCACACCAGAGCGGTCGCCGTAAGGTACAGTTAACGCATGGTCTTCGATTTTTTCAAGTAAACCAAGTTCTTCAAATTCTGCGATAATCGCTTTACGCGCAACAAAACGGTCTAGGCCGTGTAAGCGCTCAGGAATAGGCGCATCAAACTCAAGCTCTTTACCGTCAAAGGTGTATGTTTCACCTTGGCTTAGAATGGCAGCGTTTTTATCGAAAATATTGATCATTGGCATTTTATGACGCTTGCCAACTTCGTTATCGTTAAAGTCGTGTGCAGGGGTGATTTTTACACAGCCCGTGCCTTTGTCTTTATCAGCGTGTTCATCTGCAACAATTGTGATACGACGATTTACGATTGGCAGTAAAATCTCTTTACCAATTAAATCTGTGTAGCGCTCGTCATCTGGGTTAACCGCCACACCTGAGTCACCTAGCATGGTTTCTGGACGTGTTGTTGCTACGACAATGTAGTCTTTGCCGTCTTGTGTTTTAACGCCATCAGCAAGTGGGTAGCGCAAATTCCACATGTGGCCTTGTTTGTCTTTGTTTTCAACTTCAAGGTCTGAAATAGCTGTGTGTAATTTTGGATCCCAGTTTACTAGGCGCTTACCGCGGTAAATTAGGTTTTCTTTGTGAAGACGTACAAAGACTTCTTTAACCGCTTCAGATAAGCCATCGTCCATCGTAAAGCGTTCACGGTCCCAATCAACCGATGCGCCAAGACGACGAAGCTGTTTAGTGATAGTACCGCCGGATTCGTTTTTCCATTCCCAAATTTTATTAATAAAATCTTCGCGGCCTAAATCGTGACGTGTTTTACCTTCTTCAGCGTGTAGTTTACGCTCAACCAACATTTGCGTTGCAATACCCGCGTGGTCAGTACCTACTTGCCATAATGTGTTGTTACCTTGCATACGCTTAAAACGCGTAAGGGTATCCATTATTGTATCTTGGAAGGCGTGGCCCATGTGCAAGCTACCGGTGACATTTGGCGGCGGGATCATGATCGAATACGGTACGCCTTGGCCAGATGGCTTAAAGTAGCCTTTTTGTTCCCAGTCTTGGTATAGCGACTGTTCAATATCTTGCGGATTGTAGGTTTTATCCATTACACAGAACCTTAAATAAGTACTTAAATTAGTTGGTTAGCTTTATCCTAAACGGCTAGCTATTAATCTCTTGCGTGCTGATATTGGCACCAAGTTGGCGCAGCTTTTTAAAGCGCTCACGAGCGGCTTGTTTAGCTACAGACTCTACTGGTACAAAATCAAAAACTTGGCTAAAACGCCTAATAAAATCAGGCAGGTTATTAGCTAGGTTAATTAAAACGTTACGTTTGCCAACAGGAGGCGTGGTGCCTATTTCTACTGGTGCGCCGGCTTTAGGGCCTTCGCCTTGCAGGTTATGCGGCACAAAACTGTCGGGATCAAATGCCCAAATGGTTTCGTCAATGGCATAGGCGGTGTGTTCGTTATCTACAAAAATAAATACACGATGCCCTAATCGATACTGCTCTGCGGCAATTTGAGCTGCTAAAGCAAAATGATCATCAGCCTGCGCTTTAGATTCATCTTGTTGCTTTAGAACGAAAAATTGAGCATTCATGTTCATTGTATCGGGGTTTCCCATGACATTGAATGTGCACATAGTTGATACACATAAATTAAGAGGCAGATTTTGCCATATAACGGGGTTTGCTTCAATTAATACACAGATAATTACAGCAATAAAAAAGGCGCCAAATGGCGCCTTAATACAAGCTAAATAACCTAAGCTCTGGTTAAAATATTTTTGCCTATGGCAAATAAATTTAACGTTGTTAGCGCTAAAAATACCTGCTGAGTGGCTTTTCTAAATAAGGCTCAGGTTAATTAGGTTATTAGTCGTGCGTAGCTTCGCTTACACCCGCTCGGTTTAATAAATACTGAGTAAGCATAGGAACAGGGCGACCCGTTGCGCCTTTTTTAGCACCACTGCGCCACGCGGTACCGGCTACGTCTAGGTGAGCCCAGTTATACTTTTTAGTAAACTTAGATAAGAAACACGCTGCGGTAATAGTACCAGCAGAGCGCCCACCTAAGTTTGTAAAATCAGCAAATGGGCTATCGAGTTGATCTTGATAGTCATCCCACAGTGGTAACTGCCATGCACGGTCGCCACTTTGCTCAGACGCTTTTAATAAATCATGCGCAAGTGGGTTGTGGTTTGACAGTAAACCTGTTGCGTGTGCACCAAGGGCAACAATACATGCGCCTGTTAGTGTTGCTACGTCAATTACTGTATCTGGGTCAAAACGCTCAACGTAAGTTAACGCATCACATAATACTAATCGGCCTTCGGCATCAGTATTAAGTACTTCAACGGTTTGCCCCGACATTGTTGTTAAAATATCACCAGGGCGATACGCGTTAGAGCTTGGCATGTTTTCACAGCCGGCTAAAACACCAATTACGTTAATAGGAAGCTGCATTTGTGCCAGTGCGCGCATAGCGCCAATTACACCGGCTGCGCCGCCCATGTCGTATTTCATTTCATCCATGGCTTCGCCTGGCTTAATTGAAATACCGCCTGAGTCAAACGTTAAACCTTTACCTACTAGCACAATAGGCGCTTGCTCATCGCTTGCACCTTTGTAGTTAATAACCGACATAACCGATTCGTTATCACTGCCGCGACCAACTGCTAAGTACGAGTTCATACCTAGTTCGGCCATTTTTTCTTCGCCAATAATATCAACGGTGATGTTGTCAAAATTGCTAGCCAGCTCTTGCGCTTGTTCGCCTAAATAAGCAGGGTTACAAATATTAGGTGGCATGTTGGCTACGTCTTTACATAGCTTACTACCTGCGGCAATGGCTAAGCCATGCTCAATAGCGCTTTCACCAATGGTCAGCTCGCGACGTGTTGGTACGTTAAACACAATTTTACGAAGTGGACGACGAGGGTCTACTTTTTTGCTTTTTAGCTGGTTAAATGTGTATAGGCAATCTTGTGTTGTTTCTACCGCTTGGCGAACCTTCCAGTAGGTATCACGACCTTTAACGTGTTGCTCTGTTAAAAAGCACACCGCTTCCATTGAGCCGGTTTCGTTTAAGGTATTAATTGTTTTAGAAATTATTTGCTTATATTGCTTATCATCAAGCTCGCGCTCTTTACCACAGCCAACAAGCAATACGCGCTCGCTTAAAACGTTAGGTACATGATGCAATAATAACACTTGCCCCGGCTTACCTTCTAGGTCGCCACGGCGTAGTAAATTTGAGATATAACCATCGCTGATTTTATCGAGTTGTTCACCAATGGGGGATAACCTACGTGGTTCGTAAACGCCAACGACAATACACGCGCTGCGTTGTTTTTCTGGGCTACCACTTTTTACGTTAAATTCCATTGTTACTCCTGGTTGTGAGTCATATACGTTATTAATTGGGGCTAAAAAAATAAAATCTAGTCTTCGCTACGTAACTTATGTAGAGATAATCTTAATTTTAGCTGATTTTTTCTGACTCTTTCTGTTTGATTGAACTTTATATGTTTAAGGGCTACTAATGCAACAATATATCGTGCACTTAGGTAGGATAATTAATTTTGTTAGCTTATAATAACGACTTATTTACCAGATAAAACTGGGTAAAATAGCTACTTTATTATCAAATTATCACTATTGTAGTGAAATTCTATGTTTAACAGGGGCGAGCATTGCTTATTTTTCGTTATTTGACCGCAGAGGTTTTAAAATCGCAGGTCGCCGTATTTTTAACTTTAATGACCATTTTTGTGTCACAAAAGTTTGTGGTTATTTTAGGAGATGCCTCTGAAGGGAGCATTCCTGCCAAGTTAGTATTATCGATGATTGCGCTTAAATTGCCGCAATTAGCTTCGCTGATCCTGCCATTGAGTATATTTTTGGGAATTATTTTAGCCTACAGCCGCATTTACGCCGACAGCGAAATGACCGTTCTTAAAGCCTGTGGGGTGAGTGAGTGGTATGTGGTACGCGTTACTTTAATTTCGAGTGTGGGTTTGGCTATATTAGCAGCCTCTCTCACCATGTACCTTGCGCCGTGGGCGAGTGAGCAAGAGTACCAATTAAAAGAGCAAGCCAAAGCCGATGCGGGTTTATCTGCGTTAAGGGCAGGGCGGTTTCAACAAACCGGTAATGAAAAAGCCGTGGTGTTTATTCATAACATTGAAAACGGCGGTAAAGAGCTTAACAAAGTATTTGTAGCGCAGCTGCCGGATACCGAAAAAGATGACCTTGCACGTTTAGTGTATGCCGAACAAGGCGTGGTGGTAGAGGCAATAAACGGTGAGCAACAATTAGTGCTAACTGATGGCAAACGCTACGAAACCGATGGCAAAACACCGGCGCTTAATTTAACGCAGTTTGATGGCTACAGCGTACAAATACGCGAGCAAGAAATAGAGCATCAGCGCCGTAAATTAGAAGCAATACCTACTAATCAACTATTGCCACTCAATACCTCTGAATCTATAGCCCAGTGGCAGTGGCGTATTGCAATACCGCTTTCTATTCCGTTACTAACGTTAATAGCAGTACCGCTAAGTGTGGTTAATCCTCGCCAAGGTAAATTTGCTAAATTAGTGCCAGCCATTAGCTTGTACTTAGGTTATTTTATCTTACTCAATGCTGCAAAATTTGCCGTAGAAGATGGCAAAATACCGCCTTCAATTGGTTTGTGGTGGATTCACTTAAGCGCTTTATTTATAGGTAGTTTATTAATTATAAAAGGTCGCCCATTGGGGGCCTGGCTTAAAGCCGTTGTAACAAAACGGGAGTTAAGCGCATGATGAAAACACTCGATTGGTACTTAGGCCGCAGCATTTTACAAACCACCGGATTTGCTTTGTTGGTGCTAGTAGGGATTAGTACATTAATTAAGTTTATTGATCAGCTAAAGTCGGTTGGTCGTGGCAGTTACGATTTAATGACCGCAACGCTTTACACCTTTTACAGTATGCCGGGCGATTTAGTTATATTCTTCCCGATGGCGGCGCTTATTGGTGGCTTAACAGGCTTAGGTGCACTGGCTTCAAACAGTGAGCTGGTGGTAATGCAAGCTGCGGGTATGTCGCGCTTGCAAATTATAGGCTCGGTAATGAAAACCGCCGTGTTTATGGCTGTGTGTATGATGGCTCTTGGTGAGTGGGGCGCACCAGAGGCGCAACAACACGCCAAAGAAATGCGTAATCAGGCAATTTATGGCGGCGATGTATTCAATGCACAAAAAGGCGTATGGGCTAAAGATGGCAACAACTTTATTAATATTGAAGATGTAGATCAAAACGGCCGTTTAAACGGTGTGCACATGTATCAATTTGATAAATCACTCGATTTAACTCAAATAACCAAAGCTAAAGTGGCCATTGGTCGTGATGAAGGTTGGCTATTACGCGATGTAAACAAGGTTCATATTAGTGATGAGCAAATAAGCAGTGAACACATTGATGAAGAGTTTTACCCTTCGCAATTAACGGGCGAAAAGCTTGGTGTTGTATCGGTAAAGCCTGAGTCGCTTTCCTTTACAGGGCTTTGGTCGTACTTAGGGTATTTACAGCAAAATGAGCAAGATACCAGCACCTATGAGCTGGCCTTGTGGCGTAAGCTAATGCAGCCTGTGTCTGTTGCCGTAATGCTACTGGTTGCACTGTCGTTTATATTTGGCCCGTTACGTACCGTTACCATGGGTGCGCGTATCATTATGGGTGTAGTAACGGGAATTGTATTTCACTTAATAAATGAGATATTTGGCCCTGTGGTAATGGTTTATCAAATACCCGCTATTATAGGCGCGGTACTGCCAAGTATACTATTTATAGGCTTTGCTACGTACATGATGAATAAGCGGGTATAGCCGTTATAAGCGCTTATTTAATACTAAAAAGGTGACCTATGGTCACCTTTTTAGTTTTTATAACGCGTTATTCAAAAACTAATACCAATCAGCTTAATTAAGTGATCAATTTTGAGGCTGGAAAAACATGTTGATAGCTAGGCATAAAAAATCGCTATTTAGTTGTTCTCGGCAATTGCTCCTGCATTGCTCTACCTTCTGCAGCCATGCAGTCGTAAATGAGAATTTTTAACGCAGGTAGCGACAAGTTAGCCCCGCAAAATTATTAAGTATTATTGCGCATTGGTATAAATGGGTATTAATCTAGCTCGCGGTAAATACGTTTGTTTTCTTCTTTTGTAAGAGTAATTACCTCAGTTTTTGAGACATAGTCTTGCAGCGCTTTTTTGTTTTTAAAATCAATTAATACCACAAGGTTACCTAAACCAAGCAGGGCGCTTAGGCTGCGAACAATAGACTGCGGCCAACTAATTAAGCTTCCTTCATTAGTTTGTACTTTTAAACGCCATGCGCGCATGCCAATAGTTTGCCCGCTTTTAGTCCAAAAATAGCCAAAAAATACTAAAGTAACAATAACAAGTAAGGCACTTCGAATACTCGACAGCAGCAGTGACTCTTGAATAAGTGCCGATACATCTTCAGCACCATTTAAACTAATAACATCAAGTGAAATAAGCCCTTGTACGGCAAACAAATAGAGCACAACCGTTAACATAGCAAACGCAATAATAGCTAACGTATCATAAACTAACGACGCAAAACGACGCCAAAAACCAGCTCGTGGAAACTCACCCGACATAAATACACTCTCACTGTTAATATGCGCGCTAGTTTAGCAAAAAAGCTCACAAATACTAAGCGCTATAGTTCAGTGATATACCTTGGCGTTATTATTAGCTGTATTTAATACTTCACCAGTAAACGACATTTTGCACAGGCTGTCTAAATGTTAAGCGGTTGATCAGGCTAATGTCATAAAACGCTTGCTGCCACCCCTATTGTTTGTATAATGCTTGGCATAGAGACGAAGGCACATAAATAATCCTGAGCTCTAAAGTGGTTTTTCTTTATCTTCTCGTGTTTAGAAGGTTAAAGAAAAATGACGCCAGCGTGATGAAATTGGTATACATGGGGGATTCAAAATCCCCTGCCGAAAGGCGTGCCGGTTCGAGCCCGGCCGCTGGTACCACTTTTTATGACCCTAACCAAATTGGTTAGGGTTTTTTTATGCCTAAAATTTGTGTCGGGGCGCGCTCGAGGCCACTCAGAGTGGCGCTAATATCAGTTATAGTCCGCCCGCTAGGTAAGAGTGAACCGAAACGAAGTTCCGCAGTTACTCGAAGTGAGTTAATGGATTAACGATGGATACTGCATCAAGGATGAGCTAATTACGCTTACTACATTTAAATGGGCTTATATGAGCTTTACTTAGCACTGCGCACGCTTATTTAGCTTCTAAAAACGCGATGAACTCTCCAGCCGATACATACTAAATATCATCTTTATTTGAGATTGTTTGAACGAGCTTTTCGGCGTAATCCCAGTTATTATTTTTAGTGTTTTTGTCATATTCCCACGAATGACCCCAAATCATCATTACAGTGAGCTTATTGCTTTTAAGCGCAATATATTGCTCTATTAATGGCATTGCTTTTGAGTGGTGAACGGTTGGGTTCCATGCCATGTAGTTGGTAGGGAGCTCAAAATTAAGGGCGTCGTTTACTGTTCGGGCATTAGTAAAGCCCGCTTGCTTTACTAATTTCATAGCGGTTTTATCGTAAGACCCTAAAGGGTATGCAAAAGAGTGTAAGGAGCTGCCTTTTAAGGGCGATAAAATGTGCTTATCGCGGGCTAATTGTAATTTTAATTCTGCTGTATCTAAGCCCGCAAAGCCCGGATGTGAGTAACTGTGGCTTGCTATTTCATGGCCTTTATAAAGTGTTTTTACTTCACTTTGCTTTATATATTCGCCTTCTTTACCGGTAAAGGCTTTCATCCACGGTAGCTTTTTAGCAAATAAACCTGAGTTTAAGTTAAACGTACCAACAACCTGGTACTTATTAAATAGTTCCACAAGCTTTCTGTCTTGTATAACGCCATCGTCGTAGCTAAAAATAACAGCTTTAGTCGCGCCGGTAGGGTAGCTTTTTAAAGGTGCTTTACTGGCTTCACACGTAAAGCTTGCCGCCATTAATATAGCAATTAATAAACTCTTCATTTTAAGGTTTTCATTATTGGTGCAAGCTGTTTAGCCCAAAGATCATAGCCTGCCTTGTTTAAATGGGTGCCATCGGTAGTGAGCGTTTCATTAAGCATGCCTTGAGGGCCTAAAAATGCGGGATGCAAGTCTATATAGGTAAAATTTGCGTGCTCAATTGCTTTAATTTGTTGGTTAACCGTTTGCGCCATTTGCGTTATAAAATCGCGATGATCGGGCAAAATACTTTGTACATAAATTTGTGTGTTTGGGAGTGATTTATTGAGCTGAGTCACTATTTTTTCGATATTTTCACTCACCGACGCTAAGTCTTTAACTTGCTTTATATAATGGTAATTAAAAATATCGTTTACACCAATTTTTAAAAATATAGCTTTAGGCGGGGCTGCTTTTAATTCGTTTAAACGCGCTAAAACACCGTAGGTCATATCGCCACTAATACCGCGGTTTCTTACGCGTAGGTCGTTAAACCGTATGCTCCAATTTAGCCCTTGCTCTGTAATGCTATCGCCAATAAATACAATATCGCCTTTACGTAAAGGTTGTAGCTTAAAATGGGCTATACGCTCAGCATAGTGGTTTTTTAGCCATTGCGATTGAAAAGGAATTGCCTTTTCGGCATTAGCTTTAAAGCTTATTAATACAGCACCTATAATTAATGTGCCAAGTAGAAAAGTGATGTGTTGGAGTGTGTAATTACTTGGTTTATAACTCATAAAAACCTTCGCTTATAGACATACTAACTTAGCAATGTATCTATAAACGCCGGTTTTTGATACGTGTTGCATTCGTATTCAGACTTAGTTTTTAACCACCCTTTTTATTAAGCCTAATAGTTTAGCAATCCCTAAAGCAAGTAACATAGGTACGCCTATTAAAATAAGCTCTTTTACAAAGGGTAAAATGTACATCAAAATAGGGGCTAATTTCGGCTTTTCACCCTCAGCTGCACCGTGGGAGTATCCCTGCTGATTTATTTGTGCGGCCCAATCGGTAAGCTCTAAACTAACCAGTAAAAGGCTCACTAAAACAGATACAACTAACACAATGCTGGTGCGGGTTTTCCACTGTTGTTTTAGGTGCTTCATTATTTAGCCTCCTTGGCAAACATGCGTTTAGTCAGTTTTACTATCCAAGAAAAATTAAGCGCTAAATGCACACCTAGCATGGGCATAATAAAGGTGGCTGAATCGTGATGTATTTTCGACCAAAAGTCTTGAATGTTTAAACTAATATTAAGTGCGGGTAGTAGAGCCACCGACACTAAAAAGCCGCTTACAAATACTAATAACATCATTAAATAAAGTAGGTAATCCCACACTATATTAAAGCGCTCACGTGCTGTTATATTCGCAAATAAACGGCCAAAACTGCGTGTTACCCAATCCCAGTGCAGTAGTAAGTGAATAACAAAAGGGATAATAAAAAATAGGCTAAACCATTCGTGTAAAGGGATGCCAGTGGCTTGAGGTGCACTTACTAGCATAAAGCTAATAAGCAGTAAGGTGTCCATTACATAACGGAACTTTTGTAAGTTTTGTTTCCAATCAGACATTATTGACCCTGAAATAATTTATTTATAATACCAATCCGCATAATTAAGTGAACTATTTTGAGGATGGAAAAACGTGTTGAAAGCAAGGCAAAAAATTCGCTATTTAGTTGTTCTCGGCAATTGCTCCTGCATTGCTCTATCTTCTGCATCCATGCAGTCGTAAATGAGAGTTTTTTAACGCAGATAGCAACACGTTTAGCCCCTAAAAATGATTAAGTATTATTGCGGATTGGTATGATTGACGCTATTTAAGGTACGCCCCCCTTAAACAGCAAAAGGCTCAATAAAATATTGAGCCTTAAATCATGCGCAAATTATTAAATTAAAAAACGTAAGACGCGCTTAATTTAACATTACGACCCGCTTCGTAATCTTGCACTGTGTCGCTTGAGTATGAAGCGTGAGAGTAATACGTTTTATCAAAAATATTCTCAACACCTAAGGTCATGCTTAGTGCTTCAAGCTGGCTTGGTAGCCACTGCATGCTGATGTTATGAACCTGATAACCCACTTTATGAATATCAGCACCGCTTGATACTGAGTCATCAGTTCTGTTAACTAGGCTGGTCCAGTTAAATTTCAAGTCGTATTTTGGTACTTCGTAGCCAAGGTTTAGTGAAATGCTATCACCTACTTCATAACGCAGTTGCTCGCCTGTCTCTAGTTGTTCAGAGTCTGACTTAGAGTAACTTAAACGCGCACTAAATAGCGCTTTACGCAGTGAAAGCGTTGATTCAAAACCATCTATATCGTAATCACCCGAGTTTTCATAGGTACCAATTGGGCGACCTTTACCAATTGCCCAGTTGTCTATGTAATCTTCAATACGGGTTTTAAACAGGTTTAATGAAAAACCAAATGAGTCTAAGCCCATAATGTTTTGATCTTTAAAGGCAAAACCAATGGCGTTATTTACACCGGTTTCTGCTTTTAGGTCTTTATCAAAGTTAGTGCTGTAATCAACATAGCTTTCGCGCAAGCCAGGACCTTGAAACAGCTCTGTAGAGCTTGCGTTAACACTCCAGTTATCGTTAATTAGGTATTTAGCCGCTAAACCAAACGTTAACTCGTTCCACGATTTATCTAACGAATCGTTAGTACCGGCTGAGTACATGTCTACTTTAAAGTAGTTGTAACGCACGCCAGGGGTTACAAATAACTGATCGGTTACAGCGATTTCGTCTTCAATATAAATAGCGTGAGAGTCGGCAGTGTCTTTATTGGTTTGTACGTGGTTTTCGATACGTTTTGATACTTGCTCATACCCTTCGCCGCCGTAGCGTAATGTATGGTTAAACCCAGCAAGTGCAATTTTAGATGTTGCAAGGGCAGTGTAGCCCGTATGCTCAGAGTTACCCTCAGTTCCTAGTGCAATATAGCTTAGTTCGTTGCGATAAACGCTAGCGCGTAGGGTAATGGCATCGCCTTTATCTAGCTCGTAGGCAAGTGAAGTGCTGGTACGTGTGTAGTCAATATCTTCTGTTTGCGCGTCTGAATCTTCAGCAAAGCCTGCACCAAAGTTGGTTTTTACGTAGTAATCGCCTTCATCGTTATATCTGTCGTATGAGAACACTAAACGGTTACTCTCGTTTACATCCCAGCCGAGCTTGAATATGCCATCTACCGTGCGGCCTTCGTTACCTGTAACTTCTTTACCATTGCCGTTTTCAAAGTTATTTCTGTCGGTGTAGGTGTAGTAGGCAAGGGCGTCTATGTTGTCGGTTAGCTGACCATATACCGCTGCAGAGCCACCTGCGTAATCATTGGTACCTAAGTTTGTGTATAAGCGTGCGCCAAAATCTTCACCTGGCTCTAGTAAGTCTTTAGCGTCTTTGGTTTCAAAGGCTACACCACCAGAAAGGCCGCCAGTTAGCACCGAGTTAGTCCCTACTTTTATATCTACTGCTTTTAAAATATCAGCATTAATAAGTAAGTTTCCTGAGTGGTGGAACATATTATTGTTTTGGCTAATACCATCAACAGTAATGTTAAGGTCTAAATCGTCAACACCACGAATATTAATACCTTGTACAATAGAGTGCGAGCCACCTACGTCAATACCAGCTTGGTCACGGAGTAAATCACTTAAATGGTTGGCTTGTTTTCTTTCAATATCGTCTTGTAATAGCGAGTCATTAGTAATTGTTGTGCCCCATACTTCAATGGTTTCTGAGGTATCGGGAGCTTGATCTGCTAAGCTTATGAATGACATACCAGTACACAAAGTACCAATAACAACGTTAAGCGCGTGCTTATTAAATGGGAGCGTGTTTTTCATGGTGAGTATGTTTATCTAATTTTAATATTATTAAGAATGATTCGTATTAAAACGTTCACTGCCTTAAATGGCAATTTAAAATACATACCCTACATGAATAACAGTTATTTAAACTTCAAATACTTTATTTTTTACAAGCTCTCTAAACCATTGACATACAGGGTCATTATGGTGGCGTTGATGCCAGTATAAAGCAACTTGTGCATACTCTGAGCTAAGCTCTTGGGGCGGGGTTCTGGCAACTACGTCATGCTGTTGGCACACATCTGCAACAAAATGATTGGGCACATAAAATATTAAATCAGTGTTTTCAGCAATGCTGCCAATACTGTAAAAGTTTTTTAAGCGTATTGGCGTCGCTATATTATCAATGCCTAGCGCGGCAAAGTTTTGTGCAATAGTTAATGCTTTTTCACCCTGAATTGATATTTGCCCAAAATTACAATCACGCAATAAATCAACGCTTAATTCTTGTTTAGCCAGCCTGTGGGAGCGAGCCATTACTAATTTAAACTCGCGCTCAAACAACGGTTGTTGATATAACTTACCCTCTGAATTAGCGGGCTTGTGGCCAGTAATCACAAAGTGCGTATCGCCTTTAAGCAAATCAGAAAACTGCGGCTTAGGCAGGGTGTCTATTTCAAGGGTGATATTAGGCGCTTGCTCGCGAACATCTTTAATTATTGTTTTTATAAATAAATGCATTTGCGGCGGTAGGCCAAACAGTTTAATGGTGGCTGTGCTGGTTTTAGGGTCGAAGGTTTGCTTATTAACCAGTGTTTCTACCATATTTAAAATAGAATTTAGGTCTTGCTGAATTGATTGCGCTTTTGGTGTTAGCTCATACCCTCCAGCCATTCTTATTAATAATTGATCGTCAAACAAGGAGCGCAATTTACTTAACGAGCGGCTTATAGAAGGTTGGCTCATGCCTAAAGTTAAGGCGGTATTGCTAATATGTTTTTCGTTTAAAAGCTGCTTTAAAATAATAAGAAGGTTTAGATCGAGCTGATTTAAATTCATAGTTAGGTTTGCAAGTTATCAGTATTTCAAGCCATTATCCTAGCACTTAATTAGTTAGGTAGGTAAAGATGTTTATTTTTCAGGTGCTGAAATAGGCTTAATTGTTTTAATATGATCTAAAAAATTTTAATTGCCTTATAAACATGGTTGTCGCTAACGCAAAGCGTTGGAGTTATAGGCTTGATGGTAAGAATACCATTGTAAAAGTCTCAGGTAGTTTAGAGGTTAACGACTCACAAAGTTTAAAAGCGTTTGCTTTAGCAAGCCAAGGTATAGCGCAACTACCTAATTTTTACGTTAACCAAGCACTTAAAAGCGGTGAGCTGGTAGAGGTGCTAAGTGAATACGCGCCAAGCCCACTGCCTATTAATTTACTTTATCCGTCTCAACGTTTGTTAAGCCCAACTGTTAAAGCTTTAGTAGATTATTTAGTAAACCACTTATCACAATATAAAAGTAATTGGTAAGCTAGTTTCTAAACCAGTTGGTGGTAAATTTAATAAAATGGCTAATACGTGCTGATTCGTTAATTAGCTGAGGGTGAATTAAATACACATCAGATTGCGGATACTGTAACTGCGTTAATAGCGGCTTCAAAGTGTGCGCGTTAATTTCTAAATCTACTAAATACTCCGGGGTGTATATAATTCCTAGACCTTGCAGTGCAAGGTTTTTAAGCATGTGGTTATCGTTAATGCTTAGTTTTCCTTCAAGCTCAATGGCCCTATCGGAAAAATGCCACAGGCTAAATTGCGTGCTGGTTAAACAGCTATGCTTTAATAAATCTTCAACGTCGCTTGGCTCACCATTTTTAGCAATATAACTAGGCGAGGCACAGCACACCTGTTTATAACTAAATAGCTTTTTGGCAATCATGTTTTGGGGCGGATTAAGGGTTGATCTAAATGCAATATCGTAATTGCTTTGAATCAAATTGTGAGGGGTGTAGCTGCAGTCTATATTAAATTTAACATCAGGGTACTCTTGGTTAAATTGCTCGCAAATAGTTAGCAGGTATCTATTGGTAAATTGGCTCGGCGCGGTAATTCTAATGTTGCCGGCAATAGCCTCGTGTTCATGGGCTAAGGTTCGTTCAAGCTCTAATAATGTGCTTTTAATATTTCCCATACAACTAAGCACATGCTTTCCCTGCGGGGTGAGCTTTACACTGCGGGTTGTGCGAATAAGTAGGGCTCTTTGGTATTCTTTTTCGAGCGCTTTTATTTGCTCAGACAAATACCCTCGGGAGATCCCAAGCGCTAAAGCTGCCTTTGAAAAGCTTAAGTGTTTGGCTACTTCGTTAAACAAAAATAACCGTTCAAATTTTTTATGTTCTCTCAGCATATAAATGAGCACTGTGTTTTTATTGTTTGTTATAGCAAATAATGAGTTTTATTTTTAGTATTTAGTTGAATAATTTAATCGGTAAACTACAAGTCACTCTTTTTTAATACCGATAACTCATGACCAATAAAACTATTTCTCAATTTATACCCAATGCTAGCGAACTTATTTATGGCTGTATGGGCTTGGGTGGTGGCTGGAATAACAACCCAATAACCAAAGCCGATATAAACCAAGCACATACAGTAGTAGAGGCAGCGCTTGAAAATAACATTAATTACTTTGACCATGCTGATATTTATACTTTTGGTAAAGCAGAGCAGGTATTTGGTGAAGTTTTAAAAACGCGCACCGACCGTGATAAGTTAATTATTCAATCTAAATGCGGTATTCGCTTTGAAGATGAGCATGGCCCAAAGCGTTATGACCTTTCAGGACAGTGGATAGAGCAAAGTGTAAATAAAAGTTTAGCGCAGCTAAAAACAGACTACTTAGATGTACTTATTCTGCACAGACCCGACCCACTCATGTGCCCTCAGGAAATTGCTAGCACTTATAAAAAACTAAAAAGCCAAGGCAAGGTACGTTTTTTAGGGGTGTCTAATATGCAGCAACATCAAATAAAAGCCATTCAACAAGCCCTGTCAGAGCCACTTATTTTGAATCAAGTAGAAATGAGCTTATTAAAAAATGACTGGGTTGAAGAGGGCATATATGCTGGTAACGCGCAAGGCGCAAATATTAACTTTACGCCGGGCTTAATCGAGTTTTGCCAGCACGAGAATATACAGCTGCAGGCGTGGGGAAGTTTATGCCAAGGGTTGTTTTCGGGTGCTGATATAACCGGCGCTGAAACCCGTATTAAAAACACGTACCAATTAGTACAAAGCTTAGCTGCGCAGTACGAAACAAGTGCAGAAGCCATTGTACTGGCATGGTTAAACAGGCACCCTGCAGACATTCAATCTGTTATAGGGACTACTAACACTGCGCGTATTAAAGCGTGTGCACAAGTAAACAAAATACAATTAACGGCCGCTCATTGGTATGCACTTTACGAAAGTGTAAAAGGTTGCGAGCTGCCATAGTTTAGTAAAGGAGCACTAAAATGATAAAAAACACACTAACAACATTTTTACTAAGCACTGTAGTGGCATTAACGGCCTGTAAAAGTAATCAGCCACCAGCGGCCGATAACGCAAACACTGCAAGCACTGATAATTATTTACAGCGCGATGTACGCGACGATATATTTTATTTTGTATTACCTGATCGTTTTAATAATGGCGATCCGCAAAATGATAATGGCAGCAATGAGCATGCTATTTCGGCTGGTGGGTTAAATTTAACAACCACCAGTGGTTTTCATGGTGGAGATATAACAGGCATTGAACAAAAGCTCGACTACTTAGAAGCGCTAGGGGTTACAGCAATTTGGATGACGCCTTTATTACGCAACCAAGCGATTCAATCAGACGGTGTTGCGCACCATGGTTATTGGATTGTCGATTTTAGCGAAATAGACCCGCACTTTGGTGGGAATGCTTCTTTAAAAAAGCTAATTGATGCAGCTCATAAAAAAGGCATTAAAGTATTTTTTGACATTATTACTAACCACACAGCCGATATTATTCGTTACGACGAATGCCACATGCCAAACGGTCAATTTAAAGCAGGTTTAACGCATTGTGAGTATAAAGCGCTAAATAACCCTAAGCCGTATAGCCCATTTATTCCTGAGCACTTAAAAAATGTTAAGTACCCACAGTGGCTAAACAATGTCGATTATTATCACAACCAAGGCGACAGCACCTTTAGTGGTGAAAGCTCACTTAATGGTGATTTTAACGGCCTAGACGATTTAAAAACAGAGCATCCGCAGGTGGTGAGCGGCATGGTCGATATTTATCAAAATTTAATAAAAGAGTTTAAGCCCGACGGCTTCAGAATCGATACCGTACGCCATGTAAATCTCGAGTTTTGGCAAACATTTACACCTGCTATTATTGATTACGCTAAAGCGCAAGGGATTCCAAATTTTCATGTGTTTGGTGAGGTGTACGACCCTAATCCTAAAAACCTAAGTGTATTTACTACAGAAGGTAAAATTCCATCGGTGCTTGATTTTGCATTTCAAAAAATAGCGGCCGATGTGTTTTTTAAAGGACAGAACCCAAGCGCCATTAGCGAGCTATTTGCACAAGACTCACTATACCAAGATGAAGACAGCCAAGCCGATTTACTTATGACCTTTTTAGGGAACCACGACATGGGCAGACCTGGCTTATTTATAAACCAAACATTTGATCACGAAAGTGATGAGCTTAAATTAAAGCGCAGCCAATTAGCGCATGCATTTATGTTTTTATCTCGCGGTATACCGGTTATTTATTATGGCGATGAACAAGGTTTTACAGGCGATGGCCACGATATTGATGCACGCGAAGATATGTTTGCATCAAATGTTGCAAGCTATAACGACAATAACCTTATAGGCACCACGCAAACAACGGCCGATAATAACTTTAACCAGCAGCACCCATTATTTAAAACTATTGCGCAATTAAGTAAGTTACGAAAAAATCACGAAGGGCTTCGCCGCGGTGAATACAACGACTTATTTTTTGCTAAAAACACTGGCATGTTTGCGTTTTCACGCACAGTAAAAGGTGCAGAGCAGGCGTATATTATTGTGTTTAATAGCGAAAAAACGCCACAAACAATAGAGTTTAATAGCCCGTATAAACACTTTTCGCCTCTTGTAGCTGCTGAGCAACTTGAGCAACAAAATGGCAAGTTAACGGTCACTTTAAAAGGGCTAAGCTATAGTGTGTATATTGCTAAATAATTAAGGGTTTAGGTTAAGTAAAAGCCAGCTGCTAAGCTGGCTTTTTTATGCCTTAAAGGTTATTGCTTTAAATCTATGGTGTATAGTGCAAAACCATTTTCGTCTGTTTTAAGTGGTGAGGTAGGCGCAACAGCAGGGAGTGTTTGTGCAATAGTAGCTACCTCATCAAGCGGTGATGTTCTAAACACAACGTTTAGCTCTGTGCTGGTGGTCACGGTGCTAAAGCGCCAGTTATTATCGGCCGAAGGGTCAATACTGCCTGTGCTACTTTTAGCGGCTTCGCTAATAATATAACTACGCAGCACACCGCGGTTTTCATCTGGGCCTTCAAATGTTTCACGGCTAGTACCGTCAATCGCCGGGAAGTTACCGCCACCCGATGCACGATAGTTATTAGTTACAATTAAAAACTCTGCCTCTAAATCTATCGCTTCACCTTGGTATTGCAAGTTAGTAATGCGCGAATTGTTTTCACTTATTAATACCCCATCGTTGTCGTATCGTTTTGGCTGAGTGACGTCAATTTCAAAGGTAACGCCGTCAATAATGTCAAAGTTAAAAGTAGGAAAAGTGGTATCGAGTAGGTTTTGCTCAGCGCTGCTGTTTATATCAATCTGATTAAACTGACCTGCAGAGCGTTCAAGCCACTCTTTAACATCGCTACCTGTTACTTTTACCATACGAATAGTGTTTGGAAACACATACAAACTAACGGTATCTAGTAAGGTAATATCGCCTGCTTTTACATTGGTATAATCTTCAATACCATTGCGGCCAGCTCTAAAAGGGGCTGCTGCCGAAAGCACGGGTAAGCCATCAAGCTCAGTGCCTTGAATAAACGCTTTACCCCACGCTATTTGTGCATCTGATACTATTTGAATTGACGGGTCGTCTTGCACCAAAGCAAAAAAGCTATAAATTGGGTTTGAAATTTCAGCAAATGGTTCGCTCACCCAATCAATCGTTGCTTGGTGTTCAAGCTCAATTGCTGCGGCTACATCGGTATCTACAGCAGCTAAATCAATAAAGTCGCCGTTTTCATCTGTACCACTAATGGCGCGGGTTTCTACTTTTGAGCTGGTTACTTCCCAGCCGCCTTCATCGTTTGGCTCAACAATTAAATCAATAACCCCTAAGTTATTGCCAAAAAAGCCAGGCATAACAGCCGGTACGCCATTAAGTTTACCGTTTACGTTATCAATCCCCGCCGATTCATAGCCATCGTACGACGAATCACCCGGAAACAAACGGTGGTTATGACCAAACAATATGGCGTCTACGTCATCTACTTTAGACAGGTAAAGGGCCGTATTTTCAGCGAGGTCTTCTTGGGCGCTGGCTGTTAACCCAGAGTGCGGAATGGCAATAATAATATCGGCACCTTGTGCTTTCATTTGTGGAATGAACTTTTCAGCAGTAGCAACAATATCTTTTGCAATGACCTTACCTTGTAAGTGAGCGCTATCCCATTGCATAATTTGCGGTGGGGTAAGGCCTAAGTAACCAATTTTAATTGTTTGTTCGTTGCCGTTTATATCAAATACGGTTTTATCTTGAAGGTAGTACGGTGTGTAACGGTTTTCATCGTTGCTGTCGTCATCATCACCATCATCAACGTATACATTGGCATTAATATACGGGAAGTCGGCACCACTTAATGTGGCATCTAAAAACTCTAAGCCAAAATTAAATTCATGGTTTCCTAAGTTAGCAACATCGTAATCAAGCAAGTTCATTGCTTTAAAGGCCACATGGGTTGCGCCATTTAAAATATCGTCTTTACGTACAATCGCTTCGTAATCGCCAAGCGGGCTGTTTTGAATTAAATCACCATTATCAACAAGTACACTGTTTTGCACTTCATTGCGGGCTTCTTTTATAAGGGTAGCGGTATTAACAAACCCTAAGGTTTCTGATGGGGCTTGTGCAAAGTAATCGTAGTTAGATAAATACATGTGTATGTCGGTTGTTTCCATCACGCGCAAAGTAACCGGTGCAGGTTCTGGTGTTTCCACAACGACAGGGTCGTTATTATCGTCATCATCAATGTCGCAGCCACTCAATGCGAGTGCAATAGTCAGTGCCAATGTTGATTTTAAAACGTGCTTTTTAGCGATTCGATTTTTCATAGTCATTCCGTGTAATTTAAAAAGAGTACAGTAAAAAAGATTTATTAAAGTATGATGAATTAAAATGTGAATCCAGATTTACATTTTTGGGTGGTGCATTTATAGTAATGTCTTCTACCAAGATGAGCACACACTATGAGTATATCTATGTACGCATTTAAAAAAATTAAAAAATCTTTATTATTAATTGCTTGCGCTTTAACTAGCTTTACAAGTTATGCAGTTGATGAGCAATTTGTACGTTATCAAGCGGGGCGTTATGCAATTAAAAATATCACGTTAATCGATGGCACCGGCAAACCGGCACAAACTAATCAAACGGTTGTAATAAATAAAAATAAAATTGTGAATATAGGCGCCACAGCAGAAGTAGGCGTCGCTAAAGGTGTGAATATTATTGACGGTAGTGGAAAAACATTAATTCCGGGATTGGTGATGATGCATGAGCACATGTTTTATCCAACTGGCAAGGCTCATTACACCGAAATGCTTTACAGCTTTCCTCGCCTATATTTAGCAGGCGGTGCAACCACAATTCGTACTGCTGGCACCACTGCACCATATGCTGATTTAAAATTAAGAGATGATATAAACGCAGGTAAAAGTTTAGGCCCAGATATAGATGTAACGGCGCCGTATTTAAATGGCCCCGGTTTACCTATTTTAAAAATAAAGTCGCTACGCGATGCAGACGATGCTAAAAAAATGATGGACTACTGGGGCTTAGAGGGGGTTACCTCATATAAAGCGTATATGCATATTAATCAAAATGAGCTTGATGTTGTTATTAAAAAAGCGCACGAGCAAAATAACAAAGTAACGGCTCATTTATGTTCAGTTACATACCGTGAAGCAGCCGCTTTAGGTATTGATAACCTAGAACATGGCTTTTTTGCCGCCACCGACTTTGTTAAAAACAAACAAAAAGATGTATGCCCAAGTAATAAAGAGGTACAGCAATCGTTTGTTGAGTTAGATATAAACTCGCCAGAAGTAACGAGTCTAATAAATTACTTAGTGGCTAAAAATGTAGTACTTACCTCTACACTTACTGTATTTGAAACCTTTACTAAAGGTCGCCCTAAAGCCTACCCAAAAGCACTTGATGCATTAATACCGCAAGTACGTGATCAGTACGAGTCGCGCTTTGAAAAAATAGCAAAGCAGAGCGAATCTAGTTGGCCTTTAGTATTTAAAAAAATGATGCAGCTAGAAAAAATGTTTGTAGCCGCTGGTGGTAAATTAATGGTGGGCACCGACCCAACAGGTTATGGCGGCGTTATTGCTGGCTTTTCCAACCAGCGTGCAATTGAATTACTCGTAGAGGCTGGGTTTATGCAGCCACAAGCAATAAAAATAGCTACGTTAAATGCAGCGCAGTATTTAAATAAGCAAAATACAATAGGTAGTATTGAAGTAGGTAAACATGCCAACTTGGTTATTGTTAATGGCGACTTTGCTAAAGATGCGTCGGCGATTCGTAATATGGAAACTGTATTTAAAAATGGTGTAGGCTATAACTCAACAGCACTTTTCGATAACACTAAATCGGTTGTTGGGCTTCATTAAAATAATAAAGGAAATCAGGATGAAAAAATCACTACTTTCGGTGGCATTAGGTTTTGCTGCACTTGGTGCGTTTAACGCGCAGGCAAACCTTGATCAACACGTTAAAAATGTAGAGCAGCAGGTAATTGAATGGCGACGCGACTTTCACCAAAACCCTGAGCTTGGTAATCGCGAAACGCGTACCGCAGGCATTGTGGCTAAACATTTAAAGTCGTTAGGTATGCAAGTACAAACCGATATTGCTTACACCGGTGTTGTTGGTATTTTAAAAGGCGCAAAGCCTGGCCCTACAGTAATGCTACGCGCCGATATGGATGCGCTACCGGTAACAGAAAAAACAGATGTGCCATTTAAATCAACCAAAACCACAAATTTCCGTGGCGTTGATGTAGGCATAATGCACGCTTGTGGCCACGACACGCACGTAGCTATGCTAATGGGCGCAGCCGAAGTATTAGCAAATATGAAAGATGAATTGCATGGCAACATCATGTTTGTGTTTCAGCCTGCTGAAGAGGGCGCACCTTTAGGCGAAGAGGGCGGTGCAGAGCTAATGCTTAAAGAAGGTATATTTAAAAAATATAAACCTGACGTAGCATTTGGCCTGCATATTACATCGAGCCTACATACGGGGAAAATTGGCTATCGAAGTGGGCCGTTTATGGCCAGTGCCGATCGCTTTGAAATAACTGTACATGGTCGCCAAGCGCATGGCTCAGCACCGTGGACAGGCGTTGACCCTATTGCTGCCGCTGCGCAAATTGTAACGGGCGTTAACCATATTGTTAGCCGCCAAGTAAATATAACCAAAGAGCCTGCTATTGTGTCGTTTGGTAAAATTGCCGGTGGTGTGCGTAATAATATTATTCCTGAAGAAGTTGAAATGGTTGGCACTATTCGTAATTTTGATATGGATAATCGCGCGCAAATCTTTGAAAATATTAAAACAACCGCTACACATATTGCTAAATCATCGGGGGCAACGGCCGATGTGCATATTCACGAAGGTTACCCAGTAACGGTTAATAACCCTGAACTTACTGCGCAAATGTTACCTAGCCTTGAAAAAGCAGCCGGTAAACAAAACGTGCAAGAAATGGGTAAAATAACCGGCGCAGAAGACTTTTCGTTTTATGCCCTAGAAATACCCAGTGTATTTGTATTTTTAGGTGGAACGCCTGCAGAACAAGACTTGAAAACGGTAGCAAGTAACCACTCACCTTATTTTTATGCCGATGAGTCATCGTTTAAAGTGGGTACCAAAGCGCTTAGCCAATTAGCGGTAGATTATTTAAATAGCCAAAAATAACGACATAACTACCCAGCGAGTAATGTAATTGCTGGCTGGGTATTGTTGTTTATATTAACAAGCTGCACTATGTGTGCACTTTAACCTAACACGATTAAATTTATGTCTGATCAACCCTTTTTGGCACCTAAGCAACAACGCAGTCAACAAACCCAAGAAAAACTATTAAAAGCGCTGCATCACAGTTTAAAAAGTAAGTTTTTTGAGCACATAAGTATAAAAGAGCTGGCCGATTACGCCGAGGTGTCGGTAGGTACGTTTTACCGTCGCTTTAAAAATAAAGAGTCGCTGCTGCCCATGTTGTATCAAGACTTTGGTATTGCATTAGATAACTGGGTAACAGAGCTTGAGGCGCAGCACTATAAAAACTTAGACGATGTAGTTAACACTTTATGCCATAAAACCTATGTGTTTTTATCATCACAGCAGGGGGTATTTAGAACGCTACATTTAAATTCGCGTTTGCACAGCGAGTTATTAGGCAGTGATAAACACATAAACAGGCGAGTAATTTATCAGCGTTTAGCGCAATTAATTAGCCAAACAGATACCAAAGTGAGCGAGGCGGCGGCAGGTACGGCAGTATTTTTAATTGTCAGCTCATTGCTTGATAAAGTGCTGTATCACGATTTAACCCCTGCGATAGCCTGTGATTTATCGGCGCAGCAATACGCGCAAGAACTACCTAAAATTATTTTAGCTTATTTAGGTTAAACACCTTTAAACATGCTCAAGGAGAGTAAAATGAAAATTACTGGAAGCTGCTATTGTGGTGAAATTAAATACCAAGCTCAGTCGCAAAATAATAACGTACTTGTATGTCATTGTAGCGATTGCCAACGCATGTCGAGTGGGCCATTTAGAGCGGTAATTATGGCTGAGCCAAACTCGGTGGTATTTACTAAAGGCGAGCCAAAAGAGTATGTTAAAACAGCACAAAGCGGTAATAAACGCGCACAAGGTTTTTGTGGTACGTGCGGCACTACACTTTACGCAACCAACGAAGCAAAAGCCGATAGAGTGTACGGCCTGCGCATAGGGGCCGTTGATCAGCGCGATGAATTTACCCCAGCTGCGCAAATTTGGTCGCAGTCAACGCTTACATGGCTAAACGATTTACACCAAGTGCCGGCTTTTGAAACTACACCTAAATAAACAGGTAGGCTATTAATGAAAACACTGACAAAAACAGCCTTATTAGCAAGTGTACTACTGACGAGTTTTGCGCAGGCAAAACCCAGTAATGTCGACTTTTTAAATACAGGCAAAGCTAATCCTAACTTACCATTTTCGCAAATAGTAAAAGCCGGTAATACGCTTTATATGTCGGGGCAAATAGGGATTAACCCTGCAACCGGTAAGTTAGCAGCGGGTGGTTTTGAAGGTGAAGCTAAGCAAACCCTTGAAAACATTAAGCGCACTTTAGAGCAGCATAACTACAGCATGAGCAATATTGTAAAGTGCACTGTTATGCTTACCAATATTAGCGATTTTAAAGCGTTTAACGCTATTTATACGCAATACTTTAGTGCGCCGTATCCTGCACGTAGTGCATTTGCAGTAAACGCGTTAGCCCTTGATTCGTTAGTAGAAGTAGAGTGTATTGGTGCTGTATAACACCAATCGACTTAAATATTTAATCATTCTAACGTGCTAAATAGAGCGCTAACAGCGTTGTAAATTTCTTATGTAGAACAACTGCATGTCGATATTCATGCTTTGTTATCACGCTATTTATCTGTCGCTATAAATGCCTAATAACTTAACACGATTGGTGTAAGTAATTTTAGGTTGCGTAATTTTATAAAGATAACGTTGCATTTTAAATTTGTGTGAAATTTTTTTAACCAAATGACTGTCTATTTATAAGACAGTCATTTGGAGAAAATTATGTGTAGTTCACCGAAAAGTAGCCGAGCAGTTAAAAAGTCAGCCATTAACTTTAATGACGAACTAACCCAAGAGCAGCGTTTGCGTTTTGCTGCAAAAGCTAATTTAGCACAGCTGCGCCGCGAGCAACGTCAAGCCGCTAATAAGCGCTTTGAGCAAAAGCATCGCCCCGCAAAAAAGCCAGCAACGGGCTTGTTTTCATGGTTACAGCAGCTAGTAAGTTAACTATTATTAAGCGTGGTGTTTTTGCCGCTAAACCATCCACATGTAGCACATAACACACCTGCACCTGCACATAACCAAAGCGGCGCACTCCAGCTGCCGGTACTTGTATGTAGCGCCCCAGCTACCATAGGGCCAATAGCCGCCAACAAATAGCCAATACTTTGTGACATACCCGAAAGCGAAGCCGCTTGCGTGGAGTTATCAGTACGTAGGCTAATAAACGACAGCCCTAAAATAAAACACGCCCCCGAGCTAAAGCCAAGTAGTAGCGTCCACACTAATGCAAAGCTTGGCATATAAAGTAGCCCTAGCGCACAGCACGCACTCAGTGATGCAAGTATAAAGCTAAGCGCACTTTGATCTTTTAATTTTCCTAGCAAAGGTATAAGCACAAGCCCAGGTATGGCGGTCGCAATTTGAAAAGCACCATGATACGCGCCTGCTTGCGTTGCGCTTTGGCCCGCTTCGGTGAGTATGCTAGGCAGCCAAGTAATAATGATGTAATTTAAAAATGAATTTAGCCCCAGTAACAAGGTAATTTGCCAAGCAAGTAGGTAGCGCCATACGCTTTTATTAAGTGTTGAGGCCTGTGCTGTTTGTGCCGGTTTTGTGTGTTTATTTAATTGCGCCATCCACACAATTAAAGTGGTAATTGTAATGAGTGCACTTGCCCCTAATGCAAACTGCCAACCTAACCCTTCATATTGGCTAAGCGGATAAACTAATGCTGAAAAGCCACCCGAGGCAATGCCCATAGTGAGTACATAAGCAGAGGTCATTACCGCTACTTTTGCCGCAAAGTCGCGTTTTATTATACTTGGTAGCAATACGTTAGCTATGGCAATACCTGCACCTATTATGGCTGTGCCTACAAAGAGCATAATGGATGAATTAACCACCCGTGCGGCAATACCCAGTAATATTAAAAATACAGCAAAAAACAATGTGCGCTCAAGCCCTTGGCGTTTAGCCAGGCTTGCAGCCATAGGCGATATAACGGCAAAGGCAATTAGCGGTAACGTGGTAATAAAGCCTGCTTGCGAAGCGGTTAAATTAAAATGCGCAATTATTTGTTCAAGCACAGGGGCAACCCCTGTAAAAGGCGCACGTAAATTGGCAGCAATAAGTAAAATACCTATTACAAGCAATACGCTTGAAAAGCGCGACATACCAGCATTGCTGTGAGGTGTGTGAGTCATTATTACAAAATAAGTTAGCTAATTATTGGCGCTAGTATAAACAAATCAGCAGTATTATAATTTAGCTATACTGACATTAAATAACTAAAAACTGACAAAATATGTTTGAGCCTAAAGGGTGGGGATACCTACAAAACTACGAGCACATGGTACAACCTATAATTGCCAAAGTAGATACCGCGCAAGGCAGTAAAGAATACCCGTTACACACTCACCCTAAGGGGCAGCTAATTTTAGCGCTTGATGGTTATGTTACCTGCGAAGCGGCTAACAAAATGTGGATGGTGCCAACGCACAGTGCTATTTGGGTACCTGCAAACACCTTACACAGCAATCGCGCATCTGATAACGCCAAATTATGTTTTGTATTTATTGATGCTAATAAGCACGGCATGCCACAGCATACCTGTACATTAGCAATAACGGGGCTGGTAAAAAGTTTAATGCTAAAACTAGCAAGCGAACACCAAGCCTATAATGAAGACACTAAAACAGCACGTTTAGCTCAGGTACTGTTTGATTTATTAATTGAAATGCCCGCCCAGCCGCTTGACTTTGTGTTATCTAAGCATACGGTTATTCAAGCAATGGGGCAGCAGTTACTCGCACAGCCAAATAATCGTAAAACCCTTGCGCAATGGGCACACGATTTTGCTTTAACCGAACGTACGTTGGCACGGCTTATAAAAAAGCAAACCGGTATGACCTTTGGTAAGTGGCGAATGCAATTACATATAATTACAGCGCTGCAGGCACTATCAGATGGACAAAGTGTACAGCAAGTGTCGGCATTATTGGGGTACGAATCGGTGAGTGCGTTTATAACTATGTTTAAAAAGGTAATGGGAAAATCGCCCACTAAATATATGGGCGATTTAAATTAATCTTTATACATGGTTTTACCACGTGTACGTAGCCGAAAGCATGGCGTTACGCGGTTTACCAGGGAAGTACCTATCGCTAGTAAAGCTGGTGTAATCTGCACGCTCTGCGTAAGCTTCGTCGGTAAGGTTAATTATACGTGCAAGCACTTCTAAATTATTGGTAACTTGCCACTTTGCACGCAAGCTTAAAATATCATGCCCCTCGTAGCTATGTAGGTTTTCTGGGTCGGTATAGTAACTACTTACGCTATGCCATTGCAGTGCAAGCGCTAGGTTATTAAAGGCTTGCCAAGTTAAATCAAGGTTAGCCACATTGCGAGGCGCGGTGTCTACGTTGTTACCGTTTATATTTAGCCCATTAATTAACTGATTATTGGTATACGTGTGCTTTGCATGCGTACCTGCAAATTGTAAGTTAAGCGTTTTGCTTAATGCATAATCTACTTCAAGCTCAATACCTCTGTGACGTGAACTGCCATCATTAACGTTAAAGAAGTCGCTATCGCGATAAATAGTATTGTGTTTGCTCATAGCATACACAGCCAATGCGTAACTTACATTGCTGTAATATCCTTTTAAGCCAAGCTCGGCATTATTGGCTATTTCGGGGGTTAAATCGGCGGTGGTTTGCTCGCGTTGTAATTGGTAAAGCTCTGCCGCTTGCGGCGCTCGGTAGCCACGCGAAAAGTTAGCGTATAGCGTATTGTTTTTGTTGACCTTGTAGCTCACGCCAAATTTAGGTGAGGTATTGCTAAAGCTATTTTTACCACTGGCTGGGCGACTATAACGGCAACCGCCAAAACCACATTCTGTGCCGTCTTCTGTTGTGCGCCCTGTGAGCATATTATTAGTGTAATCGTACTGCATATGCTCATACCTGAGGCCGGCGCTAATAAACCATTTATTTAATTGCCACTCAACTGATGCAAACGGCGCATACAGGGTTGCGTTTACATCGTAATCGTAGTGTTTGCCTTGCGGTACTGTGGCTACTAAAAATGCAGAGCCTTGAGTTGGCTCGTTTTGGCTTTGAGTAAAGTCGCTGCGGGTGTATTCGCCATCAAGCCCTAGGTTTACTTTTATATTACTTTGCAAGTTATGTTGATAAAGCGATTGCACACCTATGCCTGTTTGACTGTTAGTTTCAAGCGGGGTGCCAGGTAAAAAGTGCTTAAAAAAGTCCATGCTTTGGTCGCGCACATAAGGCGTAATAGAAAGCACATTGCCGTTTTTTAATTGCCACTGGGCGTTGCTCCACGCTCTAAATGAGCGGGCTTTTCTAAATGCATCGGGGTCAAAGTTTTGCTGTGCTATGTCTTCGTTTTTATAGCTTTCAAAACCCGTAATAAAGCCCGCAGTGTGCTGATCTAAATTTGTGTATGTGAGGCCAGAGGTAAGCAATAGGTTTGAGCGCTCAAAACGATGACGAATATTTATTTTTTGCTGTTTAACGCTTTCATCATCACGGTAACCAGTATCGTCGGTAACACTTGCGTTTATGCCAATACCACTGTTGCCGTAGTCTTGCCCAGCGCGAAGCTTATAACGGGCATATCCGTATGAGCCATAATCAAGCCCGACTAATCCACCGCCTTGGGTTGTATCAGGGGTTATTACGTTAATTACACCGTGTACGGAGTTTGAGCCATACAGTGCAGAGCCCGGCCCTTTTAATACTTCAATACGCTGCGCCATTTCGCTATGCGCTTCAAAAAGCTCGTTAATATTACAAAAGCCTGCAGCACGCAGTGGAATGCCATCTTCAAGGGTTAGTATGCCGCCACAGGCTGCCGCGCCCGAGAGCACCGGCGAGCGAAGTGCCGGTAGGTATTCTTGCCCATTTCCGCGCTGTACGTTAGCACCTGCAATACGTTGTAACGACTCTTCAACATGAGTAGGCGCAATGCTATTTAACTGCGCTTCAGATAAGGTGCTAATAGTAAGTGGATAGGGGGTAGCCAGTGCTTCTGTACGTGATGCGGTGGTCGTTATGGTTTCTATTGCATCATCGTTTTTATTATCAGCAAGTGCAACGTGGCTGAGAGGCAATAACAGCGGCAAAATATAAGGTTTCATACATTCCTTTAAGGTGAGTAACGCTTTATTAACGCCATGGTAAGGTGTTTTAAACAGTTTTTAAACCGGTTGCGTTAAAGTGCGCGTATTCTATATACCCGATAAGTTAGCGATAATATAAAGCAAGCCCCAGCGGGCACGGTTAAAGCAAGTAGGGCTAAGTGCTCATAAAGCATAAACCCGCACACTCCACCTAATAAAAAGCCGGCAATAATAAGTATAAATATTACGCCTTTGCGGGTATCAAAGGGTTCACCTTTTAGCGCCTTGCCTATCATTAAACCTAGGTCGGTAAAAATACCGGTTAAATGAGTGGTGCGCACTACTGCGCCGCTGTAGTTAGTGGCAAGGGCGTTTTGTAAACCACAGGCAGCAGAGGCAAGCGTAATGCCATAAACATGGGCGCGGCTGAGTAAATAGGCGCTTAAAAGCAGCAATAGGCCTTCAATAAATAATAGGGTGTCGTAATGGCGCCCCAGCTTTAACGAGCCGCCGGTAAGTAAAAAACCAGAAAGGGCAGAGCCAAGCATAAAGCTCAGCACTACAGCCAATAGCAATAGTGCGCTAGAGGCGTTAGTCATTAAGGTAATGCCAAGTAGCGTTACACTGCCCGAAAGGTGCGAAATAGCCTGATGCTCAAACCCTAATAACCCAATAGCGTTAACAATGCCAGCAATAAAGGCGAGTGTAAACGCGCCGTACTCAACCCATTTTGGTAATTTAGTTAACATTGCCTACCTTATTAATGCACACCGAATTGTGCTTTATAGCGCTTTATTTGCTCATCAACGAGTGCGGTGTCGACCATGCCGTGCTTAAAAGCAATATAAACAGGTAGGGCGTAGCCTTCAAGCTGCTTAGCATGAATGTTTTTATAGCCTTTTGAGTACCATAAACCGGCTTGATAATTAGTTATTGCGTAGTCAACACGCTGTTTATTAAGCAAATCAAACGTGGCTTTAGTGGAGAGTGAATGCATAAAGTTGCTTTGTTTAATATTATATTCTTTTGCCAGTACACTGGGTAATTTAACGCCTCTTAGCATAGCAATGCGTGAATTTGATAAGTCATTATTAAGGTTTGCTTTTTCTGTGCTAAATAAACCAAATTGAGTGGTGTGTAGCGGCTCAGTGGTAAATTCTAAATATTGCGCACGCTCGGTATTATTAGCCAACGCAAAGTAACAATCGTAGTAACCTAACGTCATTTCTTTTTTAATGCGTGCCCACGGTAAATGCACCACCTCAATGTTTAAATTTAAATTACGCTCTATAAAAGCTAAATAGTCTATGTCTATGCCCGTAAAGGTATGTGTTTCATCGTCATAAATTGTAAAAGGCGGGTAATGGGTAGTTGCACAGCGCAATGTTTTATTAGGCGCTGCTAATAAAAGCGAAGAAAAACTAAAAGCTAAAAGCAGCAGTAATGTGCGCATAAATGTAAATCCGATTTTTTCTTATGTTAGTGTGTTTATTATACAGTGATATTCGGTTTTGAGGGGATGATCTATGTATTTTTTCTTCTCGTATAAGTTTAAATTTTAAGAGATAACCATGTTTAACGCAGAGCAGCAATCGCGAATTATAGAAATGGCGTGGGAAGACAGAACCCCCTTTGAGGCTATAGAGCAGTTATACGGGCTTAATTATTCACAGCTGGTATTGTTTATGCGAGAGCATATTTCAAAGGGGAGTTTTAAAGTGTGGCGCAAACGCCACGCAGGGCGTAAAACCAAGCATTTAAAACTGCGAGACCCAGCCATAATGCGCAGCCATTGCAAAACACAGTACAAGCCGAGATAAATAGCTGCTTGCAGTTTCATATGATGTTCAGGCGTGTTTGATAATCTTTAGCTATTAACATTATTAGAGATTATTTATGAAAGCGTTTTTATATACGGTTTTTTTAGCGGGTGCCTTGGTTAGCGTTAATGCGCAGGCAAAGCCCGACAAAGACAATCACGGCCATAAAAATGGTCACCATAAACATCAGCAGCACAACTATAAAAGCAGTAAGAAACTATCTAAAAAGCAGCAAAAAAAGTTAGTACGTGCTGGGTGGACGCCACCAGGGTTAAGTAAGCGTTACCATAGAGGCGATTACTTAGACCGCAATGTATATAAACAAGGCCGCGTTATTGAACGTTCTAGAGATAATGGTACAGTAAGTATAAAAATAGACAGTACAGTTATACACATGGTGCACGATACCCGAGAAATACTTTCAATTTTAACTCGTTAAGTACAATTTATAAGGATATTTAAATGCTCATTGCACTGGCTATAATCATTGGCTTTTTTTTATTAGTGACCTTATTACCTATGTCGTACAGTCAGCACTACTTAGTGCGCAGCTGCGACTTTGTTCGACTACAGGTATTTTATATAGCCAGCGCTGTTGCAATTATATCGTTTTATTTACTGTGGCAAAGCGGCAATAGCGGGTATTTGTATACTGCTTTAACCGCATTACTAACCATGGCATTACAAGGTAAGTGGATATTTCCATACACTTGGCTTGCTAAAAAAGAAGTTAAAACGGCCTCCGTGAGCGAAGATCACAGTGTAAGAATCATGTCGGCTAATGTGCTTATGTCAAACCACAATAGTGAGCAACTAATCTCACTGGTTGATAAACACCAGCCCGATTTATTAATTACCCTTGAAAGCGATAGCTGGTGGGAAAATAAATTAGCTGTTCTTAAAAAAAACTACCCCTATTATATTGAATGCCCTAAAGACAACCGCTACGGCATGCATTTATACAGTAAATTTAAAATTCTTGATGCGCAAATATGTGAGCTCATTGAAGATGATATTCCTTCAATTCATATCCTGTTCGAAAACAATGAAGGCCTTGAAATGCAAGGGCACTTTATACACCCCGCGCCACCAAGCCCCACTGAAGAAGACTCATCGCGCCCACGCGACTCAGAGCTAATAATGGTCGCTAAAGCACTTAAAAAGCCAACACGCCCGACCATTGTCGCCGGTGATTTAAACGATGTGGCATGGTCGCGCAGCACCCGTTTATTTATGCAAATAAGTGGTTTTTTAGACCCACGTAAAGGCCGTGGTTTTTATAACACCTTTCACGCAAGTTACTTTTTTATGCGCTGGCCGCTCGATCATTTATTTCACAGCCAAGGGTTTAAAGTAAAGCGCATTAAGCGCCTTGCTAAATATGGCTCTGATCATTTTGCACTACTTACCGAGCTGGTGTATGAAAACGCCAAGCAGCATTCATTAGAAGATAAACCAAAAGAGCTAAAGCAAGAAGAAATTCAAGAGCTTGCTATGAGCAAAGCCGATAAACGAAAGGTGCCGAGGTTTGAGAATAGCTAGCTATTAGTTTTTAGCTATTAGCTGTTAGTTGAATATGTTTTAACTTGAACGCTCAGGTTTAATCCATGATATTTCTTCAGACTTGATAACTTCATCAGCCAGTGTAGGTCGGATAAGCGAAGCGCCATCCGACACAGTAAAATACCTTGCCAATTATAATCAATATTTATGTTATCGAGTGCCTCATGGCGTGAAGCTACCTTCCAGATTTAACTCATTTCTGCCCCAAAATTGTTTAGCTCAGGATTCCTGACCACTTTCTCATGTCAACTCTTGACCTACATATACTAATAACAGATTATGAGCCTAGTTGAGCAATTGTGATTATACAGGCATGTTCTGCAATTTGTGAGTGGAAGGATGTAATACACATATAGAACAATATGTTACTTCTATGGCGTCTGTATTTTATGAAAATTTTATAAATACATCGCCTGCAGAAAAGGCACTGTTAGTTGCCAAATCATCGTAGTATGGAGTATTTATGAACAGGGATTGGGAATCTGTTTTTACAACTTGGTCGCAAGGGCCAAGCAAAACAGAACAGGAGCGAGCGGAGAATGCGGAGCGCCAAATTAGACAAGCAATTCATGATAGTGAAAAGTTAAGAAATCGAAATATTAAAGTTTTTACACAAGGCTCTTATCGAAATCGTGTCAATGTTAGAAAAGATAGCGATGTTGATATTGGTGTTGTTTGTTTTGATACATTTTTCCCTGTATACCCCGATGATAATGTTAAAGCCGAATTAAATAAGAGTTTTAGTGACGGCGTTTATACTTATGCATTATTCAAGAATGAGCTTGAAGAAGCTCTTGTTTCTAGGTTTGGTAGAGAAGCTGTATCAAGAGGAAGCAAATCATTCGATATCAAAGAGAATACGTATAGAGTTGAGTCAGACGTAGCTGCATTTTTCGAACATCGCAGGTATACATCCGTAACTCATTACTTATCAGGAGTTGAAATGATTCCTGATGATTACACTCCTCCTAGAGTGAGAAATTGGCCTGAACAGCATTATCAAAATGGAGTGGCAAAGAATGACGCTACATCTAGAAGATACAAGCGAGCCGTAAGAATACTCAAAACCCTTTGCAATGAAATGGCAAGTAAAAAAATAAAATCTGCTGAAGATACGCCAAGTTTTTTAGTTGAATGTTTGGTGTTTAACGCATCAAATGAATGTTTTGGCTACCAATCTTTCAAGCCAATGGTTAGAGCTGTTCTTGCTGAACTATTCAATAATACTATGAATGATCAAAAATGTAGTGAGTGGGGTGAAGTTAGTGAACTAAAATATCTATTCCGCTCTTCGCAGCCTTGGACTCGTCAAGGAGCTCATCAGTTTATAAGTGATGCATGGGATTATGTGGGGTATGAATAATGCTAACTAGACTTCATATTTCGTCATTTGTAGGTCTCACCATAATTGTCTGGCTATTGGCTCTCTGGTTTCAAGGCATGCCTGTGCTAAATGCTGACTTTCTAAAACCTTTCGGCATGGTTGTTGGCGTAATTGCGATTTTTGTTACCCTTTTTAATAAGTACATGTGGTCATGGAAAATCTTTAAGGGCTGGTATGTAAAACGGCCAGATATTAGGGGCACGTGGAAAGTAGAATTGAAAAGCAGTTGGATAAACCCCGAAACAGGAGAGGAAACTCCTCCTATTTACGGTTACGCCGTCGTTAGACAAACTTTGACTTTTCTAAGCGTACGTTTAATGACTAAAGAGTCTCGATCTATTTTAGTCGCTCATAGTATTGAACAACAAGAAGATGACGATTTATTCAAGCTTGTTGGAGTTTATCGAAACGAACCCAAAATAGAGTTACAAGGGAAACGAAGTGAAATTCACCATGGGTCGTTTGCACTAGAAATTCATGGCTCACCCGTGTATGAGCTTGAAGGGTATTATTGGACTGATAGATCCACCAAGGGAGGAATGCAACTCACTGATAGAGTTAAAAAATTGTATGATAGCTATAATCAGGCTGAGCAAGAATTTGGCAACTAACAAGTCATTCAAAGGACAAAAAAGTAGCTGGATTTTGCTCCTTCGTCGCTAATTTTAGCCAGCTATTTTATTGCCTCTGATTGAGGCGTTAACTCTACTGAAAAAGTTCATCATTTGAGGTTATATGAATTATATATGTCTTGATACTTGCGTATTTCTTGATATTTCAACGAAAAAGCAAGATCTTGCTTTGGTTTCAGCTTTGGAAGAGCTAGTCGAAACCGATGTGGTGAAACTGGTTGTTACAGACTTGGTTGCTGAAGAATACGAGAGAAATAAAGAAGATGTTGCAAACAAGACTGCAAGACGATTGTCTCAAGAGTTTAAACAAGTAAAAGCTGTGGTAAGTGAGTTCGCTAGTGCAAACCAAGAGCAAACGCTCGAAGTGCTAAATGACATAAATGCACGATTGCCTTTATTAACAGATGCCAATTACAGCACAATCAACAGAGTCGAAAAACTAATCCAGTCTGCGGAGCTAATTAATATTAGTGAGCGTTCAAAAGTTGCAGCGGTTCAACGTGGCTTGGATAAAAAAGCCCCATTTCATATCAGTAAAAACTCGGTTGCAGACGCTGTTATTATCGAGCAGTTTTATGAGTTTTCGCTTGATGTTGATGCTACTGATAGCTGCTTCTTTATCACTCACAATCACAATGATTTTTCAGCCAAAGACCATAGAAAACCACATGAAGACTTCGACGATATTTTTAATCGTGAAAATGTTCATTATTTCAATAATCTTGCATCAGCTTTGAACATCATTGATGAGGATGTGTTGGCTGAGATCGAGTTTGAGTACGATTACACTGAAGAAACTCGTGGCTTACGAGAAATTCTTGATGTAATGGACGAGTTGGTGGATAAAGTTTGGTACAACAGACACCAGAATAGGATGTGGCAGATCGAACATGGTGAAATTGAAGTTGTGCCGGAGGGTACCGAACGGTACGGAAGTGCTGTCATACATGAACATATCCTAGAGGGTGCAATTAAATCTGCACAAAAAGTCGAAAGTAAGTATGAGGACACCGGTCCGTGGTCAGACTTTGAATGGGGTATGATAAATGGCAAATTATCAGCCTTACGTTGGGTTCTTGGCGACGAATGGGATATGTTAGACACCTAACCTAGCGTAGTTTTAACAAACGCCCAAGGGAGCAACCTACTTTTCCTAATCTAACAGATACACTATGGAGCACTAGTTCTAAAACGAAACTGTCCAAAAACGAGTTTACTGACCGTTTGCTCACCACTCTTACCTGCCTAGCTAAGCCAGGTTGTCTAAATTCTATGCTCAGTATTAGTCAATTGACAGCTTTGTTTTTAATTTATCTCACAGTGTTTACGGTTTTAAATACACTTGTTGGATAGATCTATTCGTGCATAAAACCATGCAGATTCGTCCATAAAAAAGCCTAAAAGTGATTGCTCACCTTTAGGCTTAATAATATTTTTTAAAACACGTATAAATATTCTTTAAATACGTGTATCTCAGGTGTAGCTAAATTAGCTATTAATCATAATACATTTGATATTCACAAATTCGCGCATACCAAAGCCGCCGTGCTCTCGGCCGTAACCACTTTCTTTAACACCACCAAACGGTAGGTTGGGTTGAGCAAGGCCGTAACCGTTAATGTTGATCATACCGGTATCAAAGTGCTTTTTAGCCAGTTCAATGGCTTTTTTCTCATCTTTAGAGAAAATACCACCGCCTAAACCATAGCGAGAGTCGTTGGCGATGCGCATTGCATCGTCGTTGTCTTTTGCTTTAATGAGCGAGGCTACAGGGCCAAATAACTCGTCATCGTATGCTGGCATGCCCGGCGATAAATTATCAAGAATAGTCGGTGGGTAGTAGTAACCTGTTTGCGATGGTACTTCACCGCCTGTGACTACATTTGCACCTGCTTCAACAGATTGCATTACTTGGTCGTGAATTTTATCACGTAAATCTTCACGAGCCATTGGGCCTAGATCGGTATCTTCGGCCATTGGGTCGCCCATTTTTAATGCTTCAAATTGCGCTTTAATTTTTTCTTTAAAGTCATCATATAATGACTCTACAACCACAAAGCGTTTTGCCGATACACAGGTTTCGCCGTTGTTGATCATGCGCCCTGTAACACAGGTTTCAACAGCAAGGTCTAAATCTGCATCATCAAGTACTAAGTAGGCATCGTTACTGCCAAGCTCAAGTACTGTTTTTTTAACGTATTTACCTGCTTCCTCAGCTACTTTTTTACCGGTAGCGTCGCTGCCTGTAAATGTTACGCCGCTGATTGCTTTGTGTGAAATAAGCGCGCTGGCAGTTTTGCCATCAATAAGTAAGTTGCTAAAGCAATATTCAGGGAAGCCCGCTTGTTTAAACAGGGTATCGATTTTCTCTGCCATACCAAATACATTACCGGCATGTTTAAGTACGGTGGTGTTACCGGCCATAATGTTAGCTGCACTGTAACGAATTACTTGGTAAAGCGGGAAGTTCCAAGGCTGAATACCTAATAAAACGCCCGTAGGTTGGTAGCTAACAATAGCGCGGCCGCCATCCATATCGCGCTCTTCATCGCCAAGTACTTGTGGGCCGTTTTCGGCTGTATAACGACAAATACCTGCGCACAGTTCAATTTCTTGAAAACCTTGCTCGTACACTTTACCCATTTCTTCGGTCATTAGCTTAGCAATGGCTTCTTTTTGATCTTCAAATAAAGAGGCTAGTTTATTTAAATACTTAGCACGCTCGGTAAATGAGGTTTGGCGCCATTTTAAATATGTTTCGTGAGATTTTTCGACTACCTTCTCAGCTTCCTCTTGAGAAAGCAGCGTGTAGGTATCAATGGTTTGTTCAGTTGCGGGGTTGATTGTTTTAACTGTGTTACTCATTTTTATCTCCTTACAAATTAGTTATCAGTAAGGGTGCAAACACAAAGCCAGTTTGTTTTATAAAGTAAAATAGAGCTTAAGTTATTGAATAGTAGTCGCTTTAAATTTAATTGTGGGATGTAAATAAAAAGCGAGTGATGAGCAAGCAGTAAAAAATACTGCTTTATGCAAATTTTACAGCCTTAGTTAAATAGTTGCTGTGCTATTTGTTTTAGTAGGTAAGTTTCACGAATGATAGACAGCCCTTGTTTTTCACTAAGGCTCATTGTGCGCTCGTTGTGTGCAATGGCGTCGTATATATTGACCCATTTAGGCGTCATACCATTTTGTTGCTCGTAATGTTCAAGCTGAGCTTTGCCAAGCTCTTTGTCTGTATCGCATAAATAGCAATACGACTGTATATGTATAATATCAAAGTCGTCTTTATACCAAGGGCGGTACTCTTCGTATAACCCAAAGGGTTTAATAACCTGTATATTTTGCGCGCCAGTTTCCTCGCTAAGCTCTCTTATTAACCCTTGCTCTAGGGTTTCACCTTCATCTACACCGCCGCCGGGTAAACTGTAGTCTTCGTAGCGATTGGTATACATTACATCTTTAATCACAATGGCGCGGCCTGTGCGGCGGGTAAATTGAGTGCCTTGGTTTAAATTTATGCCAGGGTGGACCATTGTTTTTAATAATTGCATTTTGTCTCCTTTTTAAAAGCAAAATTATATCAGCTGGTATACTTAGGCGAGTAGTAAAAATAATTCTAATTATTTTTAAAAATTATGATCGGTATGGCTTAAGTTTACGTACATACTCGGTTGTTAAAATTAAACGTTAAAAGACTCAATAGTTTAATCATTTTTAAGAGATTCTAGTAGCCCCTTTTATTTGCAAAATAGGGTGCGTAGAATAAGAAGAAAAGCATAGGGATTTATCATGTTAAACATACTTTTAGTCGATGATGACGTTGAATTTAGTGACGTTGTTTGCCACATTGTCGAATTCCTCGGGCACAACATTTGTACTGCAACTAGCTTAAAAGAAGCACATCAATGGTTTGAAAATAATACCTTTGATCACGTATTACTCGATTTTATGCTGCCAGATGGCAGTGGTCTTCATTTACTCGATCATTTAAAAATGATTGGGCAGTCTCCAAAAGTGACGCTTATTTCTGGCCACCCTTCAGTAAAAGGGATTTTGGCAGACATGTGTGAGCAAGATGTTGGGCATTTATTAAAGCCGCTGCAACGTGAAGACCTAGAGCTGGTATTAAACGGCCCTAAAAAAACAGCTAAAAAAGCTAAAGTTCCGGCTATTACTCGCCATTTTAATAGTTTAATTGGTGAATCAGAGCCAATGCAAAAGCTTTACACCATGATAGAGCGCGTAGCTAAAACCAATGCTAACGTGATGCTAATGGGTGAAAGCGGTGCCGGTAAAGAAGTGGTCGCCCAAGCAATTCATAACGCAAGCCAATGTGAAGGCCCTTTAGTGGCGAGCAACTGTGGTGCTTTGTCTAAAGAATTAATAGGTAGTGAGTTATTTGGCCATGAAAAAGGGGCTTTTACAGGTGCAATTGCCCGTAAAGAAGGTGTGTTTGAGCAAGCAGATGGCGGTACGTTATTTTTAGATGAAGTAACCGAAATGCCTATAGATATGCAGCCAAACTTACTGCGTGTACTTGAAACTAAAAAAGTAACACGTGTAGGCGGCAATCGTGAACTGCCTATAAACTGCCGCGTTATTTCTGCGACTAACCGTTCGCTGACCGACTTAGCGCAAAATAATATTATTCGTGAAGATATTTACTTTAGACTTGCGGTTTTCCCCATTGATATACCTGCGCTGCGAGAGCGAAAAGAAGATATTCCACTGCTTGCGAAAGCCTTTTTAGAGCAGCTTAACGATGAAAATGGCACTTCGTTTTATTGGCACAACGAGCAGCTAAAAGAACTACAGCAATACGAGTGGCCAGGCAATGTGCGTGAACTTCGCCACGCTATCCATCGCGCCTTTATTATGAGCGACCCACAATCGAGCGAAATTACACTTCCGGATAACTTAGAGTCGCCGTTTTCGCGTGTAAATACGCAAGTGGCCGACAACCATGTTTCGGCAGGGCAAACCATTGAAGAAGTCGAAAAAGAGTTAATCCACGCCACGCTAGATAAGGTGCAAGGTAATAAAACGCTAGCTGCACAAATGCTAGGGATCAGTACAAAAACATTGTATAACCGATTAAACGCATACGGCGGAATTGGAGAATATAAATAACCTGAACTCTGAATAATAAACCTATCTCTAGCAGCTATTTTCAACGTTAACTGCGTTTAACTTGCTTGCAATAGGCCAGCTATTGACGCGTAAATTCGCCTTGTTTTCATTGAAAATCTCTGGCTAGAGAAAAGAATTTGATTATCACTATAATTTAATATTTTAGTGGCTCTCTTAATCAGAGTTCAGGTTAAATAAGTATAGGAAGTAATATGAGTGATGAAAAAGAAGTTAATACGCTAAATAAATTGGTACATGATGCGAGAGCTCCACTGAATAGAATTTCTATGAATGCAGAGCTCATTAAACTGGTATTAGAAAACGATATGCCAAAAGACAAAGCGTTAGCAGCACTCGATAAAATAATTTCAAACTGTCAGCAATGTAGCGAAAGCTTGCAAAACATTACTGATTTTAATAACAAGTAGTCATTTAAAATTAGGTATTTACACATAATGAGTAAGCAAAAGCAGCAGGGTAAAACGAATATAACGTGGGCCGCTTTTATTGCAATAGTACTGTGCATTGTTGTTGGCAATGCAGTTTTGGCATTAAGTACTATTCAGGGATTAACGCAAACGCAAAAAAGCTTGGATAACACCAGTTTATTAGCCGATGCCATAGAGCGTCTTCACTTATCAATTGTGCAGGCAGAGTCTGGCCAACGCGGCTATTTACTCACCGAAGAAGAAGACTACTTAATACCTTATTACGATGCGATAGGGCAAATAGAATCGCAAAAGGAGCATGTAAAGTCTTTACACTCTGAAATTGATGGCCAAGCTGAGCGAATTGCTGAGCTATTAGTGTTAACAGAAGCTAAAATTAAAGAGCTTAAACAAACGGTTAAGCTGGCTACTAATGACAAAGAGCGCCGTGCGTTATATGTATTAAATACGCACAGAGGGCGAGAGCTATACAAAGATATTCGCGTTAAAGTTAATGATATTCAAGACCGAGAATTACTGTTTAAGGTGAGCCATTTTTCTAAGCTGGCACAAATAAAAAATGAAGCAAAAATCACCTTTGCTATTACAGCGGTTACCAGTGCGCTTTTAATAATAGGTATGTTTTTATTAACCCGCCTAAATTTAAGAAACGCGGCTAAATACCGTGAGGAGCTTGAAAGACAAAACGAAACGCTTGCAACAAAAGTGTCTGAGCGCACGCAAGAGCTGACCTTATATTCAGATGAGCTTAGCCGCTCAAACCGTGAGCTTGAAGAGTTTGCGTTTGTTGCCAGCCATGACTTACAAGAACCACTACGAAAGATTCAAGCATTTAGTGACCGCCTAGAAACCATGTTTAAAGATGAGCTGGGCGAAAAAGGCATAGATTACATAGGCCGTATGAAAAATGCAGCGCAACGTATGTCTAACCTTATTAACGACTTGCTAGAGTTTTCGCGGGTAACAACGCGAGGTAAAGACTTTGATGACACTGACTTAAAAGGCGTTGTTAACGACATTTTAAGTGATTTAGAAGTGGCCATTAAAGAAAGCAATGCGCACGTAGAGGTGGGCGAACTACCGGTTATTCAAGCCGATAAAAGCCAAATGCAGCAGTTGTTTTTAAACTTACTGTCTAACGCTGTTAAGTTTAGAAAGCCAGGTGTTGAGCCACACATAAGCGTAATGTACGAGCACAAAGACGAGTTTAGTGAAGAGCATAACGAAAAAGTGGGTTGGCAAATTATTACCATAAAAGATAATGGTATTGGTTTCTCACAAGAGTATGCTGATAAAATATTTGTACCATTTCAGCGCCTGCATGGGCGTTCGGAATATAAAGGCACAGGGATTGGGCTTTCAGTTTGTAGGCGTATAGTTGAGCGGCATGGTGGGATAATTACTGCTCATAGTAAAGACGGTGAAGGGGCAACCTTCATAATAAAATTACCTGTGGAAACAACGCTTTTCACACTTCAAGGAGAGGCTTAGATGCCGTATTCAAAAGTGAAACCTATTACAATATTAATGGCAGATGATGACGAGGATGATCGCCTACTCACGCAAGATGCGCTAGCCGAAAGCCGTGTATTAAACGAGCTGCATTTTGTGGAAGATGGGGTTGAATTATTAGAGTACTTAGAGCGCAAGGGTAAGTTTGAAGATAAAAATTCATCGCCACGCCCAGGGTTGATTTTGCTTGATTTAAATATGCCACGTATGGATGGCCGTGAAGCACTTGAGGCCATTAAGGCAAACCCAAACCTTAAAGGCATACCGGTTGTTATTTTAACCACCTCTAAGCAAGAAGAAGACATGGTTAAAGGCTATAACTTAGGAGCGGCCTCTTATATTACTAAACCGGTAACGTTTGATGGCTTGGTTGATTTAATGAAAACCCTAGGAAAATACTGGGTAGAATTTGTAGAGCTGCCGACAACGTTTAACGACTAAATAAGTAGCAACATTAAGCCCCTAATTAGGGGCTTATTAAATGCAATTAAAAGGAGGTAGTATGTTAGATAAAGTGACTCGCTTACTTTTAGTAGAAGACGATGAAGATGATTACATTCTCACTTGCGACTACTTAGAACAGTTAGATTCACATACATTTGACATAGAATGGATAAGCTCTCCTGAGCAAGCAATAAGCATTTTAAGTAAAAACGATCACGATATTTGTTTGCTTGATTATCGATTAGGCGCCTCAAATGGGCTAAGTGTATTAAAAAAGGCCATTGCTAATGGGTTTAGCGGGCCAATTATTATGCTTACAGGGCAATCTAATGATGAATTAGACTCTGCAGCACTTGATGCCGGCGCGGTAGATTACCTTATAAAAACAGAAATGAGTTCGAGCCGGTTTGCTCGCGCTATACGTTATGCTTTAGCGCGTAAAGATGTTGAAGGCGAGCGAGTAGAGCGTTTAAAAGCCGAAGCAGAGAACCGCTCAAAAGACAGATTTTTAGCCCACTTAAGCCACGAATTACGTACCCCGCTTTCATCTATATTAGGTTACACAGAGTTACTGCTACAAAGCGACTTTAGCAAACAGGCCGAAAACGAATTAGGGGTTATTTACCGAAACGGTAAGCACTTGCTGAGCTTGTTAAACGACGTGCTCGATTTATCTAAAATTGCTGCCGACAAATTAGAGCTCACATTAAGTGAAGTAAACTTAGATAGCATGCTGGCTGATGTTTACACCTTAATGCGTGTATCTGTGCTTGATAAAGGTTTAAAGCTTCGCTTTGAGTCTCTACAGCCTTTACCTCTTATTGTGAGAGTAGATGCCACCCGCGTACGCCAAATTCTCATTAACTTAATCAATAATGCGGTTAAATTTACCGAAAAGGGCGAAATAGTGGTTAGTGCCTGGACCGAGTGGGTTGAAGGCCAAGAAATGCTATTTTTTAGTATTAAAGATTCAGGCATGGGGATTGCCCCTGAAAAACAAGCATTAATTTTTAAACCCTTTGAGCAAATAGCCGATGTAGAATCGCGCTCTGTTGGCGGAGCAGGCTTAGGCCTTGCGATTTGTGCCGAGCTATTAGCGCGTATGCACGGCAGTATAGATTTAACCTCTAGAATGGGCGAAGGCTCTACCTTTACTATTTCGGTGTACCCAGGTGATATAAGCGAAGTAGAACGCCAAGTATTAAACTTTAGCAGTGGCTCGCAATTACAGACAAAATCAGCACCATGCAAAGTGACCGGCCGCGTATTAGTGGTTGATGATTTACGCGATTTACGCATGTTAGTTGGCCATATGATTAGCACATGTGGGGCGCGTGTAGACTACGCCGAGCATGGCCAGCAAGCGCTTGAAAAAGTAAGAATTGCCGAGGCGTATCGCTCGCCTTATGATATTATTTTTATTGATATACATATGCCCGTAATGGGTGGTAAAGAAGCCACAATAGAGCTTAGAAAAATGGGCTACACAGGCCCAATTATTGCGCTTACTGCCGCCACTATGAAAGGCATACATGAAGAGCTTGCCGCCCTTGGCTTTAACGATGTAATACCAAAGCCCGTTGATAGCTCTTCTTTGTATCAATGCTTACAAGATTACTTAGTATCGCCAGAGCATGCGCCTCAAGCTAAAAACATTCACAGCGACAAAGCTGTAATAGAGAAAAAGCAGCGCTTTTTATTGGTTGAGGACGACCAAGATGCAGCGCAAATTACGCAGTTGCTGCTAGAAAGTTTAGGGGTAGAAACCGTTATTACCTCAACGTGTGCACAGTGTTTACAAACCCTCAATCATGACCAACAATTTAATAAGGTATTGCTAGATATGCACTTACCTGACGGGCGTGGTGTAGATTTAGGGAAGCAAATTAACGAACGTTACCCTGACTTAAGCTTAGTGATTGTTAGTGGTGCAGAGCCCGATCCTAAGCAGATCAAAGATTTAAATATTAATCATGTACTTTTGAAACCGATTAACCTGAGCTTATTAGAAACCTTGATCAGCTCGTAATTTAGAAGTTATTTTATGCAGTCGATAAAACTAGAAAGTGAGATATTAACGCCCTCTAAAGTAGTATGCGTTGGGCGTAATTACACCGCGCATATTGCCGAGCTTAATAATGAGCTACCAGATCAAATGGTATTGTTTAATAAACCGAACAGTGCCATAACGGATACCTTATTTGCTACGCACAATAACGACACACTGCACTATGAAGCCGAGCTGTGTTTTGTTATTAAAAATAATGAGTTGGCAGGCGTAGGTTTAGGGTTGGATTTAACTAAACGTACCGTGCAAAGTAAGCTTAAAAATAAAGGGCTACCATGGGAGCGCGCCAAGGCGTTTAACGGCTCGGTATTATTAACGCCCTTTTTAGCTATAGCGGATGCTGAGCAGGTGTTTACGTTTGAGCTTAAAATTAACGATAACGTTATTCAACAAGGCGATACGCAATTTATGATACATAAGCCTAAAGATATTTTAAGTGAAATTAATGAGTTTATGCACTTAGAAAATGGCGATGTAATAATGACAGGAACGCCTGCAGGCGTAGGGGAAGTGCCTGCAAACAGCGTATTTACAGTAAGCTTGTATGCTAATTCGACGTGCTTGTTATCGCAAAGTTGGCAGGCGCAATAGGGTTAAGTATTTGCTGTTGGTAATGCTTAGTAAACTGCGGAAAACTTTGCTCTAACCAAAAACGCTGACTATTTATATAAGCAGGCGATTGTAATACCTGCTTATGTAGCGCTTTATTTATTTTATTAAGCGCCTTAGTAGCAAAATCATTCGGTGCTCTTACTGCACACCCTATAGCCCCTAAAACAAACTCTCTGGGGTCTTCTTCAATTGGCAAACTGACTATATTTTTAAACTTACTGTGATTGACAAAATAATCCCCCATAAACGGGTAGTCTATTGTGTAATCTAAAAAGCCGCGACTTAAGCGAGCAATAACAGCTTGGCTTTCATTTTCGCTGCTCCAGCTTAGCGATGCTTTATGATACACCGTGGTGTTTTCGATTATTTTATTAATTTTTGAAGTAAACTTGCGCGCCGCGGCTTGACCATATACATATTGCTCGTCTGACAATAAATGTATAAGTTTAATAGGGCTGCCATGCTTAGCGTGTATTTCTGGAGCAAGTTTTTGAGTGGTTAAAACCGAAAAAGGCGGGTAAACCGTGGTGGGGGTAGAAAACTGTAACACCCCATTGGCTGTTTTTTTATGAATAACACACGGAAAACATACATTATCGCCTTCATTTAAGTGCTTATTAATTCGCTCTTGCGGCACGATTAGTCGTGTATGTTTTACATCATCAATGCTGTTAATTAGTTGCTCGGTGAGGTTGTCGCAAATACCACCTTGCGGCGCATGCGAATCTTTATCCATATGAAACGGGGGCGTGTAACTTTGTAACCATACAATTTCTTTAATTGGATGAGTATTGTCAGCGTACCCGTAACGCATTAAAGCACCTAGTACACCAAAGAATAAAATTACATTTCTAAGCATAACTCACTAAAAACAATCATTTTAAGGTAACTTTAGTATAGTTTTACTTTGTATATGTTCAAATGTAAGAGAGAAAAAGGCAGTAAAAAAACTGCCTATTATTTGGGTTTAATATGGCTGCGGGTAATCTTTAAAAATAGTGCCAATTTCAGTTAGCGTGTCGTCGCTTAAAGTTATGCTAAAAGCGTCAATGTCTTCTTTTAATTGGGCCATGCTGGTCGCACCAATAATTGACGAGGTAACGCCATCGACTTGATTACACCAAGCAAGTGCCAATTGGGCTGGGGTTATGCCGCTTGCATGTGCAAGCTCTACATAACGCTGCGTGGCTTTTTGCGCGTTAGGGGTATCTCTAAAAATGCCATTGCGCTGCATAAATGTCCAACGCGAGCCCGCTGGGCGTGCACCGTTTAGGTATTTACCCGTTAGCAAGCCAGCAGCAAGCGGCGACCAAGGTAAATAAGCAATGTCTTCATGGATACACTGCTCAATTAAGTAGGGCCAATCTTTAGCGTGCGCTAGGCTAAACTCGTTCTGAATAGACACCATACGCGGTAAGTTATGCGCTTTTGCTAAATTTAAAAATTGGCTAATGCCCCATGGGGTGTCATCTGAAAGGCCACAATATTTTATTTTCCCAGCTTTAACACACTCATCAAGGCCCTCTAAAATATCAAGCATACCCGCCTGTTGTTGCTCAGTATCTACGTCACTAAAAGTGAGTTTACCTGGCCACTGCCTGCCAAAATGTGGGGTAGAGCGATTAGGCCAATGCAATTGGTATAAATCTATGTAGTCGGTTTGTAGGCGTTTAAGCGAGTTATCTACGGCCTCAATGACAGCGCTGCGTGTTATATCGCCGCCATCTCGTACCCACGACAAGCCATTGCCTGCAATTTTGGTCGCCAATACAATATCACTGCGCTTTTGCGCATTGCGACTTAGCCAGTTACCTATAATTTGCTCTGTTTTACCGTAGGTCTCTGGTGAAGGAGGAACGGCATACATTTCGGCAGTATCTATAAAATTAACGCCTTGTGCCAAGGCATAAGCTATTTGCTCATCGGCGTCTTGTTGGGTATTTTGTTTACCCCAAGTCATGCTGCCTAAGCATACTCTAGAAACATCAACACCGCTGCTGCCTAACGGACTGTATTGCATTTAAAATCCTTAAATTATGTAAGATCTTGAGAGTGGATAATTAATACCAATTCGCAATAAACCTACTTAAGCGAATTGGTGTAGTGCCGATAGTAATGGCTCTGAAATCGCCGCTTTTTGTCCTGTTTTAAAGTCAAACATAACAACTTGAGAATAGCCTGTGGTAGTAATAGCTTGCTGAGCATGGCTAAATACAGAGTAATTCATCATAAAACGGTCGCTTTTTATATCTGAAATAGTAATACCTACGGTTAAGGTATCAGGGAAGGTCACTGGACGTTTATAGCGAATATTGTTTTCACTAATCACCGGGCCTATTCCACCTGGTTTTATTGTATCAAACTGATTTATTTTATTTAGAAAATCGATACGCGCAATTTCAAAATAACGCAAGTACACCACGTTGTTAACATGTTGTAGGGCGTCCATATCGGCCCATGCTACGGTGATATCGGTATGAATAGGGTGCAGATCTTTGAACCTTTGCATGTATGTGTACTCTTAGTTTTAAATGAATGAGGTTATCAATATGGTGTTTGTAGCTCAAGACAATAAATGCCATGTTTTTTTATAAGATGATTGTACCTATTTATTTTTAGGACTACAGTTAAATAACACAGACAACACACACACGAGAACACACATGCAAAATATAATTAATTGGGCTTTAGCCAGTTTAGTTTTTATAGCGTCTTTTGCTTGCTATGCAATGGGTAATGCCTCCGGCGGCATAATGCTTTTAGCTGCGGGGTTTTTATTGGAGTTTGTTTTTTGGCTACATTGCTTTAAAAAATCAAAGCGCTTTAAGCAGCCGTTTTAAAAAAGCTGTTTAAAGCTTGCACGGTTTAACGCGCTACACCTAGTAGCGCTTTTAACTTTAGCAAGTTAAACAGGCTTTAATGGACTTGCTTAATTAAAGTGAATCCTTAATAATGGCTGTATAAATAAACAGTTGTTATGTGGTAATGAAAAAGTTTATTCATATCGACATGGACTGCTTTTATGCAGCGGTTGAAATGCGCGATAACCCCAAACTTGCCAGTGTGCCTTTAGCGATTGGTGGCAATAGCCGTCGTGGCGTGCTCTCTACAGCAAATTATATAGCGCGCGAATATGGTGTTCGCTCGGCTATGTCTAACTACCACGCTAAGCAATTATGCCCCGATTTAGTGATTGTGCCTGGGCGCATGGCGGTTTATAAAGAAATTTCTAACCAAATACGCGCTGTATTTAAACGCTATACCGACCAAATAGAGCCGTTGTCGCTTGATGAAGCTTACCTAGATGTAACCAACAGCACTGCATGCAAAGGCAGCGCAACGCTTATTGCTCAGCAAATTAGAGCAGATATTTATAACGATACCGGCCTTACTGCCTCTGCCGGAGTTGCTCCCATTAAGTTTATTGCCAAAATAGCCAGTGACGAAAATAAACCCAATGGCCAATTTGTGGTTTTACCGGATGAAGTTGATGCGTTTTTAAATAATTTACCGCTGGGTAAAATCCCTGGAGTGGGCAAAGTAACCCTCGAAAAGCTTAATTTAAAGGGGTTATACACAGGTAAAGACGTTCGCGAGAAAGGCGTTAATTGGATGCAGCAGCATGTGGGGAATTTTGGTGTATCGCTTTATCAAAAATGTGCTGGCGAATATATTGGTAAAGTAACCACTGAGCGAGTGCGTAAATCGCTTAGTGTTGAACACACCTATGAATACAATAAAAATAGCCTACAAGAATGTTTAGATCAGTTACCTAAATTACTGGAAGAGCTAACAGCGCGCCTTAATAAGCAACAGCTACAAAATCGTATTAATAAGCTAAGTGTAAAAGTGAAGTTTGCAAACTTTGTTGTTACCTCAGCTGATCAAGCTCATCATCAGTTAAATAATGCTATTTTTACTGAATTACTCTCTAAGGCGTATCAACGCGGGATGCAGCAACCGGTGCGCTTATTAGGTATTGGAGTAGGAGTTAAAAATGAACCTAATTTAAATTTGCAACTGAGTATTCTTGATTAACTACACGCTTTTTTGCAATTTAGAGTGCTTTAGCAAAGTAATTTAAACGTGGTATAAGCAGGGGCTGCCTTTACAAAAAACTATATAGTGGTTGTTAATTTCTTCTCAAAACACAGAGTCACTTTAGTTAGCTGTAAAACCAAGTTGCCAGATTAACATGAGCTGATCGCAGTTGGCTGGTTTTGTGTTTTTATATCAACGATAATAGCCCCTTATGTTTTCTAACAGGAGTTTTACTTATGGCATATCCTCAAGCGATAGCTGCACAATCACTTAGTGCAAGCTTTGACTCATTTTCTCACGATGCACTTATTATAATTAGTGATGACTTTTCTCAATTAGCCAATAACTCATTAAGTGATGCTATCGAATCACACGCTAAAGTAGATTCTCGTATTGGTAAACAAGTTACGTTTTTAGTGGTTGATAATGTACGTGTTGTTTTAGCACCTACGGGGCCGCTTAACCGCGATTACGATGATGTAAGACGCTACTTTGATGCCGCTAAGCTAGCGATTAACGAAGCAAAAGCCGCGGGCAGTGTAAACCCTGCTATTTACTTACCTAAATTACATACAGATGCGCGTTACCAGCATGCATTAGAAGTGGCGTATTTAGGCGCATGCCAAGCATTATGGCAACCTTTAGAGGCGCGCGAATACCACGGCGAAAGCATTGAACCTATTACGCAAATAGGTTTAATAGATGCAAATGAGCAAACAGTTAAAGCTGTAAATGCAATTGCAGCAGGGCAATATGCGGCACGTGACTTATGCGGTACTGAGCCTGAACGTATGGCGCCACCACGTTTTGCCGATTACTGTGTTGAGCTTTTTAAAGGCTCTAAAGTAGCGGTTGATGTGATTGACGATATTAACACGATAGATAAAAACTACCCTATGCTTAGCACTGTTGCGCGCGCATCTTATGCGGTTGAGCGCCACCACCCACGTGTTGTTAAGCTAGAATACGTGCCAGAAGGTGAAGTAACGCGCACGCTAATGTTTGTTGGTAAAGGATTAGTTTACGATACCGGCGGCGCCGATTTAAAAGTAGGCGGTTACATGGCGGGTATGAGCCGCGATAAAGGCGGGGCTGCATCCGTTGCGGGCTTTATGAAAGCCGTGGCAGATTACCAACCTAAAGGCGTTAAAGTTATTTCTTACTTAGCTGTGGTTCGTAATTCAATTGGCTCAGATTGTTTTGTACCAGATGAAATTATCACTAGCCGTGAAGGCGTACGTGTACGCATTGGTAACACCGATGCAGAAGGGCGTTTAGCTATGGGTGACCTACTTAGCGAAATGAAAGATGTAGCTAAAGGTGAAGTTAACCCAACACTGTTCACCGTGGCAACCCTTACAGGCCATGCGGCACGTGCTATGGGCCCTTACGGAGCATATGTTGAAAACGGACCTGCACGTAGCGCTAATACCTCTCGTCAAATAGCGGATTGTGGTGATTTATGGGCAGATGCAGCTGAGGTTTCTCGCTCTCGCCGTGAAGATTACGACTTTATCAAACCGCGTACCCTCGCTGATGATGTTTTATCAAGCAATAATGCGGCCTCTGCTGTTACAGCCCGTGGGCATCAATTCCCTATGGCGTTTTTAGCCGTTGTTGGTGGGCTTGATAAACACGGTAACGACTCTGAGCAGCCGCTTCCTTATGTACATATGGACATTGCTGGTAGTGGTGTTGAAGGCGGTGATTGGCAGCACGGCAAGCCAACCGCAGCATCAGTAACGAGCTTATTTGCACGCTACTGTATGTAATACCAATCCGCAATAATACTTAATCATTTTTCGGGGCTAAACGTGTCGCTATCTGTGTTAAAAAATTCTCATTTAGAACAACTAAATAGCAAATTTTTTGCCTAGCCATCAACACGTTTTTCCATCCTAAAAATAGATCACTTAATTATGCGAAATGGTATAAGCTAAAAACGCTTATGTAATAAAAAGCCCTGTTAATTCAGGGCTTTTGTTTTTTAATTATTTTAATTTAAAGCGATTAACCACGCTCGAAAGCCCTTGGCTACTTTGTTTAAGGTTATCGCTGGCATCGGTAAGTTGCTTTGTATTATTTAGTGATTGCTCGGTTGATTGTGATAGCTCGTTAATACGTAAATTAACCTCGTCAGCGGCTTGCGTTTGCTGCTCAGTGGCACGGGCTATTTGGCTGTTCATGTCGGTAATTATAGATACCAGCCTTTCTATTTCATTGAGCGATGTATCGGCAGATGAAACCTGCTCTACCGTCGTCACCGACAGTGCTTGGCTTGATTTTACCGCCTCTACAGCCGCTTTAGCGCCTTCTTGTAATTTAGTGATCATGGTTTGAATTTCATCTGTGCTTTGCCCAGTTCTGCTGGCTAATGTGCGCACTTCATCGGCAACAACTGCAAACCCTCTGCCGTGCTCGCCTGCACGAGCCGCTTCTATAGCAGCGTTGAGTGCAAGTAAGTTTGTTTGCTCCGATATACTTCTGATCACATCAAGCACAGAGCCTATATTGTTACTTTCGTTTGCTAAATCTTCAGTTACTTGGCTCACTGTTTCTATATTACTTGAGAGTGTTTCTATGGCGGTAATGGTATTCGCTACCACGTTTTTACCGGTTGAGGCATTGTGCGCTGCATCATTGGCAGCTTGTTCTGCGGCGTCGGCATTACGACTCACATCATGAATTTGGTGCGTCATTTGCTCCATGGCGGCGGCTACTTGTGTGGAACTGTCGTTTTGTAGCTCAATGAAGGAATGGCTTGTTCTACTTGACTCATCCACCGTGTGAGCGTGTCTGCTTACATCATCTGCACTGTGCGATACATGCACTAACGACTCGCGCATTTTTAAAACAAATAAATTAAAAGAGCGTGATAGCTCTGATATTTCATCATTGCCCGATTCGCTTAGCGTACGTGTTAAGTCACCTTCACCTTGCGATATGTTTTTCATCATGTCTGCGGCAAGACGAGTAGGCGTGAGTATACTTTTACCAATAAAGTAACTTAATAAAATGACAGCAATAATCATAACTAAGGCGCTAATTATGATGAGATTACGCTGCTCGCTAAATGCATCATCTATTGAATCTAGGTATACGCCTGAGCCAATAATCCATTGCCACGGGCTAAAACCTTTTACAAATGCGACTTTATCTACCGGCTGATCTTTTCCTGGTTTTGGCCATTTATAAGGTATAAAACCTTCTTTTTGTTGTTTTACAATGTTCACCATTTCTACAAAAAGTGCTTTGCCGTCGGGGTCTTTATTATTACTTAAGTCTTTACCGTTAAGCGCAGGCTTTATTGGATGCATTACCATTTTGGGCTGGTAGTTGTTTACCCAAAAGTAATTTGTTTTGTCATAGCGCAGCGCTTTTATAGCGGCCAGTGCTTGTGATTGAGCCTGCGCTTGTGTGAGTGTATTGTTTTGTTCAAGCTGGTGGTAATGCTCAATAACACTGTATGCTGTTTCTACTACATTTTGGGTTTTTAGATATTGCTCGTTTTTGAGTGAGCTATATTGATGAGTTAGGCTAGATATACTAAGTACTATTAGGCCAAATACAACAATGGCTATTAACAGTAAAAAACGCTGGAAAATACTGAAACTACGTAGGTTAAGCATTAATTTGTCCTCAATTAGTGTACGCCTTAGCGCATAGAATAAGCGTAGCTAAAAAAAGCGTTTAATCTAGGCTTACTAACTTATTAAGACAAAAAAAAGGCTGATTTTTCAATCAGCCTTTAGTCTATTTAGTCGTCATATGATTATTTAACATCAAAATGTCGATTGAAGAAGTTTGTGATGGTTTGGTGTAAATGTGTTTGCACCTGTTTACCGCGTAAGCTGTGTTTTGAGCCTGGGTAGGTCATCATTTCAAACTGTTTTTCGTTATCTTGTAGTTGTTTAAATAATTTAGTGGCGTGGGTAAATAACACGTTGTCATCTGCCATGCCATGGTAAATCATTAATGGGCCTTTTAAGCCATCAGCGTATGGGAATACGGCGCTGTCTTCGTAGCCTTTGGCATTGGTTTTAGGATGACCAAGGTAGCGCTCAGTGTAATGGGTGTCGTAAAGTGCCCAGTCAGTAACTGGTGCTCCCGATACACCGGCTTGAAAGTAATCGCCCGCTTTAAACATGGTCATTAGGGCCATGTAGCCGCCATAACTGTGGCCATAAATACCAATGCGTTGTGGGTCTACGTAATCAAGCGTGCGTAAAAACTCAACGCCTTTAATTTGATCTGCTACTTCTACAACACCTAAGTGCTTGTAAATAGCGTCTTCAAACTTTTTACCACGGTTGTAAGAGCCTCGGTTATCGAGCTGAAAAATAACATAGCCTTGTTGCGCCATGTATTGAAAGTACAAGTTTTTGCTGCGCCAGCTATTTGTAACGCGTTGTGCATGCGGGCCGCCATATACATTAACAATTACTGGGTGCTTTTTACCGTCTGCAATATTACTTGGTTTAAACAAGCGGTAATGCATTACTTGGCCATCTTCAGCTTTAATTGTGCCGTACTCTGGAGTTGCTAAATCACTTAAATAAGGTGTTAATGGGTGGCTATCATCAAGCTTATTTTGTTCAAGCCATGTGATAAATTCGCCATTTACTTTACGAAGAGCCGCCGAGTTAGGCTTGTTTACCGATGAGCTATTATCAATAAACGTTTTGCTGTCTTTAGCCATTACCACTTTGTGGTATTGGCCTTGTTCGGTGATGCGCTTAATATTGCCTTTTTTAAACAGTGGTGCGCTGTATAAATGGCTTTCAAGCGGGGTGTCTTTACGTCCTGCAAAGTACACTATGCCTTTTTTCTCATCCACGCCTTTTAAGCTATCAACAACCCAATCGCCAGAGGTGATTTGTCGAATTAGCTGGCCATTAGTGCGGAACAAATAAAGGTGTTTAAAACCATCGCGCTCAGAAGCCCATACAAAATGCTTTTTGTCTTTTAAGAAATGCAGATCAAAGTTTAAATTGATCCACGTATCGCTGTTTTCTGTTAGCGCTACTTTTTGCGTTTTAGTATCGCTATTGTAAAAACGTAGTTCTAACTTATGTTGTGAGCGATTTTGCCATTGATACGAAAGGGTAGTGCTGTCTTTTAGCCAGTTAGCACGTGCAATGTAAATGTCTTTATCGTCGCCTAAATCAACCCAGTCAACGTTTTGATTATTTAAAGACACCACGCCCAGTTGTATTTCAACGTTGTCGGTGCCTGTAAATGGGTAACGTTGATTAAATAGCTTTACTTCGTCAGCATAAATTTCGTTACGGATGGCTTCTTTTACTGGGGTTTCATCTACGCGAGTGAATGCAATTTTAGATTCATCGCCAGCCCACCAGTAGCCAGTCATACGGCTCATTTCTTCTTGTGCTACAAATTCGGCCATGCCGTTTTTAATAACGCCGCCGCCATCTTTGCTCAGTTGTATTTCTTTACCTGAATCAAGTGCTAAAGCGTAAAGGTTTTGCTCGCGAATAAACGATACATAGTTACCTTTAGGAGAAAAACGGGCATCGGTTTCAAACGCTTCTGTATTGGTAAGTTTTTTACTTTTACCAGATGCAAGCTCGTAATAATACAGGTCACCATTGAGTGGGAATAACAGAGCTTTGCCGTCTTTAGACCATTTGTACTCTAAAATACCTTTACCAAAAATACGTTGGCGTTCGCGGCGTGCTTTTTCCTCATCAGAGAGGTTTTCTGGGCCTGAAAACAGCTTTGCAGAATCAACCAGTATTCTGTTGGTGTTATCTTTTAAGTTGTATTCCCATAAATCATAACGGTTGTAGTCATCGGTTTTACCTTGCAGGTAAGTTACGCGGCTACCGTCTGGTGAAAATTTAAGTTGTACGGGAGCTTTACCCGACAAGCTCGGATCATCAAAAATACGCTCTAGCGATAATGGTTTTGCTTGTACGCTCAGTGCGCCAACAGCTAGCGGTAGTGCGAGGGTTAAGTGTTTTATTTTTTTTAGCACAAGGTTGCCTTAGCTTATTATAAATATTGTATTAAATGGTAAAGCTAAGCGTGTGCAACTGCAAATAAATGCTATAAAGTGGCCATTATTAAAGACTAACTAGGATGTGACGATGACGAACCACACTTTTGAACTCGCCCCAGAGCTTAAGCGCGATTGTATAGAACTGGCAGATTGGCCTTTATGTAAGGTGTTATTACTTAACGACAGCCAATACCCTTGGTTTGTATTGGTGCCCAGAAAACCTAATTTAAAAGAGATCATCGATTTATCTGATGCCGATCAAATTGTATATTTAAAAGAGTCGGCCAAACTCAGCAAGCTTATTATGCAAGTGTTTAGCCCTGATAAATTAAACGTGGCCGCTTTGGGTAATATGGTGCCGCAATTACATATTCATCATATTGCACGTTTTACAACTGATGCTGCGTGGCCTGCACCGGTGTGGGGTAAGTTTCCTGCAAAACCATACACAGATGAGCAAATAATAGCGCTAAAAAAAGCGCTGCAGTTATAAACTACAGCGCTTTATTAAACTATTACAAAGTATTACGTGTTGGGTTAGTTAAGGCCTAACACGTCTTTACCTTGTTTAAAGGTTACATCAACCGGAATATTCGCTTGGCTTAGTTTTTCTAAGTCTTTAGCAAGCTCTTCTTTAATATCGCCATGAGTGGTAATTAGTTGATCTACTTTTTCGTAATCGCCGTCACCTTGTAATGTTAAAATTAAGCGCGACAGCTTAGCCATAGCCACGCCCATTTTTTCCATATTTACACGGTATAAACCCTCTTCATTTTTAGAAAAAGCGCCTTCTTGTGCAAAAAAGTTAAAGCGGATCATGTTGGCTTTACCATGTGCGCTTGATGCACCAAAACGTACTGAGCGGAAAATACCCGCCATAAAGGTGGTGTAGTAATCTTCTAATGTGCCTTCGGTAATTTCGCCTTTTTTAAGTAACTGCTCAACCATGTATAAACCTAAAATATCGGCTTTACCTTCTTCAAGTGCACTTGCGTGCTCTTGTAATGATTGGCGCACAGTGCCTTTATTGGTAATGGTGTTTTTAATACCTAGGCCATGAGCCACTTCGTGAAACATGGTATTGGCAAAAAAGGCGTTAAAGGTAATATGCTTACGTTGCTCAGGTACAATTAACTGCTCAGCAATTGGCACTAAAATTTTATCAAATTTTGCACGCATTGCGTTTTTAAGCTGCAGGCGACGAGTGCCTTTTTCAAGCTGTACTTGCTCATCGTTTGGTAAGTTAATGGCAATCGTTTTGCTGCCCGCATTTGAGTGACCTGCATAGTAAACCACATCGTAAGCATTTAAATCGGCGTCTGAGCCTGGCACTTCTTGCTTATATTTAGCATCTACCGGTAAACCTTTTTGAAGCTCTGGTAAAAAGGCCGCAAATTTAGCTAGGCGCTCGCTCCATTTTAAATCTTTAATTAGTACATACGACTCATAAGCAGAGCGGTAGCCAAAGAGTTGATCTTCGTAGGTTTCAATTGGGCCAATAACCACATCAACGGGGTTATTTTTCATGTCCATCCAGGCAAAGTCAGAACCCTGAAAATCATCTTTTTGTAGTGCATCAGCACGTAGGTTTAAGTAATTGGCAAATTCTTTATCATCGGCAAGCTTACTGGCTTCACGTAATAAATCTGCTGCTTTAGCTAACTCCTCAGCGTATTCTTTTGAGTAAGGCACGCTGTAAAGGTTACCTTGCTCATCACGTTTGATTAATGAATAAAGGCCTTTTTTATCTTCTACGTCGGCGTTATTTAGCTCTTCTTTTGTTATGTCGGCTGGGTAGAATTGTGCGCCAAGGGCTTTTTCTTTGTAACCTGATAAAAACGGCTCGTCACCGTTTAAACGATCCCAAGGGCCGTAGTTAATATCAGCAAATTTACGTACTTTTTCATCACTTAGTTTTGCTAAAAAAGCGTCTTTATTATCGCCAAAAGCCTGCTTCCAAAATAGCTCGTCCATAATTTTAGAGGCATCGATAAGCTTAGCAATCATGGCTTTTTGATTCTCACTTAAATGAGATAGGTCGGCTTCTAGGCTAAAGTCGGTGTAAATATCTAAACGTTGTTTATCAATGTTAATTAAATCTGGGCCAGCTTGCGCGGCACTTTTTTGAGCAAGTTCTACACCTGTGGCTTCGGTCGAAGAGGGGGCTTGCTCTGAGCATGCACTAAGAAAAACGACGCCTGAGAGTAAAATTGCTTGGCTAATTTTGTTTAAGATCATTTGATTGCCTGTTAAAAAAGTAAGTTTAATTATTTGTACGCTTAAATTTAATTGCTAGCGCGTACAAACGTTTCCTTATAGTGACTGCATTAAAGCAAAACTAAATGGTAAATAGCAAGTGTTTGGCGGTGTACCGCGCCTACAGGCGATAATAACAATTAATTTATATAATTTTCTTAACTTTATCGGTAAGTTAGATAATACTCATTGTATTACTCATTTTATCCGAGGTTAGCAGTTGCATTGCGGCCCAGAAACAAAAGGATGACAGTTCTATGTCTACAGAGAATGCACTATTAACGATTTTGGTTGATAGAATCAATAACGACACTTTGGTTTTACCTACGTTACCTGAAGTTGCAATTAAAGTGCGCCAAGCGGCCGATAACCCTGATGTAAACCTAATGCAAATGTCAGACGTGATTGGGCAAGACCCGGCTCTTTCAGCGCGAATGATTAAAGTGGCTAACAGTGCAATTATGGGCCGAGCGGTTAAAGTGTCTAACTTACAGCAAGCGGTTACGCGCATTGGTTTACGCCAAATTAAAAATATAGCAACCGCAATGGCAATGGAGCAGCTGTTTGTTTCTAATAATGAGCTAATAAAAGGCTACATGAGTAAAGCGTGGCAAAAAACGCTAAATGTGGCTGGGCATTCAATAACGCTTATGGCGTTTTATTTACAAAATAATAAACGTACATCGTTAAATAGTGACGCTATTACGTTGGCGTCGTTGGTATATAACATTGGTGTACTGCCTATTTTAACCGAAGCTGAGCGCCACCCAGAGGTGTTTGCTAACCCAAGCTTTTTAGCACATGCAATTCAAAAGCTCAGTGGTAAAATTGGTGGCTCAATTATGGGAGCGTGGGAGTTTCCACCTGAATTTGTAAATGTTGCTAGGCATTGGGCCGACCCTACGTATCGCCCTGAAGAGATTGGTTATGTTGATTTTATTCGTATTGGCGCTATTTTAGAGGGGACTTTACAGGTTTCTGATAAATCAGCGGCTTTACAAACTTACATAGATAAAGGCGTCATTCCTTCTATGCAGCTATTTTCAAGTGACGAATACAACGACATGCTTGAAAATGTAAAAGACACATTTAGCTAATTAGCAGTTATAAAGGTAAAAGCAAAAAGCACGACTAAGTCGTGCTTTTTTTGGTTTTAATAGCGCTTATAATTTTAGCGTCTTATAAATCTTCTGCATCACCTAAACCGGCCGTCAGCTCTTCAAGCAGTAGCTTGATTTCTTCTGAGGCTAAAATAAAGTCAGCATCTAATTTAACTGCCATATCTTCTTTAGGAATATCGGCGTTTTCTTCTTTTAAAGTTTCTGAGTAGCTTAAACGCTTGATAGAGCCATCGTTTTGCAGCATAAACTTCAGGCGTTCTTGCCAATCAAGTGCAAGTTTGGTCACGCGTTTACCATTTTCTAGGTGCGATTTAACTTCATCACACGATAAATCATGACCTTTTAGTTTAACCTGTGCGCCACTGTCATCGGCTTCTTCTAGCTCAGCATCAAAACCTATAGCAAAGTTTTCAGGGGTGCTGAAGTTAGTTAGCCAATCAGTTAAAAATACATCTAGGTCGTAGTTTGCAAAAGCAGGTACTACCGGTAATGTGCCCAGAGACTTACGCAGCAATGCAAGTAGCTCTTCTGCTTTATTAAAACTGCCGCTGTTTACTACAACCCAGCCGTTTTCTTGGTCAATAAAAGCAAACTGTAGGCTTGATTTTTTAAACGCTTGAGGTAATAAGGTAGTTAAAATGTTTTCTTTTAACTCGTCTTTTTCTTTCTTTTTAACAGGGCGGTTTTCTTCCGCTTCTATTTGATCTACTTTTTCGGCAACCATTTCATTAACAACAGATGCAGGCAGCACTTTTTCTTCACGTTTGGCACACACTAAAATGCTTTTTTGTGAAAAATGCGCCAGCGAGTCACCATGCTTACCAAATGCTTTTGTCCAACCAAATGTAGAAAGGTCTTGAGAGCCACAAGGGCGAAATACATCTTGTTCTAACGCTTTTTCAAACTCTTCTTGAGTGTACGAAACATCTTGCTTAAAGCGATAACAAATCAGGTTACTAAACCACATAAGGTAACTTTTCCATCTTTTAAATTTGCTCAATCATAGCAATAAAATGGGGTTCTCGAAATGGCTGATTTTAAGCAAAGCCGTTATTGGTTAAATAATGGCTTTGGCATGTTTTTAGGAAATTCAATATGGTAATGAAGCCCTTTGCCAGGCTCACTGCTTGCCTCTATTGAGCCGCTAAGTGTTTGCTTAACTAAGTTAAAGGTTATGTGTGTGCCTAACCCACTGCCGCCTTGGTCGCGTTTTGTAGTAAAAAATGGGTCAAACAATTTGGCTAATTGCTCTTTTGTAACGCCATTGCCGTTATCGGTGTAGTCAATAATAAGGAGTGTGTCATCGGCGCTAATATTTATATCAATTTTGCCTTGTGCAATATTATCAAAACCATGAATAATTGAGTTCATAATTAAGTTGGTAAAAATTTGGCTAATTGCCCCTGCAGGCAGGTTAAGAACTAAATCATCCGGACACTGTAAATTTATGGTGTGCTTGGTTTTTTTAAGTTTAGGGTGGAGTGATAAAATTACTTCGTTTAAATAGTCTTTAAAGTTAATTGTTCTTACAGCTTCACTGGCTTGGTCTACCGCTATTTGTTTAAAGCTGGCAATAAGCTCAGAGGCTCTATCAAGGTTGGTTGTAAGCAAGCTTGTGCTTTGCTTGGCTTCGTTTATAAACTCTTCTAATGCTTTGGGCGATAATGTTTTTTCTTTGTAGGCGTTTTCTAACGTGTTTAAACGCTCTTGTAAAAACGATATAGCAGTTACACCAATCCCAATAGGTGTGTTTATGTCGTGAGTAATACCCGCGACTAATCCGCCTAGTGCAGCCATTTTTTCGGTGCCTACTAAGCGCTCTTGAGCAAGGCTTAGCTCGTCAAGGTAGCGTTCAAGCTCTTTTTGTTTAGTTAATAATTCTTCTTCGGTGTGTCTGCGTAAATCAACTTCTTCGGTTAGTACCAGCTTTTGTTTTTCTAGTTCGTACTTTTGCTGTTGTAAATCCATCATAGCTTGGCTTAAGTTTGACGTTTTACGGGCAACATCTTGCTCAAGCTGTATATTGTGCTGGTCGAGCTTTTCGTTACTAACAATCAACTCACGCTGGGTGTGCTCCAGCTCTTTTCTGTATTGAACTACTTTATCTATTAAGTTATTAAAAGACTGTTCCATAACGTTTAGCTCGTTATGCTCTTCGGTCTCAATGTCTATGTGTTGACCTTCTAAGTCATCAAGCTCTAAGTTTTCTATTTGATCGGTTAACTCGTTTAAAGGGTCGGTGAGCAGCTTTCTAAATGCCATTAAAAACAGAATGATCAAAAAGGTGGTTTTGATCATGGCGTTACCAATTAAAAAGTAAATAGATACCATTATTCGGCTAAATACCACATCGCGGCTAGAGAACAAGGTCACATCACCTACTTGAGTAGCGCGCCCCGAAAATTCAAAAATTAGGGGGAAGGTATAGCCAAAGAGACCCGATTTGGTGTCCTCTATAATGACTTCCTCTTGTACGAGTTGTTGGTTATAAAGTTTGTGTATATCCAAAGAGCGCCCCAGCTGCGAAATAATTTCACCGCTGTCGTCGCGCACTATAATGCCCTCCACCATAGGTATAGCAAGTAAGCCTTCTGCGGTTGTAATTGTTTGCTTTGTGTTTAGTTCCCAAATTGCGCGTGTTAAGCTTCGGCTAAAGGTTTTTTGCAGCGTACTTAGCTCATCACGAATGTAGTCTTTAGTATTTACAAATTCTGCAAGCACCTGTCCACATGTCACCACAAAGGTAAGCAAAAAATACACTGATAAAACATTAGTTAACAATTTCTTAGAAAGGCTTTTTTGTAACATATGGGATTTACTCATCCGGTGTAATTATATCTAAGTTGCAATTTCTAACTTAAAAGTTAGTCAATAAAACCTTAAAAATAAATAAAAAATTTATATTTTAAAGAGATAGCCCAGCTATTGAGTCGTTTTGTTTTAATAATAGTGCACTAAACTGATTTAAATTAATTTTAATGCCTACTGAGATTACAAAAACGATGATTTTTAATAGGCAGCTAAGGCAATTATTAATAATGTTTGACGTTTTATTGTAAGGTTACAGTATTACATTATGCGAACAAGCAAAGTGTTAGAGTTTTAGGAACGTGTTAGAATAGCAAAAACCAACGGACGGCTCGTTTTTATAATTTTTAGAAGGTTATTTTAGTAGTTAACATGATGAAATTTTCTATATTAGTGTGTGATGACTCCACTGTTGCACGCAAACAAGTTGTGCGTTGTTTAAATGAGTGCGTGAGTGCCGACATTCAACAAGCCGCAAACGGGGCCGATGCGCTGGCGCTTTTACGCTTGCAGCAATTTGATCTTTTGTGTTTAGACTTAACCATGCCAGAAGTTGACGGCGTACAAGTGCTAGAGCGCATTAAGGCAGAAAAAATTGAGTGTTTTGTACTGGTGATCTCCGCTGATATACAACAACAAATGAAGCAAAAAGTCGCGCAGCTTGGTGCTATCGACTTTATAAATAAACCTATTAATAAATCGGCTTTAAGTGAAGTTTTGCATAAATTTGGCATTCATTAGGTTTTTTCATGTTCAAAAAGGCTGTTTTATCTTTTAATTTGGGGTTGACAGCATAGCCTTTGTTAAGGCAGTCTTAGCTCTATGAAAACAATTAATCGCGCACTGACCATTATTATTACAACCACCATTCTTACTGGATAGTGGCATAGGTCGGTGCAACAAATTTAAAGGCCTGTGTTCACTAAGAACACAGGCCTTTTTTCGTTTTATGGGATGAGGAACATAAATAATGCGCGTTTTAAAATTTGGAGGCTCTTCGCTTGCCGACTTTGCCTGTTTGCAACAAGTAGCTTTGCTGGTAAAAGCACAGTTAAAAGATGAAATGTTACTGGTACTTTCTGCACCCGGAGGTATGACTGATTCATTAGTTGCGCTGGCCAGTGCCGCTGAGCAAGGTCAAGATTTTTCTCAGCAATGGCAAGCTTTACTAAGCCGATGCGAGACATTAAAAGCAGAAGTAGAAAAAAGCAGTGGCGAAGTAACGAACTGGCCAGATTTTAATGAGCTTAAAAATAAGCTAGATGGTGTGGCGCTTATTAAGTGTTGCCCAGATCAAATTCGTGCTTTTGTAATTAGTTTTGGTGAGCGTGTTAGCGTATCGCTAATGCAAAGTTTATTAAGCTCGCACAATGCACAATACCTTGAAGCAACGCGTTGTGTTGCCTCTACTGGTGGCTACATTGATGCTGAGGCCGACTTAGTAACGAGTAAAGCACGCTTTCAATCAGTACTTAAAGAAAACCCAGCCACCATTTACATTATGCCAGGCTTTACAGCAAGCAACGAGCAAGGCGAACTTACTACACTTGGCCGTAATGGCTCTGATTACTCAGCAGCTATTGCAGCGGCATGTTTAGATGCTGAAATTTGCCAAATTTGGACTGACGTAGATGGTGTGTACAGTGCTGATCCGCGCTACATCAAAAAAGCGACTAAAGTTGATTTTTTATCTTATAAAGAAGCGATGGAGCTTTCTTACTTTGGCGCTAAAGTACTTCATCCTAAAACCATTTTACCGTGCGCGAAAGCGGGCGTACCGTGCGAAATTAAAAATACCCATAACCCAGATGCTCAGGGGTCATTAATTGGTAACGACTATTCATCTGATGAGCCAGTAAAAGCGCTTTCTAGCTTGCAAGACTTAGCAATGCTTACCGTGTCAGGCCCTGGCATGAAAGGTAAAGTGGGCATGGCCTCTAAGGTATTTAATGCCCTTGCGCACGATAACGTATCGATAGTATTAATTACTCAATCATCGTGTGAATTTAGCATTAGCTTTTGTGTGCACGAAAGTGATTTAGCGCTCGCGCTAGAAGCCTTGCAAAGTGCATTTGAACTTGAATTACAAGCAGGTTTAATTGAGCCGGTGCAAGTACAACGTAATCTTGCCATTGTCACTTTAGTGGGCGATAACATGCGCGCACACAAAGGTTTAGCAGCACAGTTTTTTGCTTCTCTTGCACAGGCCCAAGTAAACATTGTAGCCATTGCGCAGGATTCTACAGAAAGTGCTATTTCGGCGGTTATTGATGGCGAGCTGTGTAACGATGCAGTGAAAATATGCCATGAAAACTTTTTTACGCACGTCCCTTCAATTGACGTATTTTTACTTGGCTGTGGCTTAGTAGGCCAAGAGCTTATTTCTCAGTTAGAGCGCCAGCAAGCGTGGCTTGAAAAACGTAATATTAAGTTAAACCTATATGGCGTTGCTAATTCTCGTCAATTGCATTTAGACAGCGAAGGTATTGCATTTGATGACTGGCAGCAAAAGCTTGCAGTATCAGAGCAAGCGTTTGATTTAAATTTAGTTGAGCAGTTTGTAAAACAAAATCACTTAGTAAACCCCGTGCTTGTAGATTGTACGTCTTCTGATGCGCTAGCGGCTCAGTATGTGGATTTTTTAAATGCGGGCTTCCATGTGGTTGCCGCTAATAAAAAAGCAACAACCAGCTCGTACGATTATTACCAAGACTTAATTGCAGCAACACAAAAAAATAACCGCAAGTTTTTATACGAAACAAACGTAGGTGCAGGCTTACCGGTAATCGATAACCTACAGTCGTTATTTGGTGCAGGTGATGAGTTACTTGAGTTTAGCGGTATTTTATCAGGCTCATTGTCGTACATGTTTGGTGCACTAGAAGATGGTTTATCACTTTCTGAGGCAACTATTAAAGCAAAAGAAAGCGGTTTTACAGAGCCAGATCCACGCGATGATCTATCGGGCACCGATGTAGCACGTAAATTGCTTATCATTGCACGCGAAGCTGGCATGAAATTAGAGCTTAGCGATATAGAAGTAGAGTCAGTATTGCCTCAAGGTTTTGCACAAGGTGACAGCGTAGATGAATTTATGGCTAAACTGCCAAGTTTAGATGCTGAGTTTAACGACCGTATTCAAAGTGCGGCAGCAGAGGGCAAGGTACTGCGTTATGTAGGTACAATTAAAGAAGGCCACTGTAAAGTAGGTATTGAAGCGGTCGATTCATCGCATGCATTAAATGTTATTCGTGATGGTGAAAACGCATTAGCTATTTTAAGCCAGTATTATCAACCACGCCCGTTTGTAATTCGTGGTTACGGTGCAGGCTCTGCGGTAACAGCTGCAGGCGTATTTGCCGACGTATTAAAAACGTTATCGCGCTAGGAGAGCATTATGATAGAAGTATATGCTCCGGCGTCTATAGGTAATTTTGCAGTGGGCTTTGATGCACTTGGCGCAGCGCTTGCGCCTATTGATGGCAGCTTATTAGGTGATGTAGCCGTAGTAAGCGCCGCAGCAAGTGATGAGTTTGTTTGCTCTGGCGAATATGCGCATAAGTTACCAAGCGATGCGAGCGAAAACCTAGCATATCAATGTTTAGTACATTTTAGAGCGCACGTTGCGCCAGATATGCCAAGTGTAAAATTAGAGCTTAAAAAGAATTTACCAATTGGCTCAGGGCTAGGTTCGAGTGCGTGCTCGGTGGTAGCAACCTTTGCTGCGCTTGATAAGTTTGCTCAAACCAATTTAAGCCAAGTTGAGCTGATTGAATTAATGGCTGATTTTGAAGCGATAGTCAGTGGCGGGCGTCATTATGACAACATCACCCCGTGTTATTTAGGGGGCTTACAGCTTACAGGCGATTTAATTCCTGATAAGTCAATTGCTCTACCAGTTGATGAAAACTGGTACTACGTAGCGGCGTTTCCTGGGTTTTCGCTTAATACCGCAAAGGCACGCTCGGTATTACCTAAAGAGCTAAGTATGCACGCAGGGGTTGAGTTTGCACAGCGTTTATCGGCATTTAGCAGCTTGTTATTAACGCAGCGTTTTGATGATGCACTGAGTATTATGCAAGACGATATAGCAGAGCCGTACCGAGCGCCGTTAATAACAGGGTTTAGCGAAGCGAAAGCAAATTTGCCAGCGCTTGGTGCAGAAATTGTCAGTATTTCAGGTGCGGGCCCTACGTTATTTACAGTGTGTAAAACATTAGAAGCTGCTGAAAAATGTGCGCAGTGGTTAGCGCAAAACTATATAAATGAGCAGGGCTTTTGCCACATTTGTAAATTAGATAACGACGGCACGCGTCAATTAACAGTTTTATAGGATAGGCATTTATGCAATTACATAATTTAAAAGAAAATTCTCAAAAAGTGTCGTTTGTTGAAGCGGTAAAAACAGGGCTTGGGCGTAATCAGGGGGTATTTTTCCCTGAAAGCTTAGCGCCACTCGCCGATGTAGATGCGTTATTAGATATGGACTTTGTTACCCGCAGTAGCAAAATTTTATCGCACCTTATTGGTGATGAATTACCCGCTGATACCGTTGCTCAAATGGTTAAAAATGCATTTAACTTCCCCGTAAAATTGGTAGAGGTTGAAGACAATAACTATTGTTTAGAGCTTTTTCATGGCCCTACGCTTGCGTTTAAAGACTTTGGCGGGCGCTTTATGGCTGAGTGTTTAGCACAGTTTAATCAAGGCGAAAAAGTCACGATTCTAACTGCAACCTCTGGCGATACTGGCGCTGCTGTAGCGCATGCATTTTACAACAAGCCAAACATAGATGTGGTTATTCTATACCCTAAAGGCAAAATTTCGCTTGCTCAGCAAAAGCTATTTACTACGCTTGGGAACAATATTCACTGTTACGCGGTTGATGGCAGTTTTGATGATTGCCAAGAGCTGGTTAAAAAGTCGTTTTTAGATGACGAAGTTAAATCTACACTTGGCCTTAATTCAGCTAACTCAATCAACATTAGCCGCCTAGTGGCACAAGTATGTTATTACTTTGAAGCCATTGCTCAGCTACCAAAAGAAAAGCGTGCTACAGCGCATATTTCGGTCCCTAGTGGTAACTTTGGCAATGTATGTGCCGCCATGATTGGTGCTGTAATTGGTTTGCCGGTGGGAAAACTAAGCGCGACTACAAATCAAAACGACACCGTGCCACGTTACATGCTTGATAAAAATTGGGCGCCAAATGCCACACTTGAGTCGCTTTCAAATGCGATGGATGTGAGCAAGCCAAATAACTGGCCACGTGTGCAAACAATGTTAGATAATAACTGGTTTAGCTACGATAATTTTTACTCAACCAGCGTGAGCGAAGAAAATACGCAAGCAGTGATGAAAAATATTCAACAAACTGGTTATGTTGCAGAGCCGCATACCGCCATTGCATACCAAGGTCTTGTCGAGAATAAAGCACCCGGCGCAGCAGGTATCTTTTTAGCAACTGCTCACCCTGCTAAGTTTAAAGATAGCGTAGAAGAGATCCTAAATATTGAACTTGATATGCCAAAACCACTTAGCGACGCACTTGCTAAACCTTGTTTAGCAAACGACATTAACCCTGATTATGAAGCGTTACGCACTGAAATACTCGCTAAGTTAGGCTAACTAACTTAGCGTTAAAAAAGCGGCTTTGGCCGCTTTTTTTGTATTTTGAACGCGCTAAATAAAGTATTTATCATTAACTAATTAAATGTAAAAAATAAAAGTCATTTAAATTATTAATGCATTTATAAAAAAATATCATCTTAAAAACGCTGTGAAATAGATTCAATCCCTGTTTAAATATCCTCAACTTAAGAGCGTAGGCAAAGAGTCGTTTAAAGCGTACAATAAAGCCTCTAAAAAACACCATACACGTTGCCCTAGGAGACCCCAATGTTAGAACGTAGCATGAATATTTCGGATTTTGATCCAGAGTTATTTGACGCGATAAACAAAGAAACTGCTCGCCAAGAAGAGCACATTGAATTAATCGCATCAGAAAACTACTGTAGCCCACGCGTACTAGAAGCACAGGGTTCACAGCTTACAAACAAATACGCAGAAGGTTACCCGGGCAAACGTTACTATGGCGGTTGTGAGCACGTAGACGTTGTTGAACAACTTGCAATTGATCGTGCTAATGAGCTATTTGGTTCTGACTATGCAAACGTTCAGCCACATGCGGGTTCTCAAGCAAATGCAGCTGTTTTCTTAGCATTATTAGAAGCGGGCGACACTGTACTTGGTATGAGCTTAGCTCATGGTGGTCACTTAACGCACGGTTCACACGTAAGCTTCTCAGGTAAGCTATACAATGCAATCCAATACGGGCTAGACGAAGCAACTGGCGAAATTGACTACGCACAGGTAGAAGCGCTAGCACTTGAGCACAAACCAAAAATGATTATCGGTGGTTTTTCTGCGTACTCAGGTATTGTTGATTGGGCTAAATTCCGTGAGATTGCTGATAAAGTAGGTGCTTACTTATTTGTTGATATGGCTCACGTTGCTGGTTTAATTGCGGCGGGTGTTTACCCAAGCCCAGTACCTCACGCGCATGTTGTAACAACAACAACACACAAAACATTAGCAGGCCCTCGTGGTGGTTTAATTATTTCTGCTTGTGGCGACGAAGCAATTTACAAAAAGCTTAACAGCGCTGTGTTCCCAGGTGGACAGGGTGGTCCTTTATGTCACATTATTGCTGCAAAAGCAGTGGCATTTAAAGAAGCTCTACAACCAGAATTTAAAACATACCAAGCACAAGTAGTTAAAAATGCTCAAGCTATGGTTGCTGTTATGCAAGAGCGCGGTTACAAAATCGTATCTGATAAAACAGAAAACCACTTATTCTTACTTGATTTAATCGATAAAGATATCACAGGTAAAGATGCCGACGCAGCGCTTGGCAATGCAAATATTACTGTGAACAAAAACTCTGTACCAAACGATCCTCGCTCACCGTTTGTTACTTCTGGTTTGCGTATTGGTTCACCTGCAATTACGCGTCGTGGCTTTAAAGAAGCTGAATCGAAAGAACTTGCTGGCTGGATTTGTGACGTATTAGACAACATCAACGATGAGTCAGTGCAAGCGCAAGTTAAAGAAAAAGTTAAAGCAATTTGTGCAAAACTACCTGTATACGCTTAATTGCATAAGCAGCAGTAATTTAGATCACAACAAGGGGCCTGTTTACCTTTCGAGGTTTAATTTGCAGTAGTATGTTTGGTTTTTAGGCAAGGCAGAGTCTATGTAGTGTGGTTACTCCACACAAATAGGCGATAACGCAGCATAAATGCCAAACATGCACTGCCCTCGGGTTCGTCCTAGGGGCGATTTACTCTTTGTTGCTCGGTTTTTACTTAGCCCACTAGGTTACAAACCTCGCGCCGCGATCAAATCACCCCTAGATAGAACAAATTTAATCCTGAAAGGCCAACAGGCCCTATTTTTTTGCTAAGATAAAAGGCCGCTAAATAGCGGCCTTTTTTGTTTTAAAACGGAAGTACCGAGTTATGCACTGCCCATTTTGTACCGCAAAAGATACTAAAGTTATTGATTCTCGCCTAGTCGGCGGAGGCCACCAAGTTCGCCGTCGTCGTGAATGTAACGAGTGTCACGAGCGATTTACTACCTTTGAAGGCGCCGAGTTAGTTATGCCACGTGTAATTAAACAAGATGGCAGCCGAGAACCCTTTAATGAAGATAAACTACTCAATGGCCTTAATCGCGCCCTAGAAAAACGCCCTGTTAGTACAGAGCAAGTGGATGAAGTGGTTAATATTATTAAATCGCAGTTGCGTGCTACCGGCGAGAGAGAAATATCAAGTCACCTTGTGGGTGAGTGCATAATGGAGGCGCTTAAAAAACTGGATAAAGTAGCCTATGTGCGGTTTGCCTCTGTGTATCGCTCGTTTGAAGATATACGCGAATTTGGTGAAGAAATTGCCCGTTTAGGGGAGTAATAATGCAAAACCAAACAACCTTTACCGCGCAAGATGAAATGTACATGGCACGTGCCATCGAGCTTGCAAAAAAAGGGCGATTTACAACCACCCCCAATCCTAATGTAGGGTGTGTTTTAGTTAAAGATAACCACATAATTGGTGAAGGGTTTCATCAATTAGCTGGGCAGGGGCATGCTGAGGTTAATGCCCTTGCTGTAGCAGGAGAAAATGCAAAAGGCGCGACTGCGTATGTTACGCTTGAACCGTGTAGCCATTACGGACGCACTCCGCCGTGTGCAGAGGGTTTAAAAGCCGCAGGTGTAGTAAAAGTTATTGCAGCTATGGTCGACACCAACCCACAAGTCGCAGGTAAAGGGCTTAAAATACTCAGCGATGCCGGTATTGAGGTTGCATTTGGGCTTTTAGAGCAGCAAGCGCGGGCACTTAATTTAGGTTTTTTTAAGCGTATGGAGCAGGGACTTCCGTATGTTACGTGTAAAATGGCGGCCAGCATTGATGGTAAAACCGCGCTTAAAAATGGCCAAAGTAAGTGGATCACCGGCAGCGCTGCGCGACAAGATGTACAATTACACCGAGCACAAAGCTGCGCTATTTTAACGGGCGCCGATACGGTTATTACCGATGATGCTAAGCTCAATGTGAGGTTAAGCGAGTTGCCACAGGCTTTGCCTACTGAATTACCCCTTCGCCAACCGGTGCGTGTTATAATTGACTCACAAAATAGGCTTACACCAGAGCTGGCAGTATTTAATATTGAAAGTGAAATAATAATTTTTACTACCAAGGTTGATAAATCAACGCAGTGGCCGCATTTTGTAAGGCATATAGAAGTGCCACAGCAAAATAACAAAGTTAATTTAACGTCTGTTTTAGCGCACCTTGCTAAGCTGCAATTTAATCATGTTTATTTAGAAGCGGGTGCTACACTTGCCGGTAAAATGACAGAGCTTAATTTAATAGACGAATATATATTTTATTTAGCGCCTAAACTAATGGGGTGCGATGCAAAAAGCTTAGTTAATTTTGCACCGCTGACAGATATGCAAAACACCGTTAATTTGACGTTTAAAGAGTGTGTGAAAATAGGCGATGATTTACGTATAACCGCTACAAAACACATTCCAATCACTTAATTAAAAGAGTAGGGCTATGTTTACTGGAATAATTGAAGCCACAGGCAAAATTGCGCTATTACAAAAAAAACAAGGCGATTTAGCCATTCGCATTCAAAGCGCTAATCTTGATATGAGCGATGTAAAGCTTGGCGATAGCATTGCCACAAATGGCGTATGTTTAACGGTAGTTGATAAGCACATTGATGGCTTTAGTGCCGACTTATCAAACGAAACTATCAGCTTAACTGGGTTTGCAAATTATAATATTGGCCAAACAGTTAACCTTGAAAAAGCCATGCAGCCGGTTTCACGTTTAGGCGGGCATTTAGTGTCAGGTCATGTTGATGGCATTGCAACCATTACAGCCATCACTAGTAATGCGCGCGCTACAGAATATTGGCTAAGCACCGATGAAAACTTAATGAAGTACATTCCTTACAAAGGGTCTGTATGTATAGATGGTATAAGCCTGACAGTAAACGCTGTACAAGGTAATACATTTAAATTAACCATAGTGCCGCACACAAGCGAGCAAACCACCATTGCTGATTTTAAAGTGGGCACACGCGTTAATTTAGAAGTCGACCAAATTGCACGTTATTTAGAGCGCCTTATTAAAGGGGCTGAGCAGCCGACTGGCTCAGATATTTCAATGAGCTTACTAGCTAAAGCTGGTTTTGTTAAATAACGACACTGATAACTTACACGAGCAAATTTATGAATTTACACAGCGCACAAGAAATCATCGACGACATTAAAGCCGGTAAAATGGTTATTTTAATGGATGACGAAGACAGAGAAAACGAAGGTGATTTAATCATTGCAGCAGAGCACATTAGCGCCGAAGCAATTAACTTTATGGCCACTCATGGCCGTGGCTTAATTTGTTTAACCATGACGCAAGAGCGTTGTGAGCAGCTTGATTTACCGTTAATGGTTAAAAACAATGGCGCAGCGTTTTCTACTAACTTTACTATGTCGATTGAAGCATCTAAAGGTGTAACAACGGGTATATCAGCAGCCGATAGAGCGCGTACAGTTCAAGCGGCAATTGCAAAGGGTGCTGTACCAAGCGATATCGTACAACCTGGGCATATTTTTCCTATTATGGCACAACCAGGTGGCGTGTTAACGCGCGCAGGCCACACCGAAGCTGGGTGTGATTTAGCACGTTTAGCCGGCCTTGAAGCCTCATCAGTTATTGTAGAAATCCTCAATGCCGATGGCACTATGGCGCGCCGCCCTGATTTAGAAGTATTTGCTAAAGAGCATGGTATTAAAATTGGCACAATTGCAGATTTAATTGAATACCGAAACCTTAACGAAACCACCATAGAGCAAGTGGCTAAGTGTAAATTACCCACTGAGCACGGTGAGTTTGATTTAGTAACCTACAAAGATACGATTGACGGCCAACTGCACTACGTATTGCTAAAAGGCGAAATTAAAGAGCAAGAACCAACGCTTGTGCGCGTGCACTTACAAAGCACCTTTAACGATATTTTGCTTTCAGACAGAAGTGCGGACCGTAGTTGGGGGCTTTCTGATGCAATGGCTTACATTGCAGAAAATAACGGTGCACTGGTTATTTTAGGTAAACAAGAAAGCACCGAAGAGCTAGAGGCCACAGTAAAAGCATTTGCTGCTGCCGATGCTGGCGAAAATGTTACGCCGCGTAAATTTAAAGGTACATCGCGTACCGTTGGTGTGGGCTCGCAAATACTGGCTGATTTAGGTATTAAGCAAATGCGCTTAATGAGTCGCCCTAAAAAGTACCATGCACTTTCGGGCTTTCATTTAGAAGTGGTTGATTACGTTGAGCCACAATAAGGGCTCAGCTTTTAACTAGTCTATTTTTTTATTTTTATGGTATGATGCGCAGCAATTTTTGCGCAATCGCAACCGCTTGAACATATTTTTAGGGTTATCAAATGAAAATTATTGAAGGTAATAAGTACGCTCCAGGCAAAAAATTCGCTATTGTTATTTCTCGTTTTAACGATTTTATTGGTAGCAGCCTACTAGAAGGTGCTGTTGATGAGCTAAAGCGTACTGGTGGCGTAGCCGATGATGACATTACCGTTGTGTATGTACCCGGTGCAGTAGAGTTACCTTTAGCGGCAAAACGCATTGCGGCAAAAAAAGAGTATGATGCAATCATCGCATTAGGCGTAGTGATCAGAGGTGGTACACCACACTTTGACCTCGTTGCTGGCGAATCTAACAAAGGCCTTGCAAATGTATCGCTTGAGTATGATATCCCGGTTGCATTTGGCGTATTAACCACAGAAAGCATTGAACAAGCAATTGAACGCGCTGGTACCAAAATGGGTAACAAAGGCGGCGAAGCGGCATTAGGCGCGCTTGAAATGGTTAATGTGTTAGATAAAATTTAAGTTTAAGGAATTTTTGTGAAACCAGCAGCAAGACGTAAAGCACGTATCTTAGCACTTCAAGCCGTTTATTCTTGGCAATTAAGTGGCAATTTAATTGCCGATATCGAACAACAAATGTTGATCGAAAACGACGTGACTAAAATTGATGTTGAATACTTTAAAGATTTAGCGCGTGGCGTTGCCGTTAATTATAAGCAACTAGATGAAGCTGTATCTCCGCATTTAACACGTCCATTTGATGATTTAGATATGGTAGAGCGTGCAATTTTACGTTTAAGCGCGTATGAGCTTAAATTCCGTGAAGATGTGCCATACAAAGTAGCAATCAATGAAGGCATTGAGCTTGCTAAAATATTTGGCGCTGAAGACAGCCATAAATTTGTAAACGGTGTACTTGATAAAGCTGTTAAGCATTTACGCAAGTAATACTAACCTTGCTAAAGCGCTCTGCTAAAGAGCTTAGCTTTAACAGTTAGTACACGTTAAAAAGGAGAGCCGGCATAGGTCGGCTTTTTTGTGTATGAAGGAATTTGAATTAATAAACCGCTACTTTAAAGGTCGTGGTATAACTCGTCGTGATGTAAGCCTAGGAATAGGGGACGACTGTGCATTAGTTACCGTTCCGCAAAACTGCCAACTTGCAGTAACAACTGATACGCTTGTATCGGGTGTTCATTTTTTTGATGACATTTCTCCCCGAGCATTAGGACACCGAGCACTGGCCGTAAATCTAAGTGATTTAGCAGCCATGGGGGCTGAGCCTACTTGGGTTTCGGTGGCATTAACCCTACCAAATATTAACCAGCAGTGGATTGAAGAATTTACTGAGGGAATGCACGAAATTGCTGAGTACTTTAATGTACAAATAATTGGTGGCGACACTACGCAGGGCCCTTTAACAGTTACTATATGCGCTAAAGGCACTGTGCCAGAGGGCAAAGCTTTACGCCGTGCAGGTGCTAAAGTGGGCGACTGGGTATGTGTAACCGGCACGCTAGGTGATGCAGGCTTGGCTATTGAATCTCGAAAGCGTGGCCTAAGTATTGAGCCTGAGCACTTAAAGTACATAAATAGCCGCTTTGATTACCCCACTCCACGGGTGGCTGCAGGGCAAGTATTACGTGGCCTTGCTTCATCAGCTATTGATGTGTCTGATGGCCTTATGGCGGATTTAAGCCACATACTTGATATGTCACAAGTCAGCGCCAGTATAAATATTGAAAACATCCCAACCTCTGACGCTATGCGTTCAAGCCTGAACTTTGAGGCGCAATTGCCGTATATTTTAGGCTATGGCGATGACTACGAATTACTTTTTACTGTCTCTGAAGATAATAAAAGCATGTTGGAGCTTAAATTACGTCAATACGGCGTAGAAGCAACGTGCATAGGGCAAATAAAAAGTGGCGAAGGGCACATTGAGCTTTTACACCACGGTGAAAAATTTAATTTTGAGCAACAGGGCTTTGAGCACTTTGCCAAGGAGCAGGTTTGACTAGCAAAAAACAGTTTAATTTAAAGCGCCCGCACCAGTTATTTGGCCTAGGGTTTGGCACTGGCCTTGCGCCTGTTGCGCCAGGCACCTTTGGTACATTTGCTGCTTTACCATTTATTTTTATGACCATGTATTTTCCGCTATGGCTACAAATCGTGTTTGCCGTGGTTATTAGTATTTTTGGTATTTGGGCGTGTGGCAAAACCGCCGATGATTTAGGTGTGCACGACCACCCAGCCATAGTGTGGGATGAAGTTGCGGGTTATTACATTACGATGATTGGTGCAGCGCTTAGTTGGCAAACCTTACTTGTAGGCTTTTTATTATTTAGATTTTTTGATATTGCCAAACCTGGCCCGATCAAAACGCTCGATAAGCGAATGGACGGCGGCGTGGGTATAATGGCTGATGATGTACTTGCCGGTATTTTTTCGCTTATTTGTTTGCAAGCGTTAATAAAAGCAGGTTTACTACCCTTTTAATTTTTGTGTTTTATTTGTTTAACTAGGTGGCAGCGAAATGATGCGATTTTTACTGGTATGTGTACTTATGTTGTGTGCCATGCCAAGTTGGGCTTCTATTACTGATTACGTTGTTAAGCAATGGAATATCAAAGATGGCTTGCCCTCGCAATCGCTAAAAAGTGTTGTGCAAGATCAGCAAGGCTATATGTGGGTCGGAACGCAATTTGGTCTTAGTCGTTTTGACGGCACAACTTTTACTAATTACAACACACAAAATAGTCCTTTTTTGCCAAGCAATGGTATTAATAAACTGCTCATAGATAGTAATGGCTATCTGTGGGTGGGCACTAAAAGTGGCTTGGTGGTCATAAACCCGCAAACGCTTGCCGCACAAGAATTTAATATTAAAGGCCCAGTTAGAGACATATTAGAAGATGCCAAGGGCAGCATTTGGATTGCAGCTAATGGGCTTTATTATGTAGACCGCAACCAAGTTGATTTACGTGATAAAGCGAACGAACTCGTTCCTATTGTAAATGCCACCGTGATCACCCAAATAGTGGGGTCGGTGAGTCAAATGGCGCTTTCTCCAGAGGGGATTTGGCTTGTCAACGACCGTCATTTACTACGCTTAACTAAAAGCGCCTCTGATTTTTCAAAACTCAGGTTGGAGTTAACAGCTAAGGTGTCATTGCCTGAGCGGTTAGCACAAACCATTGTTCATGATCTGTCTTTTTTAAATGGTAATTTATATTTAGCCTCTGAACTGGGTGCCTACTTTTTAGATTTAGACGATGAACTAAGACCTTTCCCGCTTCCGAATGCGAATAACTCAGCTGTGTATAAATTTATGAGCGACACCAATGGTGGCTTATGGGTTTCTACGTATGGACGACTGCTTTTCAGAGCTAAGTCGGGTGAGTGGCAATGGGTTGAGCCAAGTCAGCTAGATCAAAGTATTTGGTTTGCCGATATTTACCGCGATAGCCAAAATAATATTTGGCTTGCAAGTTTTAGCGAAGGCTTATGGCTTGCACACGAAGGGCGTATAGAACGCCACTCTGCTTTATCGCAAATGACTGAGGCCGTTATGGCAATCAGCCAAGCGCCCGATGGTAATTTATGGGTGGCAAATAAAAGTGGTATTGGGTATTTCGATTTAAATAAAAACTTTGTCAATAAAATACCCAGTGCACAATTTGGCCGTGCAACAGTACATGACTTACAGTTTGATGGCTCGCGTTTATATATAGCGACCGGACGAGGGCTGTTTTTTTACGAGCAAGATAAACTATACAGTTTTCCTGGCAGAGCGCTGCGCGACAATCCGGTATTTGCTATTAGCCCATCAAGCAAAGGTGGTTTTTGGATAGGTACAGGGCGTGGCTTGTATAGGCTAAGTTATGGCGGGTTAACACCCTTTGCATACAATGCCTTTTTAGGCAGTAAATTTATAACGTATGTGCTCGATAAAGCAAACTTTGGTGTAATAGGGACCAGTAAAGGGGCGTATTACTTTACTGACCGCGGCATTGAAAAAATAGGTGACCAAACCTCGCTCGAAAGTGCATACATCACCAGCGTATTACACATAGATGGTGTAGGTATTTTAATTGGCTCGCTTAATGACGGCTTATTTTACAGAAGTTTGCAAGGGCATTGGCGACAGTTAGATGCAGCCAACGGCTTACCCTATGGCTCTATTTTTAGCCTAGAGTATGACGAAACCTATAAGCGTGTATGGGTAAGTACCATGAAAGGTGTTTACCGTATGCCAGTAGCGCAATTTAAATCAGAGGTGTCGAGCTTAAAAGTGGAAGAGGTTATTTCTTCTTTTGATAGGCAGCTCGATGGTAAAGCAAGCCAGTGTTGTAACGGTTTAGGACACGATGCCGTTGCCATGACCGATTATTCAATTTGGTACCCAAGCTTACAAGGCATTGTAGAAATACCTAAAAATACCGAGCTATTTGGCCTAAATGTATTAAAGCCTAAAGTAGAAACACTGACCACACCACTGCGCGCGTTAACTACCGCAGCATTGGGCGAAAAGCCTTTACTAGATACTGATGAGCGCGACATAACGTTAAAGTACACCGCCATCGATTATTATGCGCCAAATAGTATTGAGTTTAGATATAAGTTAAGTGGGTTAGATAGTGATTGGCGCTACGCTAATGCACGCCGAGAAGCCATTTATACAAATTTACCGGCGGGGTCATTTTTATTTGAGCTTGAGGCAAAACGCCAAGGCGAAGATTGGGACAGAGCGCAAACTGTCGAGTATGCATTTGTAGTACCGCAGCGCTTTGACGAAACTATTTACTTTAGACTGCTAATCGTTAGTGGGTTTATTTTACTGTTTTACTTTATTTTTTGGGTATTTAGAGCGCAAGAGCGCCGTAAGCAAGAAGTACTCGAAGCCCTGGTTACAGAGCGTACATTAGAGCTGCGCCAAGCTAACGATAAATTAGGCCAAGTAAACTCACAGCTTAAACTAGTTAGTCACTCAGATGAGCTTACAGGGCTACGTAGCCGCCGCTTTTTGTTTGATCAGCTCCCTAAAGATATTGAGCACTTCCAACGTAATGCGCAGTCTTTACAAGCGCAAGGTAAGTCACTTGTACTGCTTATTATCAACTTTGATAACTTTAGCCGTATAAACGATGCGTATGGCCCAATAGCAGGAGATAGCTGCTTACAACAAATGGCAGCGTTACTTAATTCGCGTACCCAAGGCTCTGACTATGTAGCACGCTGGAGTGGGGATGAGTTTTTATTATTGCTGCGCGATTTTAAGTGCAACATGATTGACAGCTATGCCTCTGATTTATGCCAAGCAATCGCATTAAATTCGTTTCAATTACCAAACGGTAAAACAACTAATATTACGGCTTCATTGGGGTGGTCTTTTTACCCACTGCCACTTTTAGGTGGGCAAGTAATAAGCTGGGAGACGTCGATAAACTTAGCCGATATAGCGCTTCATCAGGTTAAAAAACGCGGTGGTGACGGTGTGGCAAATATTACGTTTGATAAACAGTTGGATGCGTTTGAGTTTGAGCAAAATTCGAATGTAGATCAGCAGCTGGGTATTTTACAAAGTAATGGCTTAGCAGATATTAAAGTGTGGATGCGATAATGCCCAACCTACAAAAGTAGACTAGGCATGGTGAGGGTAACGCTATTTAATTACTGGTTTAGCCACGCTGGTAAAATAGCCACTGACTCAGGAGCACTAAATGCCATACTTGCATCGGCACTTATATCTCCCCCTGCGGTACTTAAAATATTATTAAAGCGCATAACTACGTTGTTAGACTTTTCGGCAACGTATAAATCGGTTCCGCTATACATAATATCAACAGGGTTTCCTAATAATGTATTGGGCCCGCTAATCGTCGCGCTTATATTAACTAGCCCCGAGGCATTTGCGGTATTATTTAATACATAAATTTTGCCATCGTCAGCAACGGCTGCGCTGCCTACATCAGAAAGTATTAACGCACCACTTAATGAGTCGTAATCTATTCCATGAATATTGGTAGGCCCAGCTAGTGCTTGTGAATTATTGGCAGGTGTAATTAATCTATCTTCTGTACTTATTGTGGTCTCGCCACTTAGTAGCTTATTTTTAACTTGATCAAATACCGCTACAGTGCCATTAGTTAGCGCAACAAAAGCGCGGTCAGTGTTACTGTCGTAATCAACATCCCACGGGCGTGCATTATTGGCAAAAGTTAAGGTCATAAGAGGTGATACATCGCCGGTGGCACAGCTTGAAAATATAGCAATGCTCGGCGTGGTTTCATTATTTTCAGCCACAAAAATCATTCCACTATCGGAGGCAATATCTAATCCTTTAGGTGAAATAAGGCCTGTATTGCTTCCTGAAATCAGTCTATCTTGGCTGGCGTTAAATGTTTCGCCATCACGGTTATAAGCCACTTTAGTAGAGATGACGATTCCGCCCATTCCTGTACTGGCATTATCGAATGTTGCGTAGCTATTACCTGCTTTATCAAAGCTAACGCTTTCTATCGTTTGGCTTGCATTATAGCTTGCAAGTTCGCTACTTAATGCTGTATTTAAACGGCTAATTTGGCCTGTTGTATCACCCGCAGTGCTTGGATTACTGGATACGGCTACGCCTAATAGCGCCATATTAGGCTCAGTACTATCTGATATATCAGCCATTGAGCTTTGAGTTAGCGTGTTAGTAATTGACTCTGGCTTAGTAGACGCAGTACTTAAATCGGGCGCTATATCGCCACTTTCACCGGCAAATATATTACTAAACACTAAAATTGCATCGTTTGATTTTTCGGCCACACGTAAATCGCTACCCTCAAGGGTAATATCTACAGGGTTGCCTAGCATAGTCGCAGGGCCTGAAATACTGCGTGCAACAGATGTATTACCTTGCGCAGTAGAGGCATTATTAATAACAAAAAGCGCGCCATCGGTAGCATCTGATGCGCTACCAACATCCGATAAGATAAGTTTATTGGTGGTTTCATCATAAACAATGCCGTGAATATTTACCGATATTTGCACACCATCGGCATCGCTTGGTGTAATAGTACGACTTGGCATAGCGGTAAATTCACCGCTTACAAAATTATCATAAACCGCGACATCACCGTTGGTAAGTGCTACATAAAGTCGGTCGTTTACGTGGTCATAATCAACATCCCACGGGGCGGCTTCGGTAACAGTGGTAGCAAGCGGCGCGGCATCTCCCGCTGCAGCACTGCCAAATGTGGTAATTTGCATGGCACCAAAATCAGCTATAAATATCAGCCCGCTATTTTTTGCAATCGCTATGCCTTTAGGGTTAACCAGGGTAGTTGCAGGGCCTGTAATTTCACGGTCTTGATTAGTGCTAAAGCTTGCACCATCATCGCGATTAGCAAGTTGGCATATAGTTTTAACGCTACCATTTTCGCTGTCGCTTGCTTGTATTAAATTACCGAGGCTATCAAAGGCTACGCCTTCATTTGCAGTGGTATTAAAGGTTTTTAATTTGGCAGCGTCCTGGTTTATTAAATCAACAGTGCCTGCGTTTTGTTCGCCGTTATTAGCTAAAATAAACGTGGCTGCACTAAAGCCGGGGTTACCGTTTGTGCCATCGTTTCCATCTTGACCATCTGCTCCCGGCGTACCGGCTAAACCGTTTTCTCCATCATCACCGCTACACCCTGAAATACCAAGTACTATCCCAAGCGCTAATGCTGAAAAACAAAGGGGGCGTTTAAGTGAACTGTTTTGTGTATGAAGGTGAGTTAAATTAGCTTTTTTCATCATTTTTACCTTTTAATATTCCATCAAATGAAAGTAAATAACGTGCCTGTTTATACTCCTCAGTACGTACTATTTACTGTGTTAACCTCATAGAGATAACGCGTAGAAATACACATTGGATGCAAATATTTAAAAATAAAAAACAAAAAAGGAGCCATCAGGCTCCCTTTAAAAACTAGCTAGCAAAAATAATTAAGCGATAAACGATTTTATTGAATTTAAAATGCCTTGTTCGCCTAAACCCATTTCATCTTGCATTTGCGCTTGTGTGCCGTGCTTAATAAATTCATCAGGAATACCTAAGTTAAGCACTTTTAGGTTGGCTTTTTGCGCTGCTAAATATTCATTAACCGCTGAGCCTGCGCCACCACAAATAGCGTTGTCTTCAAGCGTTACTATTACATCATGAGTTTGGCTAAGCTCACCTAATAAACTTGTATCAAGTGGCTTAATAAAGCGCATATTAACTAGCGTTGCACCTAGCTCATTTGCAGCAAGTTGCGCGTTTTCAAGCAAAGTACCAAAGGATAAAATAGCAATTTTAGCGCCTTGCTTAATGGTATTGGCTTTGCCTATTTCTAGTAGCGTCATTTCGCTTTGAATATCGGCAGTACCGGCACTACCACGAGGGTAGCGAACTGCTACAGGGCAATTAGCCTTATAACCGGTATAAAGCATATGGCGGCACTCGTTAGTATCACTTGGGGCCATAATAACCATGTTTGGAATACAGCGCATAAAGCTTAAGTCGTATGCACCTTGGTGTGTTTCGCCGTCGGCGCCTACAATACCAGCGCGGTCTATAGCAAAAAGCACAGGTAAGTTTTGCAGTGCAACATCATGGATAAGTTGATCATACGCACGTTGTAAAAAGCTCGAGTAAATAGCTACAACGGGTTTTAACCCTTCACAGGCAAAACCGGCGGCCAATGTGACAGCGTGCTGCTCTGCTATGGCTACATCGAAATACTGCTCTGGGTGCTCTTTTGAAAAACGCACCATACCTGAGCCTTCACGCATTGCCGGGGTAATAGCCATTAATTTTTTATCTTGCTCGGCCATATCACACAACCAATCACCAAACACCTTAGAGAAAGTGGCGGCACCAGGTTTAGATTTAGGTAAGCTTGATGTATTAGGGTCAAACTTTGGCACACCGTGATAGCCAATAGGATCAGCTTCTGCGGGTTTATAGCCTTTTCCTTTTTGGGTTTTTATATGTAAAAGCTGAGGCCCTTTTAAATTACGCATATTACGCAGTGTATCTACGAGCATATTTACATCGTGGCCATCAATTGGGCCAATGTAATTAAGACCTAGTTCTTCAAAAAAGGTACCTGGAATAACCATTCCTTTTAGGTGCTCTTCTACTTTACTGGCAAGCTCTTTAACAGGAGGTACGCCAGAGAGTAACTTTTTACTGCCTTCGCGAATGTTTGTGTAAAAGCTGCCAGATAAAATACGCGCAAAGTGATTAGTTAACGCACCGACGTTTTCAGAAATCGACATTTCGTTATCATTTAAAATGATTAACATGTCAGATTTTACATCGCCTAAGTGGTTCATTGCTTCAAATGCCATACCTGCTGTAATGGCGCCATCGCCTATAACAGCAACAGTTTTGCGGCCTTTACCTTCTTTTTGAGCCGCAATAGACATACCAAGTGCTGCCGAAATAGAGGTACTTGAATGGCCTACGCTAAAGGTATCGTATTGGCTTTCTTCACGAAAAGGGAATGGATGTAATCCGTCTTTTTGGCGAATTGTATGCATTAAATCGCGTCGTCCCGTTAAAATTTTATGCGGGTACGCTTGATGGCCTACATCCCATACAAGGCGATCTTCTGGTGTGTTATACACATAATGTAGAGCAACGGTAAGCTCAACAGTTCCTAAACCAGACGCTAAATGGCCGCTACTTTGCGAAACAGAGTTGAGTAAATAGTCTCGTAACTCGTTGCTAAACGCAGGGAGTTTATCTTGCGCTATATCGCGTAAGTGGGCTGGTTCGTCAACCAAGTTAAGTAATGGATACTTGCTACTATCAAGTGTCATGGTATTTATTTTATCCTTCGCTAACACCGGTGCTAACTTATTAGTTGTTACCGCTGTTGAGTAATAATGTCAGTGCTAAATGGCAATACGTATATGTAACACTCAATGGTCACGTTTAATCAGGTAGTTTGCCAGCGCCGCTAGAGTAGAGGTATCAGCATCTATTTTGTTTAATGCTTGATGCGCTTGCTCTATTAAATTTTGCGCCATTTGCTTGGCGCCTTGCATACCTAATAGGGCCGGATAAGTTGCTTTATTAGCAGCTAAATCAGAGCCTTGTGGCTTACCTAAAGTAAATGTGTCACCTTCAACATCTAAAATGTCGTCGTGCACTTGAAATGCCAGCCCTATAGCATACCCAAAAACACTTAAGTTTTCTAAGGTTTGTTTGTCTGCTTTTTCGCTACATAATGCACCCAATGTAATGGCACAGTTGATTAAGGCACCCGTTTTTAATCTATGAATTCGTTCAAGCTGTTGTACTGTAATCACTTTATCTGTGGCTGCAATATCTAGCCCTTGCCCGCCGACCATGCCTTCAAGCCCCGATGCTTTAGCCAGTGCGCTGATCATTTTTACTTGTGTTGACGCGCTGCAGGTAAAATTGTGAGTCGAGATAAGCTCAAAGGCCAATGTTTGTAGTGCATCGCCCGCTAAAATTGCGTGCGCATCGTCAAACTCTATATGGCAAGTTGGGCGTCCACGGCGAAGGTCGTCATCATCCATGGCTGGTAAATCATCGTGCACCAACGAGTAGCTATGAATACACTCAATAGCAGCAGCAAGAATATCTAAATCTTGCTTATTAGCTCCGAGCATTTCACCACTTGCGTAGACTAAAAAGGGGCGTAAACGCTTGCCACCGTTAAATAAGCCGTACTGCGTAGCTTCTTTTACTGTGTGTGCGGTATCAAGGGGTTGATCAAAGTACTGTTGCAGGGTCTTTACGACATCTTGTTGAGCACATTCTATTTTTTCTTGTATGCTCACGGTTATTCCATATCGTTGTTAAATGAAGTAAGCGCTGCTTTTTCGTCATTACCCATCAAAATAGACACTTTTTGTTCTGCTTGTTGTAACTTACCCGTTGAGGCGTTAGCTAAGGCTATACCACGCTCAAATTGCTTTAACGACTGCTCAAGCGATAAATCACCTTGTTCCATTTCACCGACAATGGTTGATAGTTCTTCGAGTGCTTGTTCAAAACTTAGGTTTTCAGGTTTTTTAGTCGCCATGTTTAATTTCAGCCAGCATGATAAATTTAGGAGCCAATTTTAGGGGGAATGCTAAACTAGGTCAAAGGATGATCGTTGTTTTTTGAGTTATATCAGTTTAAATCGCATTTTTACCATGTATAAGATGCGTATTAGTGCTCACTGTGTACAATAAAATTAATCAGCCGCTAGGCGAGTAGGGTATCTTGATCTAAAATTAGGCCAAACACAGTGTTTTACACTTTTTTCAAAAATGGCTTAAGTATTTCAGTATCTTGCCGATAAGCAGTTAATAATAAAAGTTTGAATAACAAAGTATAATACTTTGGAGGAAATGTGGATTTAGCAACCATAATTGGGATCCTTGGCGCAATAGGTTTAATTGTCATGTCCATGTTTATGAGTAGTAGCGGTGAAATGGGGATGTTTGCCGATGCGCCTTCTAGTGTAATTGTATTTGGTGGCTCACTATTTATTGTGTTATCAAACTTTACCTTGTCGCAGTTTTTGGGCATAGGTAAAGTTGTTGGTAAAGCATTTATGTTTAAAATCGAATCGCCAGAAGAGCTGATTGAAAAAGCAGTTGAACTTGCTGATTCTGCCCGTAAAGGGGGGTTTTTAGCCCTCGAAGAAGCCGAAATACCAAACCCTTTTATGCGCAAAGGTGTAGATATGCTCGTTGATGGCCACGATGCTGATGTAGTTCGTGCCACGCTTCAAAAAGACATTTCTTTAACCACAACTCGTCACGAACTGGGCGCCGGTTTATTTAAGTCACTTGCCGATATAGCCCCAGCAATGGGTATGATAGGAACGTTAATAGGCTTAGTTGCTATGTTATCTAACATGGATGACCCTAAAGCCATTGGCCCCGCAATGGCGGTGGCATTATTAACTACTTTATATGGTGCATTTTTAGCAAATGTAGTGGCTATTCCTATTCAGGTAAAACTTGAGCTTCGTAAAGACGAAGAAGCCATGAATCAGCGTCTAATACTGGATGCTATTTTAGGTATTCAAGATGGCCAAAACCCGAAAGTAATTGAAGGTATTTTGAAAAATTATCTTGCTGAGTCTAAGCGCAAAGTAGATACCGAGGAGTAACCATGTCTGATCAAGAGTGCAAATGCCCACCCCCAGGTTTGCCTGCTTGGATGGGAACATTTGCCGACTTAATGTCGCTTTTAATGTGCTTTTTTGTACTTTTGCTCGCGTTTTCAGAAATGGATGTACTTAAATTTAAGCAAATAGCAGGCTCGATGAAGTTTGCATTTGGTGTGCAAAACAAAATAGAAGTAAAAGATATCCCTAAAGGGACCTCGGTTATTGCTATGGAATTTACCCCTGGTAAGCCTGAACCTACCCCGATAGAAACCATTCAGCAACAAACCGTTGAAATGACCCAGCAAATGTTAGAATTTCAAGCGGGTGATGAAAGCTCTGCTGGTGGTAGACAAGAGCAACGTGGCGATAAACGTGGTGGCGAGTCACGTAGTACATCGCAGCAGCAATCTTCAGAGCAAGCAACTTCAGCCGCCGATCAAGAACAAACTAACGAGTTAGTGAAAAAAATAGCGCAGCAGCTCGAAAAACAAATTATCGATGGTGCAATCGAGCTTGAATCTTTAGGGCAGCAAATCATTATTCGTATCCGTGAAAATGGCTCATTTCCCTCTGGCAGTGCTTTTTTACAACCTAAGTTTAAGCCCATAATTCAAGATATTGGTGAGTTATTAAAAGATGTACCTGGAGAAATTACGGTATCGGGTCACACCGATGATTTTCAGGTTTCTAATGAGTTATATATTAATAACTGGGACTTATCGTCAAAGCGTGCTGTAGCAGTAGCAAGCGAATTACAAACGGTACAAGGGTTTGATAAAAACCGCATGATGGTAGTAGGGCGTGCTGATACTCGTCCACTTGTTCCGAATGATTCAAACGAAGATAGACGCCGAAATCGCCGAGTAGAAATATCAATCTTACAAGGTAAGGCTAAAGAGTCAGACCCTATTGATGTGCGCTAGGCTAGTAGCTGGCGCTAATTTCTCTAATTAAGTTTCTTTTTAAGGTACTTAATCACCTAAGTATCTTGGCAAGTTCATTATTTTAGCTTAAAGTACATTTCCTTAACATATGTAATGGATGTGCTGTGAAAGTTATAATTAAATATTGTGATATGCCAGGTAATGGTGATGGTACCGACGACGATACAAAAGAAAAATAAGGTAAAACATTTTGCCTGATTGGTTTTTGTATTTCGTTAGTATTTTAAGTAAAAGCTGGGTCTTTATGCTAAGCCCGGCTCTTTTTATATTTTTTATATTTAAAGATTACTTAGCCTTTAGATTTGCATTATTGACCGTCGCTTTTTTCTTCTTTGGGGGGATAACAGCTTCTAGCTTGAGAGAGTTTGACGATATTTATATCTATCGTTATTTAGTATGGGCGGCTACCGATATTATATGGATGGCGTTAATAGCTTATTGGGGAATAAAAGATAAAGTTTATTTATGGCAATGCGTTATTGGTCAGTTAGTGGTTATTGGCGCACCTATATTACAATTATTCAGATTAGTTGACCGTCACCTTTGGGATTTAGCGTACAGCACCATTATTTACAAAACGTTAATGCCCTTTATCAACATTGGCACCGTCATAGTGTGTTATTTACCTTTAATTATGCTTTTCGCTAAAAAAAGTAATTCCCCCTCAAAAATAGAAAGCGCTCCACCTTCTAAATAGCTGTGCTAAACTACTGTTCATATAAACAGTTAATGAGCAACTCCCATGAAACTCTATATCGCAGAAAAGCCATCACTTGGCAGAGCTATTGCTGATGCATTGCCAAAACCACATAAAAAACACGATGGTTATATAGAAGTGGCTAATGGTGACTGTGTCTCGTGGTGTATAGGGCACTTACTTGAGCAAGCTGAACCTGATGATTATGATGCGCGTTTTAAAAAGTGGCAATTTGAACACCTTCCCATAGTGCCACAGCAATGGCAGCTCAAGGCAAAAACGAAAACGCGTAAGCAATTAACTATTCTAAAAAAGCTAATTAAGCAGGCATCAGTACTCGTGCATGCGGGCGATCCCGACCGCGAAGGCCAATTGTTGGTTGATGAAGTCATAGAGCAAGCCAAAATAAGTAAAACCAAAAAGCAAAGCATTCAACGTTTACTTATAAGTGATTTAAATTTAGCGGCGGTAAAAAAAGCGCTTACTACTATGCGTTCAAATCGTGAATTTATTCCGCTTAGTGTGTCGGCGCTTGCGCGTTCACGTGCAGATTGGCTATTTGGTATGAACCTTACGCGTGCTTATACGCTGGCGGGTCAAAAAGCAGGCTTTGGCAATGTGTTGTCGGTGGGTCGCGTACAAACCCCAATTTTAGGTTTAGTGGTTAATCGGGATAACGAAATAGCTAACTTTGTGTCAAAACCATTTTATGAAGTGTTGGCGCATTTAATAACCCCTGAGCAGCAAAGCTTTGTGGCCAAGTGGTTACCAAGCAAAGCCTGCGAGCCGTACCAAGATGAAGAGGGCCGCGTTTTAAATAATGCATTAGCCGAAAACGTCGCTTCGCGAATAGCCAATCAACCAGCTGAAGTCACTGCGCTCGAACAAAAACAAAAAAAACAAAGCGCGCCGCTGCCTTATAATTTATCGGCACTGCAAATAGATGCTGCAAAGGCATATGGTATGGCAGCCCAGCAAGTACTCGATATTTGCCAAACGCTTTATGAGCGTCATAAGTTAATTACTTACCCTCGTTCTGATAATCGTTATTTGCCTAAAGAGCATCATTTAGATGCGCCTGCAATTTTAAAAGCAATTGCAGCTAATGGCGGTCAAAATACTGAGTTTGTGAATGGGGCAGACGCTAAAAAACACAGCAAATGTTTCAACGATGCAAAAGTGGCTGCACACCACGCAATTGTACCTACCGCTAAACAACTAAAAACAGCGACTTTGGCGGCTGATGAAGCAAAAGTATATCAACTTATTAGCAGGCATTACCTAATTCAGTTTTACCCCGATTACATTTATAACGAAACTAAAGTAGAGGTAACAATTGCGGGAGGTTTATTTAAAGCCAATGCAAAGCAAGATGTAAGCTTAGGGTTTAAGGTATTAATGGGCAAAGCCGAGCTAAAAGATGAAGCAACCTTGCCTCATTTAACAAAAGGCATGGCACTTAACTGCACTAAAGGTGAAGTGGTAGAAAAACACACTACGCCACCGTCTCATTTTACTGATGCAACATTGCTAAGTGCCATGACCGGCATTAGTCGTTATGTAAAAGATTCACAAATTAAAAAAATACTTAAAGAGACCGATGGGCTAGGAACAGAGGCAACCCGCGCAGGCATTATTGAATTATTATTTAGGCGTCGTTTTTTAAAGCGCGAAGGTAAATCAATTAAAGCTACACAAACAGGCTTGGCACTTATTAGTGTTTTACCAGAGGGCTTAGCTAGCCCCGATTTGACCGCTAAATGGGAGGCGAGTTTAGGCAACATTGCTCAACAAGCAATGAGCTACCAACAATTTTTACAACCACTGCTGGTGGAGCTTGAAGGTTTTGTACAGCAAGCAGCTAGTTGTGATAGCCATGTATTTTCAAAGCTGCCTAAAACACCGTCTAAAAAGCGCTTTGCTAAGGGTGGTAAAAAAGCACCATTTAAAAAATCAAATTATAAAAAGAGCTCAGCAACCACTTAATCGCTGAGCTCTCAAATACGGCTTATTTTTGATTAAATAACGCGACTGCAGCGTTACTCATGGCTTTTATACCGGTCGGTAATGCTACTTTATAATCTGGCGCAAATTTACTTGAGTGTAATGAAGGAAGTGTTTGGTTACTTTTCATCGCATTTGTATATTGCTGCTGGTTTACTCCACCTAACCAAAATAACGTAATAGGAATGTTTTCATCAGTTCTACCGTACAATCCAAAATCTTCACCAGCCATAACCGCTTTTGTCTCAAGTACATTAGTTTCGCCAATTGCATCAGCAATAGCACTCCTAACAATGTTAGTTTGCTGAGGGTTATTGTAAGTAGATGGAATAGATTCATCTTCATGAACGTGAACAACAGGGTAGTGTGACTCAGTAAGGCCAGCACTTTGAGCAATACCCGCTGTAATACGTTTTATAGCTGCTATTTGCGCCTTCCGTACCTCTGGGTTGTAGCTTCTAAGCGTAAGCTGTAGTTTTACTTCATCGGAAATCACATTATGCTTTGAGCCACCATGAATAGAACCCACAGTCACAACGGAAGGCTCAAGTGGAGAAAGCTCGCGGCTTGTGATTGTTTGTAATGCTAATACCGTACGCGCCGCAATAACTACAGGGTCTACGGTAGTGTGCGGGTAGGCGCCGTGTCCGCCTTTACCTTTTATAGTTATATCTACCGAATCAACACTTGCCATGGTGTATTCATTTTTCATTGATACCTTACCCGCAGGCACGCTGGCACTAACATGCAGCGCAATAACATGATCAGGCTTAGCATATTTACTAAATAAGCCTTCACTTAACATGGCTTTTGCTCCACCGCCAACTTCTTCTGCAGGTTGCGCAACCATCATTAACGTTCCTTGCCACTTATTTTTATGGGCAATAAGTTGCTCAGCAGTACCAATAAACGAGCTCATATGTATATCGTGGCCACAGCCATGCATTACACCTACTTTATTCCCATGCTCGTTGGTCACTTGTACTTTAGATGCATAAGCTTTACCGGTTTGCTCTGTGATAGGTAGGCCATCAGTATCAGTACGAATCATTATTGTAGGGCCGGTGCCATTTTTATAAATTCCTACCACACCGTAGCCGCCAACATTATCTGTTACGTCAAACCCAAGGTTTGTTAATTGCGATGCTATTTTTTTGCCAGTTTCTTGTTCGTGATATGAAAGCTCTGGAGATTGATGTAAGTCGAGGTAAAACTTTTCAATAGCTGGCATACTCTTAGTTAAATCTAAGTTTAGTGACTTAGCGTAAGTAAGTGGGCTTGCTATCATAAATGCTGCAGCTAGATAGGTGATTTTCATGTTTTCCCTCATTATTTGAAAGTATTTAATACTTGTATTTATTATGTTCGTCTCCATATAAAAACCTAAATAAATGAATATGGCAATTAATTCAATGAGCAACATAGTTAGTATCAACGCACAAAACCTTCAGCAAGTACTCGGTGAAACATCACAACAAAAGTTGGTGCTGCTTAACTTCCACTCGCCACAAAGTCCTGAGTGTATTAGCCAAATCGGTATATTAGAAAACTTAGCTACGCAATATAAAGACCATATTGTAGTGGCTAATCTTGATTGTGACGCAGAACAAGCACTCGCCTCGCAATTAGCGCAGCAGGTTGGCTTGCAAACATTACCTACACTTGTGTTGTTAAAAGATTCAGCTCCAGTAGATTTATTAGCGGGTGCACAAACAGACGCGCAAATTCGCGAAGCCCTGAGTAAGCATTTACCAGCGCAGCAGGACCTACTTCTTGAACAAGCAAAACAAGCATTATTAAAGTCGGACCTAAATGCTGCATTTAATTACGCAAAGCAAGCGTATGAAATAGACAGTGCAAACGCACGTATAAAGCTTGTATTAGCCGATATATGTATTCAAATACACAAGTTAGATGATGCGCAAGCACTCATTGATACCATTGACGCCCAAGAGCAAGATGCTTATTTTCATAATATAAAAGCTAAATGCGAAGCGGCTCTAGAAGCTACCGACTCGCCAGAGATAAAAGAAAAGCAATCTCAAGTAGAAAAGTACCCAAATGACTTAGACCTGAAAATAGGGCTAAGCCAATTGCTAAATGATGCAGGACGAAAAGAAGAAGCACTCGAAACACTGTTCAGCGTACTTAAAAAGGATCTTAATTTTAATGACGCTAAAGCAAGCTTTTTAGCAATTATCGCTTCTCTACCAGATGGAGATGCACTTGCAGCAAAATACAGAAGAAAGCTTTATAGTATTTTGTATTAATACGCGCAGTTAATAAATTAACTTAAAAGCACCTTATAGGTGCTTTTTGCGTTTTATACATCGTTATATTTAAAGCAAACTGACCTTTGTGTATAGATTTAGTTTGTTTTTTGTACTGCTTTTGGCTCTTTAGAGTGAAAAATGCACGAAAGAGCTTTTATTTATAGTTTTTATTAAAAAACGCTTGCGTAAAAATCCGTTCTCCCTATAATGCGACCCCACTGAGGCGGCAGAGCGCAACGCATAGCGAGGCACGAGCTACTCAGTGAGTCGAGTAAAACTTAGTTTTAAAAACTTTCAAGTTTAACAAAATTAAGTGTTGACAAAAAAATAGGAAAGCGTAAGATGCGCAGCCCTAGCGAGATAAAGTTTAACGCTTTAATCGCAACGTTCTTTAACAATATAAAGCAATCATCTGTGTGGGCACTCGTACAGATTGAGTTCTAACAGCCAAGCTTAGTTTACTAAGTGAGGCAAACAAATTTAGAGTCTCAATTGAAACTGAGTGACCAACAGCAATAACTTACTTAGGTTTTACTTAAGAAAAGAATTGCAGCACAGTCAATTCAATATCGAAAGATATTAAATAAATTCAGAATTCATTGAGCTGTCGAAAGACACAAA